>DATKWM010000066.1:0-63403 GCA_035529575.1 Desulfatiglandales bacterium
CCCGGAAATGATGATGCTATAAGATCCATCAGGCTATTAACCTCTATTATTGCTGATGCCTGTATTGAAGGACATAAGGAGAGAGAGGAAAAACTAAGGGCTGAAGAGGAAGTTGAGATAAAGAAAGAAACTGAATTAGAAAAAATTAAGGAAGAAGCAATTACACCTACCGAAGAAAGTGCGGAAGGACCTGAAGTTATAGTAGTAACTAAGAAACATAAATCCGTTAAACCATCAAGGGCCAAAGAGCCTGAGAAAATTCAAACTCAAACGGAATAATAAACTTTCTTAGCACATACGGCCATTTATCCCGTGTTCACCCCGTTAAATAAATAGCTTACAAATGAAATCTCTTATCAGGGAACTTATTTAACGAGGCACGCAAAGAATTCTAACAATGATCCAGAGGCCCATAAAGGTAAATAAGCCTCGGGCTTATCAAAAGGAGAAGGCACATTGAAAATATCAATTCAGTCGGTAAAAGAACTCAGAGAAACGACAGGTGTAGGCATAATGGATTGCAAAAATGCCCTTCGGGAGGCAGGTGGAGATAATAACAAGGCTATTGATATATTAAGAAAAAAAGGTATCGCAAAGTCCCAGAAACGAGAGGGCAGGATTGCTTCAGAGGGCCAAATTCAGTCTTATGTGCATATGGGAGGAAAAATTGGTGTTCTTGTAGAGGTAAATTGTGAGACTGATTTCAGCGCCAAAACAGAAGATTTTACGAATTTTTCAAAAAATTTGGCCATGCATATAGCAGCAACAAATCCAATCTCTATCTCTCCTGAGGATCTGCCCTCAGAGATAGTGGAAAGAGAGAAAGAAATATATAGTGATCAAGCTCTTCAATCAGGCAAGCCAGAAAAGGTTGTGGAAAAAATTGTTGAGGGAAAGTTAAAGAAATTTTTCTCCGAAGCCTGTCTCTTAAATCAAGCCTATGTAAAAGACCCTGATATAACTATTCAAGACCTTCTTAATGAGTTGAAGGCTAAAACTGGTGAAAATATTATTATCAAAAGATTCATCAGGTTTAAGTTAGGGGCCGAGTGAGCCCTTCGGTCTGAGACATGTCGACGAGCTCATGTCGAGTCGCTCTGGGTCGAAGACAATCGCAAAGATTATACTCATTAGAACACGTTATAGTATTTGCGAATCGAAGCACTTAGGATAAAGCATACCGATTTTAGGGGCTTACCCCGATTGCAATATTCGAGTAATGAGTTAACTTATCCTCCTTCACTTTGTTCAGGACAAGTTCTCTCAGTGAAGGAGAGGAATGAAAAACAATACCATGCCAAAATCTCAGAGGTCCACCCATTATAAAAGGATCCTATTAAAGTTAAGTGGCGAATCCCTGATGGGAGATAAAACAAGTGGTATAGATCCCCAGACTCTCAAGAATATTGCCTTTGATATCCATTCAACTCACACGCTTGGTGTACAGATAGGCATTGTAATAGGTGGTGGTAATATTTTCAGGGGAATAAAATCCTCTGAATATAGTATTGAAAGGGTAACATCTGATTATATGGGGATGTTGGCTACTATTATAAATGCACTTGCCTTAAATGAAGCTCTAAACCAAGCTGGTTCTCCATCTACTGTTATGACCGCTCTAGAAATAGAAAGAGTGGTAGAATCCTATACTCGGGAAAGAGCGCTTAGATATTTAGATCAAGGAAGGATTGTGATTTTTGGAGGAGGCACTGGAAATCCTTACTTCACTACAGATACTGCTGCCACCTTACGGGCTATGGAAATCAATGCTCAAGCTATTCTTAAGGCTACTCAAGTCGATGGTGTATATAATCAGGATCCATCCAAAGAGCCAGATGCTAAGCTATTTAGCACAATTAGTTATGAGGAGGTATTAAAAAATAAGCTTGGGGTAATTGACTTAACCGCCATATCTATGGCTATGGAACAGCAAGTCCCCATTATTGTTTTTAATATAGGCAAAAGGGGGAATATCAAAAAAATTGTCGCTGGTCACAAGGTGGGAACCCTGATAGCAGGAGAAAGCAATGAAGGATGAGATCTTATCAGAGACGCGCCAAAAAATGGAAAAAACCGCTGAGTCCCTGAATCAAGAATTCAAAAAGATGAGAACAGGGAGGGCTTCGGTCTCTATTCTTGAGGGTATAAAAGCTGAATGCTATGGAACCCAGATGCGCTTAAATCAAATATCCTCTATTAGCATCCCGGAAAGCAGACTCTTAACTATCCAGCCCTGGGATCAATCCATCATAGGCAATATTGAGAAAAGCATACTGAAATCTGGACTTGGCCTCACACCTGTGAATGATGGAAAACTGATTAGGATCTCAATACCTCCATTAACAGAAGAGAGAAGAAAAGAGCTTGCGAAAATGGCCAAAAAAATGGCCGAGGAGAGTAAGGTGAGCATAAGGAACCAGCGCCGTGAGGCAAACGAGATGTTAAAAGAGTTAAAAAAGGAAAGCGAAATATCAGAAGACGAGATTTATAAATATCAGGATAAAGTACAAAAGATTACTGATAAATTCATTGAAAAAATAGATGAAATCAGAAAAGAAAAAGAGCAGGAAATACTCGAATTTTGATTCTCACTATCTTTAAAATCATTACATTATCCTCTCACATTCTTACTATAAGCCCCACAAATGGAACGATTAAACCCAGATAAATTACCTCAGCATGTGGCTATTATAATGGATGGTAACGGCCGATGGGCAAAGAGAAGAGGTCTTACCAGGATTATTGGCCATCAAAAAGGTATAGAATCTGTAAGGGATGTTGTCAAAACTAGTAGGGAATTAGGCATAAAATGGCTCACTCTCTATGCCTTTAGCGAGGAAAACTGGAAAAGGCCTCAATATGAAATCAAGGCCTTGATGAATCTTCTAACTCGCTACCTTACGACTGAATCAAAGGAAATGCTCGATAATGGGATCAGGCTATTATCAATTGGGCAAACAGAAAAACTTCCACCAGAGGTTCAGAGAACCCTGTGGCAAACAATAGAAAAAACTGCACACAATAAAGAGATGAACCTCACCCTTGCCTTGAGCTACGGAGGAAGACAGGAAATTGTATGGGCTGTAAAAAATATGCTAAAAGACATAGAAAAGGCTACATTAAATATCAAGCAGATTACAGAAGAACGTTTATCTCACTATCTTTATACCTCTAATATCCCAGACCCAGATTTACTTATACGAACAAGTGGGGAATATAGAATAAGTAACTTTCTTCTGTGGCAAATAGCCTATACAGAGATCTTTATTAGTCCTGTTCTATGGCCAGATTTCCACAGGGAGCGATACCTGGAAGCCCTTCTTGATTACCAAAAACGTGAAAGACGTTTCGGGTCCACTGGAGAAGAGATAACTCCACCTAAAAAAAAGTATAAAATATGACAACGCATATGAAGAGGGTAATAACAGCCTTCATAGCAATCCTTTTTCTTATTGGAGTCATAGGGAAAGCCCCTTTATGGGTCTTTATCATTTTAATTCTGTTTGCAGCATTAATAAGTTTGAACGAATTTTATGCACTAATAAAGCCTAAGATAGCGGAAAAAATTGTCTTCTCTAATTATGTCTTAACCACCATCCTTTTTTTTTCTATCCTCATTAACAGTCACCACTATATTGCACTATTTCCCTTTTTTGTTATCTTTCCGTTAGCCTTTTTTATATTCACCTATCCGAAAAGTCACCACAAAATCGGTGATATTGCCAACGTAATTATGGGGCCATTTTATATCTGTCTACCTCTGGCCCTTCTTGCAATAATCGCGAGACTTCCTCAGGGCCGCATGTGGATCTTTTTCATCCTGGCTGTTATTTTTGCTGGTGATACTGGTTCCTTCTATTGTGGAAAATTTTTTGGAAAACATAAATTAACCCAGATCAGCCCTGGAAAGACCTGGGAAGGCACAATAGGAGGCCTGATAGGAAATATCGCATGTGCTGGTCTATTTGGTTATGTATTCTTTACTTCTTTGTCTGTTATCTCTATTATGATAGTAGGTATAGTACTAGGAATCAGTGGACAGATTGGCGACTTGGCAGAATCTATGCTAAAAAGAACATCAAATAAAAAGGATAGCGGTAAGATTTTACCGGGACATGGAGGTATGCTAGACAGAATAGACAGCCTACTTTTTGCAGTCCCAGTTCTGTACGTATATTTAAATTATTAGGGATTGCCTAAGACCGTCTGTTGTCCTTTGCAACAAATTACTAACCATTTACAACAGGTTTTCTAAGGAGCTATTTTCTTTGAAAAATATATGCCTGCTGGGCTCTACTGGTTATATAGGGACGAATGCACTCAAGATTATTAGAAATAATCCAGACAGATACCGGATTATTGCACTCGGTGGAGGAAGAAACATAGACCTTCTCCTTAACCAAATAAAGGAATTTAAACCACTTTTTGCAGCAGTTATTAATTCTCATCTCGCCAATGAGCTAAAAAGCAAACTAAACAATGCCACAAACATAGAAATACTCTATGGTACCAAAGGCTATAGTGAAATTGCCTCCCTTTCAGAGGTAAATATAGCTATAACAGCAATGACAGGATCTGCTGGTCTGCTTCCAACATTTTCCGCTATCACTGCTGGCAAGGACGTGGCGTTAGCCAATAAAGAAACATTGGTAATGGCAGGATCTTTGCTGATAAACGAATCAAAAAAGTCGGGTGTAAATATATTTCCTATTGACAGTGAACACAGTGCAATACAGCAATCTATCCAAGGACACAGCAGAGAAGATCTGAAAAAAATCATCCTAACGGGCTCTGGTGGTCCATTCAAAGATTCCCCTATAGAAAAATTGTCCACGGTTACCCCAAAAGAGGCATTAAAACATCCAAAATGGAAAATGGGTCGCAAAATAAGTATAGATTCAGCAACTATGATGAATAAGGGAATGGAGGCAATCGAAGCGAAATGGCTTTTTAATGTAGAGATGGATCAAATAGAAATCCTTCTCCACCCCCAAAGTATTATTCATTCCATGGTTGAGTATATGGATGGCTCTATCATCGCACAGCTGGCCCCTACAGACATGAGAATACCAATATCCTATGCCCTCTCTTACCCTAGGCATCTTAAAGTTGAGCTGCCATCATTGGACCTTATAGATATAGAAACATTGAGTTTTGGAAGACCTGATAAAAAGAGATTTAGATGTCTATGCCTAGCCCTTGCTGCAGGAAAAATAGGAGAAAGCATGCCAGCCGTATTAAATGGAGCTAATGAAATCGGTGTTAACGCCTTTTTGGAAGGAAAAATAGGTTTTTTGGAAATTCCTCAACTTATTGAAAAAACAATGGAGAAACACGAAACCTTTCCCTTAAATAGCATTGAGCAAGCAATTGAGGCAGATCAATGGGCTAAATCGAGGGCAAAAGAAATCCTAAGGGAGATGGTGAGAAAATAAACTCTGGAAATTTCAGCAACTATTTGATATTAAATAATTTATTACGCTTTTTAATTATCTACTTAAAATTTGAAGCAGTGTAAAATTTTCACCCTGTTAAATTTCTTAAAGTAGCCCTACTTAACAGGGCAGGCTAGATTTCAAACAATTCCCTTTTTTATTGCTTCACACATGCGATAATGGAGATTTGGCACAATGGAATGTGTAAAAAGAAAATGTCTTTTGATCCAATACCCTGTCATTGCCATTGCAAAGTAAAGTGGAGCGAAGCTTAAATTATGAGCACCGTGTTATATTATATAATTCCATTTATCGTCGTGCTTGGTGTCTTGATCTTTTTCCACGAGTTAGGGCACTTTCTGATTGCCAAATTATGCAACGTGAAGGTCCTTAAGTTTTCCCTCGGCTTTGGTCCTAAAGTTATGGGAAAAAAAATGGGAGAAACTGAATATATCATCTCAGCCTTTCCTCTTGGTGGTTACATTAAGATGTTAGGAGAAGAGAATAATGAAGAAATAATCCTAGAAGAGGCACACAGATCCTTTTCTAAACAGCCTGTAGTAACGAGAATTGCTATTGCAGCAGCTGGTCCTATCTTTAACTTCCTCTTGGCCTTCATTCTTTTTAGTGGCATTTTCCTGATATCAGGCTACCCTATCATGATCCCCGAAGTTGGCCAAGTAAGGCCCGACTCCCCTGCTGATAAATCCAGAATATTAAAAGGTGATATTATCGAATATATTGATGGCAAAAAAATAAATAAATGGGGTGATATAAAAAAATTCATAGAAAAGAGTCCTCACAAGGACCTACACATGGTAATCATAAGAGGCAATAAAAGGATTTCAACAATCGTTTCTCCTAAAGAGGAAATTGTTAAAAACATTTTTGGCGAAGAGATTAAATCACCACTTATAGGAATTGTAGCCAGTGGAAACATTAATGAATTACAGTTAGGTCCCTTTCAAGCACTTATGGAAGGTGGTAAAAAGACTTGGGAATTAACAGCACTCACAGTCCTGACAGTTGTAAAGCTATTTCAAGGGGTTATTCCCCTTAAAACACTTGGTGGGCCTATCATGATCGGACAGTTAACAGGAGATATAGCAAGAGAAAATTTAAGCTATCTCCTCCCTTTTATGGCTGTTATAAGTATTAATCTCGCTATACTAAACCTTCTTCCAGTACCAGTTCTAGATGGCGGTCTAATACTTTTATTTCTAATAGAAATTGTAATAAGGAAACCTTTAAGTATTAAAAAAAGGGAGATGGCCCAGAAGATAGGTTTTTTCCTTCTCATCCTACTAATGGCCGTCGTCTTTTACAACGATCTAGTAAGAATAATCACCAAATAAATGGAGCATTTTGAATCTACTTTCAATAAATACCTCAACCAAACAGTATAGTGTAGCAGTAATGAAGGATGAAATTGTTTCAGGTGAATACATCCTCCCTTCAAGTCCAAGTCACTTCAGCAATCTAATGCCTTCCATTGATGACCTGCTCGTTAAGGTTGGACTTGTGCCTCAAAACATAGACGGATTAATCGTTGCCTTGGGGCCGGGGAGCTTTACTGGGATTAGAATAGGTCTATCTGTTGCAAAAGGATTCTCTGAATGCCTGAACATACCAATAACTGGTATCCACACCTTAGTAGCCATGGCCAGCCAACTTCCTTACTTAAATGAAGATATCTGCCCTCTTGTAACTTCACGGAAAGGAGAGGTATTTACTGCTATATTTAAGTGGAGTGCTCATGGCTATTTATTAAGATGTAAAGAAGACACATGTCTAAAAATTAATGACCTTAGTTCAATAATTGAAAACAAAACAATTTTTATCGGAAATGACTTTAGTAATCAAGGGCCAATCTTAAAACAACAATTTAGGGAAAACCAGATATTAGCGCCTGCAAATTTGTGGAACCTTAAGGCCTCATCTTTGGGTATTCTGGGATTAAAAAAACTTCAAAAAAGTGGTTCAGACAATGTAGACGAACTTGTTCCCATTTATCTCAGAGGGGCAGATATTCGCCTACCAAAGAAAGTGAGCTAAAGACAAAAGGTATAGGTTTTTTAGTGTTCGTTTATGGGCCCCCGATGAAATAGGGATTCTGGACCACCATAAGTCTGGTGGGCAGGGTTCACTGAAAAAACATACCTGTCCCGATATAATCGGGAACCATATAAACGACTACATTAAATGTAATATTGACAAATACGTAAATTTATATTAAACGCTACAATCAAAAAGAGCACGTAATTTTACAGGAATTTTACTAATTGAGCCACAAAAGCATAAACAATAAGCTGCCAGTTGCCTGGGAAGGAATTCCCTTTATACTTATTGGAATAGTATTGACATCTATACTTTTCATTCTTAATTGGAAATTATTAGCTATTCCTATGGCGGTAGCAACCTTGTTCACTATCTACTTTTTTCGAGATCCAGAGAGAACACATGTAGATGACGAAAGGGCAATTTTTACGCCAGCAGACGGAACAGTACTATCAATTGAGAATCTACATAATGGAGACTCTCGGCTGAAAGATAAGGCAATAAAGATAAGTATATTCATGTCGATCTTTAATGCCCATATAAACAGGATCCCCATTAAAGGAAAAATCGCCCAATTATCCTACCACCCTGGAAAATTTTTTTCAGCTAATAGAGACAAAGCATCTGTCTACAATGAACATAATATTGTAACTTTAGAAACAGATAATAAGAAAAAGGTTATCTTTGTCCAAATCGCTGGCCTTGTTGCCAGAAGGATCGCCTGTTGGATTAAAAAGGGAGATTATGTAGAAACAGGTCAGAGGTTTGGCCTTATCAGATTCGGCTCACGGCTTGAAGTATATCTTCCCCCTGATTGCGAAATCAAGGTTAAAAAAGGTGAGAAAGTTAAGGCTAGTCAAACGATTATAGGATATCTTAGTGAGACTGAAAACAAAAAATAGATCAAAAAAGAGGAATAAAAAAGGAATATACATTCTTCCAAACCTATTCACCTCCTGTAGCCTATTTGGGGGGGTCTACGCCATCATTGCCGCTATCCAAGGCAGATATGATGCCGCAGCCATTGCTATCCTTATCGCTTCTATATTCGATGGATTAGATGGGAAAATTGCTCGCTTTACCAATACAACGAGTCAATTTGGTATCGAGTATGATTCTCTATCAGATCTAGTTGCATTTGGTGTGGCTCCTGGATTGCTGGCCTTTGAGTGGTCCCTTAAATCATTTGGAAGATTTGGCTGGCTGGCTGTCTTTCTGTATGTTATCTGCGGCGCCTTAAGACTTGCCAGGTTCAACATTCAAAAAAACAATCTTGAATCTGATCACTTCAAAGGATTACCTATTCCTGGAGCAGCTATCTTTATTGCTACCTTTGTGCTTTTTATAAATTCCTTAGATGGCCTTACCGAAAACAAACATATTGTTATCATAAGTGCTATTTATTCTCTATCATTTCTTATGGTCAGCACAATTGATTATCTTAGTTTTAAAGAGCTCGAGCTTTTTAAGAAAAAACCCTTTAATGTTCTGGTAGCCACCATACTCCTCTTTATTGTTGTAGCGTATAAGCCAGCTTTGATGTTATTCCTTTTCTCTACTATGTATGTGATCTCAGGTCCTTTTATAACGCTCTATCATCTCACTCATAGATCTACAAAGAGAGCTCATTCTATGATTGATTCCTCTCTCGAGAAAAGTGAAGAAAGCATAAAAAACAAATTATGAAAATTTGGGTAATTTCAGTAAATTGTTGCCCTCAGACTTACGTTAACTCATTTTAGCTACTAATAACTTTAAACATCATGAGAATAACTGGCGGTATGATCAGGGGCCGCCGGCTGGCAAACGTCAAAGGAGTTACTATACGGCCTACCTCAGATATAGTGAGAGGATCTATATTTGACATATTGGGCCAGACATTAACTGATCTTAGAGTATTAGATCTATTTGCTGGCACAGGTAGTTTAGGGATAGAATCCCTAAGCAGAGGTGCCAAAAACGCTGTGTTTGTAGATAACTCACACAGGGCCCTTGCTATAATAAAAAATAACCTCATTATGTGCGGCTATGAAGGGCTTTCAATGATTATAAGAGCGAAATTGCCGAATGGTTTGCTCCATATTCAGGATCTTGGGTGCGGTCAATTCGATGTGGTATTTATTGATCCTCCCTATGGAAAAGGATACATTAGGCCCACGATTCATAAATTACTAGATAAAAAACTATTGGCGAAAGATAGCAGGATAGTTGTTGAATCATCAAAAAATGCCAATGATCCATTTCCTATCGATCTTTATAACCTTCAGCTAAAATTAACGAAATCGTATGGCTCAACAGTAATAGGTTTTTACTCCAATTATGAGGAAAGATAAAATGGGCAAAATGGTCATATATCCTGGCTCGTTTGATCCTATAACAAACGGTCATCTCAGTATCGTGAGAAGGGCTCTTACCATGTTTGATTCTATTACCATTGCCGTTGCCTCCAAGCCCATGAAAAAAACTCTTTTTACATTGGATGAGAGGGTGGATCTTATACAGGAATCAATTAAAAACGATGACAGGATTTTTGTCGACTCCTTTAATGGTTTACTTGTTGACTACGTGGACGGCAAAAAAACCAATATAGTTTTAAGAGGAATGAGAGCCCTCTCAGACTTTGAGTATGAATTTCAGATGTCATTAATGAACAGGAAGTTAAATAAAAATATACAAACAATTTTCATGATGACTGACTACAAATGGCTCTATACTAGTTCTACTATAATAAAAGAGGCAGCCAGTTATGGGGGGGCTGTTGGCGGTCTTGTCCCTGATGTTGTCTGCCAGAAACTAAAAGAAAAATTTGGCTTTCAATAATAAAGAATCCACATCCAGAGGACGTGGTTTTACAAATTAATACAAACCAGAAAATTAAGGAGGAATATTGCATGACCTTAACCAAAGAAAAGATCATAGATAATATTTACAATCAGGTGGGTCTAAGCAAAAACCAATCAAGAAGGATTGTAGAAAGTTTGTTAGAAATAATCAAGCAAACACTTGCAAAAAAAGAAAATCTCCTCATAAGCGGCTTTGGGAAATTCATTGTCAAAGATAAAGCAGCTCGAAAAGGAAGAAATCCTCAAACCAAAGAAGACCTAAAGTTACGAGCAAGAAAAGTTGTTGTGTTTCGGACCTCTGGTGTTCTCCGGAAAAAAATCAATCATGAGGGCTAAAGCGCTACAATAAAAGTCTCTGAAAATCCAAGATATTTCAATTTATCAACCATTTTATTGGCCTCGGTTAAATCATTAGAAAGGGATACCCTCACCCTGTAAAGAGCTTTTTCTTGAGGCGACACATACGTTGTGATAGTAACGTAACTAAAGATAATTCTAAGGCGATCTACTAATCTTAGTGCATTATCTTTATTTTCAAAGGCGCCAACCTGTATAGTAAATTCCCCTTTCCTAAAATCCGCTGCCTCTACGAGTGGCACATAGTCATTACCTGATTTAATCCGTCCAATCTTCCTTGATAAGGCGACCAGACGTACTTTTGCTACTCCTGGGCCAACCAATCCTATCTGTCTACCAGCACCATACGATAGATCAATAATCCTCCCTGTAACAAAAGGGCCTCTATCGTTAATCCTTACGATAACCTCTTTTAGGTTCGATAGATTTTCCACCCTTACATACGTTCCAAAGGGTAATGTTTTATGTGCGGCAGTCTTATCATACATATTATAAATCTCACCATTGGAAGTTTTCTTTCCATGAAAATCCTTTCCATACCATGAAGCCATGCCTTCGTGAACAAACCCTTCTCCACTCAGAAGAGGATAATATACTACCCCGTTTACCGAATATGATTTAGGTACACGGCCATCCATTGTTTTTGGCAATACTATAGCCGGTTTTTTATAACTGCTAACTCTTATCTGTTCTTTACTACCAGCGCAGCCAAAAATACCTATAATAAGAAGTAAAGAAATAAATCTTTTCATGATTCACTGGATACTTGGTACCCCGATAAATCGGGATTACAAGTTTCAAGCCCGCCCTGCCTGCCCTGGCGCGACTTCCTCGGCAAATATCGCAATGTCTATATTATTTATAAGTCCTGGCAATACAGCCTAAGCATTGCATGCCAGGTCTGGGCCAAGGGCGCGACGTCACAGGAAAATGATCCTGTTTCGGAAATATTTTTGGAGCTTGGAGTCTACAACTAATCCTTGCATGCCAGCCCGCCCTGGCGCGACAACACAGGAACAGTATCATGCCTTGTAAAGATTACGGTATCTGTAGAAATAAACCTACTCTTTCAAAGCCAGGTCTGGGCCAGGGGTCTGGGCCAGGGTTTCGAGTTTCAAGCAATCAACAGTTCTTCCACTCAGGAGTCCTCTTCTCCAAAAAAGCCTTTAATCCTTCCTGAGCATCGGTTGTCCTCATCAATTCATTTAAATATATCTCTTCAATAACCTTTAATGAAGGTTCAAAGTCATCTCTCAGACCAGCCTTGATAGTCTTTTTTGTAATGCTTATAACCTCAGCACTAAGAGATAGATAAGGCTTTATGAATTCATCGGTTTCCTGAGATAAATCACCTTTTGCAACTACCTTGTTTATGAGTCCCATACCCATTGACTCCTGTGCAGAGACAATCCGGCCTGAAAGAATCAAATCCATAGCAGCCTTTCTTCCAATAATCCGCGGCATTATCTGGGCAGCAATCGGGGGAAGTACTCCCACCTGGATCTCAGGCTGTCCAAATTTTGCGGTATCATCGGCAATTACCAGATCACAAAAAACTGCCAGCTCACACCCCCCGCCTAAGCAAGATCCGTAGACAGAAGCTACAGTGACCGCACCTAATTGATCCATCAGCCGGAACATGCCGTGGAAGCTCTCTATCATCTTAGGTGCCAAATCACCCATATGCTCTCCTACGTCCACACCGGCGGAAAAACATTTTCCCTCTGTATTAAATAAAACTACGTTAAGATCCCTCTTTTCTACCCAATCTTTAAGTATATCATTTATTTCGTTCATCATTTCAATATTAAGAACATTCACAGGAGGCCTGTTAAGGGTAATCGTTCCCAGTCCCCCTTCAATGCGGACATTAATATTTTTATAGGACATCGCTTTCTCCTTTCTAAGGTATCTATAATAAACCTTATTAGTTAGCCCAAAAACCCTTTTCAGTAATCCGCCTTACAGGTTTAGCAATTATCTTTATACTTAAATTTGCACGTCAGTTCAACTGCGGATTTACATGCCTTCAGATATCTATTTAGCATCTAATTCTCAAAGAAAAAATCCAGAAGTCACCTTCTGGATTTTTTCTTTTCCCATCTCTACTATTTATTGTTTTTATTTATTCTTTGGGCGTCCCAAGCACTTCTGCGAACATATCCATATCCCAGGTTTTCATATCAGCAATGTTCTGACGGAACTTGATAAAGTCGATGGTATCTTTACCAGTGATTCTCTTAGTATTGAAGGCGCCGAAGCCTAAGAAGGCCTCACCGGTCATATTAGCGGCCAGCCAGTGCCTGTTGTAGTTCTTGGAGTAATCCCAGAAGAACTTCTTTTTGGCACGGACACTGTCAATGGACTTGATCAGGCATGCAGGGAAGAGGTTTGCAAAGGTCCATATAATCTTGTCAACTTCTTTGTCTAATAGCTCAAAGTCCGCATTTGGTTGATGCTCTTTTACGAAAGCTCTTGCCTCTTTGCCCTTTTCCCCAGTCTTGAACTCGCCATAGACGATTTCTCCATCTTCGACGTATTTGTCGGTAATGATCATGGGGTTTCGAACCCATTTCCCATCCACCTTCAAGACCGGTACGCATTTGCTAATGAGGGTTTTCATCTTCATCTTATAGGCAGACCACATCTCGCAGGAGACGCAGTTCCACATGGCATCCTCCATGCCGAGAAACCAGGGTAGAAAGTCAGATGAGCCGCCGTCAGGGGCAGAACCGTGCCTGGGGCCAGCCTGTCCAAAAATGGCCAGATCAGAGGCAATGGCAAGATCGCAGGCCATTCCAATTTCCTGGCCACCTGCCACTCTCATGCCGTTCACCCTGCAAACGACTGGTTTTTTACAGGCAAGGATGGAGTCCACCATGTGGTTAAAGAGCTCCATGTACTGGCCGTATTCATCCGGTCTCATGCTGTAGAATTCACTATATTCTGCGGTATTGCCTCCGGTGCAAAAGGAATAGGGTCCAGTACCTGTAAAGACAGCCGCCACAACGCTCCTGTCTAATGAGACATTTTCAAAACCAGCGATTACACCCTTTACCATCTCTGTGGTGTAAGAGTTGTACTGTTTGGGATTGTTTAACTGAATCCAGGATACAAAAAGCCCATCCATCACATTCCCGTTTGGGTCCTTCAGGGGGCGCTTTTCGTAAACTACACATGGGGGTTCCGTACCCCAGTGAACATCTGTATGCAACAAATGATCTTTCTTTTCGTTGTCTCTTGGCATCCATTCTAAAGCCATAATTTTCCTCCTTTTTTTGGTTAAAATTTACTATTTTCTTGCCTAAAAATCGGGCGTTAAAACGATTCGTTTCATTGGGGGCGTCTTGTGGGCCTCGGCAAAGGTTTCAGCTATAGTGCTCATGGGGCGAGTTACCACAAATTCCTCCATGTTGATCTTCCCGCTTAAGGCCATATCCAAGACAATCGGATAGTATTCAGGGAGGCATCCCCATGTACCGATAATATCGGCATCAAAGGCCATAAGGCGACCGATTGCATACTCCGTCTTAGCAAGTCCGTATCCCACAACGATCAGTTTTCCGGTAAACCCCAGTAAGGCCAATGCGATCTCTTGCCCGGCTTTGACGCCTGTTACCTCGAATATCTTCCAACCGGTGTTTGGGAGCCCGTTTTCCTTGCAGTATCCCCTGAACTCCTTGGAGACTGCCCTTGCATCCTTGTCGGTTGAGTTAATATAAAAATCGGCGCCGAATTTAAGTGCCTTTTCCAATTTTTCTTTGTTGCGCGCGATCCCGATAACGGTCTTTGCGCCCAGGGCCTTGGTTATTTGTCCTACGTACTGACCTACACCGCCTGTGATACCTACCACCACAACGCTATCTCCAGGCTGCAAATCAGCCCTCTTAGCTGCCTGGTACGGGGTGGTCGCAGCATCGGCTATAACGGCGAAATGGGAGAGTGGAATACCTGCCCTATCTTTGACCTCACACAGATCAACACTTGGAACAGGTATGTGGCTTGAGAAACCACCATAAAGACCCAGGCTGTTGCCCGGCATTTTCTGGCCAAGACATCTGTTGCCCCGGCCTGTTTTGCACAGGATGCACTTCCTGCATGGCATAACAGCCGGGATGATAACCTCTTTCCCAATCCATTTTTCGTCCCCGGCCACCACAGTGCCAGATATTTCGTGGCCTAATGTTAGGGGGGGGGTTGAAACGGTGAGAACTCCATCATAGAAATACCCCAAGTCTGTATGACATACCCCACAACCCGCAACTTCCACCAGCACATCACCTGGTGCCAGTTCGGGTACCGGTATTTCTGTCTTTTCAAGCTTCCCTGGCGTAACCTCCCCTGTTTCTTTGTCCCTTGATGTAGGTTGAACCATTTGCCATGTTTGTATTTTATCCGGTATATCTGCCATCTTAATCCTCCTTATTTGTTAGTAGTTAGTTGTCAGTTGTTCGTAGTATTTTTCTTTTAAGCATTTACTATAAAAAATATAATTTAGTGTCTCTTGAAAAATCCCATCTGCCCTCCCTTTTTAGCTATACCCAGCTTTTATAGTTATTGCTATAAGGTTGGATAAATAGATCTTTTCTGCTGATCTTGAAATAGGAGTTCAATGGACAACGGACAACAGGCAACGGGCATAATAATTATATCATCCCGTATCCGCCATCGACACAAAGTAGCTGACCGGTTATATAACTACTTTCATCGGATCCTAAAAAAATAAATGCCGGAGAAATATCATCTGGTTCAGCAAAGCGTTTCAGAAGAATTCTGTTCATGTAGATCTCCTTGAGTTTTTCATCTGTCCGTATTTTTTCCGTCATATCCGTGGCCACAATACCGAGAGAGATAACATTTACGCATATATTGTACCTTGCAAGCTCTCTTGCGGCTGATTTTGTAAAACTCAAAAGGCCGCCCTTGGCAGCGCTATAGTTTATTTGACCTACTGTGCCGACAATACCCGCCACTGAGGTTACGTTAATAATCTTTCCCTTGTTTTGCTCTTTCATATGCCTTGCAGCAAACTGAGAACACAAAAAGGCGCCCTTAAGATGAATATCCAATACCTGATCCCATTGATCTTCACTCATTTTTAGTAACATAGCAGGCCTACTAAATCCCGCATTATTTACCAAAATATCTAAACTACCAAACTCCTCGATTCCCTTTTGAACCAATGCTTCAGCCTCAACCGCTTTTGCAACATCAGCCTTCACGAGGATCGCCTTGCCTCCCCCATTCTCGATTTCCTTGACTACCTCTTCACCTGCTCCCTTGTTGGTTGAATAATTCACCACCACACTGGCTCCCGCCTTCGCATAAGCCAGCGCTATGGCCCTTCCAACACCTCTACTGCTCCCTGTGATTAATGCTACCTTTTCTTTGAGTTTCACATCATCCTCCATCCTCTATTTATAACGAATATAGCTACATTGTAACTACATCATAGTTACTAATTACTGTCAAGGTAAATTTTACCACCATAAAGCATTTGGTTAAATGATGTATTTCACTCAAAAATAACAAAACCACACTCATTTATAGATGGGTGTAGTTTTATTTTGTACTTATTGCCTATCCCTCATAGGTAAATATACCTATGTGATAGTCCCTGCCATAGTTATGAAAAGTATCAATACTAAAAAGAACTTACTAATGCCTTTCCTTTAGCATTTCCCTGGCAATAATCAGCCTCTGAATCTGATTGGTGCCTTCAAAAATCTGGGTCAGCTTTGCATCCCGAAATAGCCTTTCTACCGGATAATCCTTCATATACCCATAGCCACCAAAAATTTGAACAGCATCTGTTGTTATCTTCATGGCCATGTCACTACAGAAGCATTTAGCCATCGATGCCAATTTTATGTTCGATTTCTTTTTATCGTGCTGTTTGGCAGCCTCTATCATAAGGCTTCTGCCCGCCTCTATCTGCATGGCTGCATCTGCAAGCATAAAACTGATGGCCTGACGTCCAATCAATGCCTTTCCGAATGTCTCCCTCTCGCAGGCATAATTAAAGGAAAAATCAAGGGCAGCCTCTGCTATTCCCAGGGCAAGGGCGGCAATGCCTGGTCTCGACATATCAAAGTCCTTCATGGCAATGACAAAGCCCTCCCCTTCTTGCCCAAGTCTGTTTTCTTCAGAAACCCTCACATCCTCCAGTATAACCTCTGAGGTATCGCTGGCCCTAAAGCCAAGTTTATCCTCTTGCTTTCCAATAAAGATACCGTTTTGATCTCTCTCGACGACAAAAAAGGTTAATTCCTTCTCCCCTGTTTTGGCCAACACAGTATAGAGGGAGGCAACTCCCCCGTTCGTTGAAAAAAGCTTATGTCCGTTTAAGATATATTCACTGCCTGCCTTTTCTGCCTTAGCCTTAATGCCTGCTACATCGGAACCTGCATAAGGTTCTGTTACCAGGTAGGCTATGAGTTCCTCACCTTTTGAAAGACGAGGGAAAAAGCGATCCCTCTGGCTCTGGTTTCCTGCGACTATTATAGGAAAACTAGCAACTGCCTGAATAATAAGCATCAATGCTGAAGATGCACATGCCTTTGCTATCTCCTCAACACATAGGCAAAACATAAAGGTTTTGCCCTCTTCAAGTCCACCATAAGATGGGGGAAGAAATATCTGAAAGAGACCCATTTCCCCAAAAAGGCGGGCAATATCCCATCGAAAGACACCTTCTCTGTCCATCTCAGCTGCAATAGGTGCTATCCGCTCCTTTACAACCTTCTTTACATTATCAATAATAATTTTTTGCTCGTAATTAATCTCATCCAAAATCATTTTACAAAGCCTATATTACTTTTTCTTGTAAAAAATACTACTTTAGCGCTTCAGATTATTTTTTATATAGGCGACAATATCATCTGTGTAGGTGCCAGGACCAAAAACCTCTGCTATTCCTATTTCTTTAAGAGAAGGAATATCCTCATCTGGAATAATACCGCCCCCAATAACCAATACATCATCTACTCCCTTTTCCTTTACCAATTCCATTATCCTGGGAAAAAGGAAGTCATGGGCACCAGAGAGGATACTCAAGGCAATAACATCTACATCCTCCTGGATGGATGTCTCCACAATCTGTTCAGGGCTCTGCCTTAAACCGGTGTATATTACCTCCATTCCCGCATCCATTAATGCATTGGCAATAACCTTTATGCCTCTATCATGGCCATCCAGACCAGGTTTAGTAGCTAAAACTCTAATTTTTCTTTTATTATCCATCCTTGATCACCCCCAATAGTGAATAAAGTGTCTAATATTTTATTTGTCATTGGTCATTTGTAATTAATATTGACGATTTTCAATTGAAGATTGAAAACTTTTAATTGTCAATATTCGATAGTCATTTGTTATTTCCATTGGCATTACCCAATAGTACTTACTGGCTGATATTCTCCAAAAACATCCCTTAATACGTCGCAGATTTCTCCCAAAGTGGCGTAAGCCTTCACTGCATCTAAAATGATGGGCATCAGGTTGTCTTTCCCTTCCGCAGCATTTCGTAACTGACTGAGTATATCCTTCACCCTTGCGTTGTCTCGCTCGGATTTTAGCCTTTTCAGCCTTTCCATCTGAGAAATCCTCACGGCAGGATCTACCCTTAATAGATCTTTTGGAGATTCCTCTTCTACCTGAAATTTATTTACGCCAACAACCACCCTCTCGTCCTTCTCAATCTCTCTCTGGTAGCGATAGGCGCTATCCTGAATTTCCCTTTGAATAAAGCCCTTCTCAATTGCGGATACTGCTCCGCCAAGTTCGTCAATCTTATCAATATATTCTTTAGCCCTATCAAAAATCTCTTCCGTTAACTCTTCAATATAATATGAGCCACCTAATGGGTCTACCGTATCAGCAACACCAGACTCATAACCAATAAGCTGTTGGGTTCTTAGGGCAATCTGAACCGCCTCCTCACTGGGTAAGGCAAAGGCCTCATCCATTGAATTTGTATGGAGTGATTGTGTGCCACCCAAAACGGCAGAAAGCGCCTGAAAGGCAACCCTTACTATATTATTCTTCGGTTGCTGTGCAGTGAGGGTGCAGCCAGCTGTCTGGGTATGAAACCTTATCATCATTGACCTTGGATCCTGGGCCTTGAATCTGTCCCGCATAATTGTTGCCCATAGCCTTCTTGCAGCCCTAAACTTTGCAATCTCCTCTAAAAAATCAAGGTGGGCATTAAAAAAGAACGAAAGTCGTGGACCGAACTCATCTACACCTAATCCGGCTTCTAATGCCGCCTCCACATAGGCAATACCATTGACTAAAGTAAAGGCAACCTCCTGAACCGCAGTGGAACCTGCTTCCCTGATATGATAACCACTAATACTGATTGTATTCCATTGGGGAACCTCTCGTGAACAAAATGAAAAGATATCTGTGATAATCCTCATGGATGGTTTAGGAGGAAAGATATACGTGCCCCTGGCAGAATACTCTTTTAATATATCATTCTGAATAGTTCCCCTCAAATCCTTTGATGCGACACCCTGATTTTCAGCCACTGCCATATACATGGCCAAAAGCACGGATGCTGGAGCATTTATGGTCATTGATGTACTGACCTTGCCAAGTGGTATCTGGTCAAAGAGGATCTTCATATCTTTTAATGAATCAATGGCCACCCCCACCTTTCCTACCTCCCCTTGAGCCAGTGGGTGATCTGAATCATACCCTATCTGTGTAGGAAGATCAAAGGCAACTGACAGTCCTGTCTGGCCCTGGTCTAAAAGGAACCGGTATCGTCTATTCGTGTCCTCAGCCGTACCAAAACCAGCATATTGACGCATAGTCCATAACCTCCCCCGGTACATAGTTGGCTGAACACCTCTTGTAAATGGATACTCCCCTGGCAAGCCAAGCTCTTTCATATAATCAAAATCAGCCACATCTAAAGGTGTACACACTCTCTTTAAAGGAATGCCTGAGGTATTAGTAAATTCAGCCTTTCTTTCAGGTCTCTTTGCTAATGTTCCTTCCAGTTTGTCAGACCATGTTTTGTATTCCTCTTTTATTTCTTTAATCTCTTTTTCGTCAAACATATCTTCTTACCTCTCTTTCATCACCCTGCAAGTGCAAGGAATACTCCTGCAGCAACGACTGTACCGATAACACCTGCCACATTGGGACCCATGGCATGCATAAGTAAAAAGTTCTTTGGATCATACTTTGCACCCATTATTTGGCTTACCCTGGCGGCCATAGGAACAGCAGATACACCAGCAGAGCCAATCAAAGGATTTATCTTTTCCTTGAAAAAAAGATTCATAAATTTTGCCAGAAGTATCCCAGCAGCTGTAGAAAAGGCGAAGGCCACAAGGCCCATAATGAATACGAAAATAACCTGCGGTTTTAAGAAGGCCTCAGCTGACATGGTTGCGCCAACGCTAATACCAAGAAGTATGGTGACAATATTCATGAGCTCATTGGCCGCGGTATCTGAAAGCCTTTTTACTACACCACACTCTTTAAAAAGGTTCCCCAGCATAAACATTGCCATGAGTGGTGCAGAGGCTGGTACGATAAGACAGATAACCAATACCGTCACTAAGGGAAAAAGGATCTTCTCTTTCTTTGAAACCGGCCGTAACTGTCTCATTTTTATTTTTCGTTCTTTCTCTGTGGTAAGGAGTCTCATGATAGGAGGCTGAATGATTGGAACAAGTGACATATACGAGTAAGCAGCAACAGCCGTTGCCCCTAATAGGTGGGGGGCAAGGTGGACTGTTGTATAGATTGTTGTTGGACCATCAGCACCGCCAATTATACCTATTGAACACGCCTCTGGTATTTTAAAACCAAGGATGAGAGCTCCAAAAAAGGCAACATACACACCGAATTGGGCCCCTGCGCCTAATATGAGGGTTTTAGGATTGGCGATCATAGGTCCAAAATCTGTCATGGCCCCTAAACCTAAAAATATAAGGGGCGGGATTACCTCCCATTCTAATCCATAATGATAAAATTTCCATAAAAGCCCCTCACCTTCCTGCATAAGAAATGTCAGGGGTAAATTTACAACTAATATGCCAAAACCAATAGGTATCAATAGAAGAGGTTCGTAATTTTTTGTTATGGCCAAATAGATAAATAAAAAGGCAATAAGCCACATAACAAGGTTACCTATAGTCAGGTGCACAACGCCGGTGGTTAAAACCATGTCAAGCATAATTTCCCCTTTCTAATCAGCTTTTTTTTCTATACTCTTTAAAATCTTCCCAAATGCATATATTACCGCTATCAGTATTGCAAGGGAGGAAAAAACAGCACCTAAGCCAAAAGAAAATATCTTTACTGCAAGATTCCAATCAATCATGATAATAGGCTCCCTTTAAATTTAATACTATATGTTAGAAATTTTAAACCATGCTGAAATTATGAAGTTTTTAGAGGATTGATATATTTTTTTGAAGGTATTTCAGATAAAACTGCCCTGTCGATACTCAGACAGGGCAATTAATGCACACTCGTTAAAAAAACATGTGTCTATTCGATCACCACTAACACATCATCAGCCCCAACTGAATCTCCTTTCTTACATTTTATCTCCTTCACCGTTCCTGACGTTAAAGCTACTATAGGCATCTCCATCTTCATTGCCTCAAGAATAATAAGATCATCATCTTCATTAACCGTGTCACCAACATTAACCTTCACATCCATTACCTTTCCCGCCATGGGAGCTGTTACGTCACTCACTTTTCATACCTCCTTCTCTTTTATATAAAATAAGAATCTCAATGAAAAACCTTGGGTAACTATTAGCCTTTTTTTATTGACTGGCTTTGTATAATTTTATTTTAGAGCTTTGTCAAGGGTAAAGTAGAGAAATACCCAACTCAGCAAGCTGCTCATCCTTCACCTTTGAGGGCGCATCAGTCACAGCACAGGTTGCCCTTTGAGTCTTAGGAAAGGCAATTACATCCCTTAAAGATTCTGCACCAGTCATAATAGCTACCAATCTGTCAAAACCAAGTGCTATGCCTGCATGGGGAGGTGCACCATAGCTTAGCGCCTCAAGGAAAAACCCAAACTTTTCTTTTATCTCTTCCTTTCCCAATCCCAATAAACGGAAGATTTGGTTTTGCAATTCAATGGTATGTATTCTGACACTGCCTCCTCCTATCTCTGCACCGTTAAGCACCAAATCATAGCTTCGTGCCCTTGCTGCCTCTGGTCTTTTCATAAGCAATGGTATATCTTCTTCAAGAGGAGAGGTAAATGGATGGTGAACCGCTACATATCTCTTTTCATCACTGTCGTACTCAAGCAAAGGAAATCGTGTTACCCATACAAATGAGTATGTTTCATCTTTCACCAAACCAAGTCTCTTGCTTATTTCAGTCCTTAATAACCCTAATGCTTTATTTGCTGTTTGCAGCTTATCAGGCACAAATAAAATAAGATCTCCCTCTTTTGTACCAAGTCTCTGTTCAACTGCACTTCTTATATCTGGGGCCAAAAATTTATTCAGGGTTGATTGCCAGCCATCAGATTTAACCTTAGCCCAGAAAAATCCCCTGGCTCCAGAATCGGGCACAATGGAGTTTAATTCATCCAGCTCCTTCCGAGAAAAAGAGGCTCCTTTCTCTACATTTATTGCCTTCACAACCCCTCCTTGCTCTATCACCTCCTTAAAGACCCTGAAGTCTGATGATCTAAGAAGATCAGAGAGATCCATCAATTCCATGCCAAATCTGATATCTGGTCTGTCTGAGCCATATAGGTTCACTGCTTTATTATATTCAATTACTGGAAAAGGTGTGGAAACAGGGTGGTCAAGAATTTTTGAGAATACGTCTACCATCATTGCTTCAAGAACATCCATAACCCCACATTCATCGACAAATGACAATTCAAGGTCAACTTGAGTAAATTCTGGTTGTCTGTCTGCCCTGAGATCTTCATCCCGAAAACATCTCACAATTTGAAAATAGCGATCAAAGCCAGCCATCATTATGAGCTGTTTAAACAATTGCGGAGATTGGGGTAAGGCATAAAAAGATCCTTTACTAATCCTGCTCGGAACAAGGTAGTCCCGTGCCCCTTCAGGGGTGCTTTTTGTTAAAAAAGGAGTCTCTACTTCTAAGAATCCCGCACTGCTTAAAAAGTTTCTTATACATAAGGCTATTCTGTGCCTCATAACAAGGTTATGAAAAAGAGCCGGCCTTCTAAGCTCCAAGTATCTGTATTTCAGGCGCAAATTCTCTGATGCGTCGATTTTTCCATCAACCTGAAATGGAGGAATATTTGTTTCATTAAAAACCTTCAATTCCTTCACCTTCACCTCAATATCTCCGGTAGGCATATCAGGGTTTTCCTGACCGGCCAGGCGTGGCATAACTTTTCCTTTCACACCTATAACCCATTCGTTCCTTAAGATACCTGCCTTCGCATGACTAGTCTTGTCAAATTCCTCATCAAAGACAATTTGAGTCAAGCCAAACCTATCCCTGAGATCAATAAATATCAATTTACCCAGATCCCTGCGTCTGTTGACCCACCCCATAAGAACGACCTCGCGATCAATATCATCCCTTCCTAAGCTACCGCAATTGTTCGTCCTTTTCCAATCTCTAATAGTATCTATATTCAACTTCTTTCCCCTATCTTTGTTGAGTAGTTAAATGGTTACGTGAGTTACCTGGTGAAAAATTCAAAGATTTAAAAGATCGACTATTTAACTATTCAACGAATTAACACGTATGAGCTCATCAACAATATTGTTCAAGGGAATCTCTATCTGCTCTTTAGAAATCATATCCCTTACAATTCCCTTGCCTTTAATGAGTTCATCGTCCCCTACAATCAACACCTTCCTGGCCTTTAGTCGATCTGCATGCCTCATCTGAGTCTTTAGGCCTAATGATCTGTATTCCATCTCACATTTAAGACCGCTTTTTCTCAGCTCCTGCAACCAGATAAATGCCTTGTCTTCTGCCT
This sequence comes from Desulfatiglandales bacterium, assembly GCA_035529575.1. Classification (GTDB taxonomy): domain Bacteria; phylum Desulfobacterota; class DSM-4660; order Desulfatiglandales; family B25-G16; genus B33-G16. The sequence continues at coordinate 23,660 of DATKWM010000066.1, forward strand.
CTTTGCCCAGAGGAGCCAGAAAAATATCAGGTCCCTCTTCTTTTTGGACAGCATTCTCCTCTAAAAGTTCGACTACCCTTTCTACGCCTATGGCAAATCCGATTGCTGGAGTATCTGGACCGCCAAACTCTTTCATTAGATTGTCATATCTGCCTCCACCAGCTACAGCATTCTGGGCCCCTAACTCCTTTGTCTGCACCTCAAAGGTAGTCCTCGTATAATAATCAAGGCCCCTCATTAGATGAGAATTTACCACAAAATTCACGCCTAACTGCTTAAGATATAACCTAACAGAATCAAAATGATTAGCGCAATCATTGCATAAAAAATCAAGCATGGATGGAGCATCTTTTATTATCTGATTACACGTCTCCACTTTACAATCAAACACCCTTAAGGGATTTGTCTCCATCCTTATCTGGCAATCAGGACAAAGGTGTGAAAAATATCTCTTAAGGTAACCTTTAAGTTCAGTTCGGAATGGTCCCCTGCATTTCAAACAACCCAAAGAGTTGACATTGAGGATGAGATCATTGAGTCCGAGCGAAGAAAAAAAGTACATAATCATAGCTATCAGTTCACTATCCGATCTGGGGCCGGGGTCTCCAATAATCTCAACATTTATCTGATGAAATTGTCTTCTTCTCCCCTTTTGTGGCCTCTCATATCGAAACATTGGCCCTATGGTAAATAACTTCTGTACCTGATACACATTATAAAGTTTGTGCTCTATATAGGCCCTTATTACGGAGGCTGTTGCCTCCGGTCTCATCGCCAGAAAGTTACCCTTCCTGTCCTTCAATGTATACATCTCCTTAGAGACGATATCCGTGTCCTGACCTATTCCCCGAGCAAAAAGTTCTGCCTTTTCTATCACTGGTATTCTAATTTCATTAAATCCAAAAAGTTCGAATATTCGTTTTGCCTCTGATTCAATCCTATTCCAGGTTCCTACCTGATAAGGAAGTATATCCTTAAATCCTTTTACTGCCTTGTATTGCACAAGAGTCTCCCTTCTAATAATGTCCGTTGCACGTTGTTCGTTGTCATTTGAGAGATAACAAAAAAACTATTCATAGAATTCGAGCTTTGCCTTCCTCAAAAACCATTATTCCCTGGCCCAGACCTGATTTATCATACTCTGATGCAAAATAAATAGTTCCTGAAATACTCAAATGGCAACAGCGTATACCAAACAAGTCGCACCAGGGCGGGCCAGCATTCCATAACTCCAACCCGCCCGCCTCGCCTGAGCGAGAGCGATGGCGGGCAGGTACTCTAATTGGGGCGAAGCCCCTCAGTCCTGATTTTCCCTTCTATCAGAGCCTTTTCTTACAGTCAACAATTTTACATTTATCCGCCAGACCCGCCTGCCGTCCGGCGGGCAGGCTTATGGCGGATTTATCTCAAATTTTTTTGGCGTTCAGTATAAAATGATGATTAGGTTGAGTAAAACGCTTATCGGCCCGCCCTGGAGCGACTTGGTCGAAAAAGTCTGTTGGTGCTGTAATACAAACATAGGCGAAAGCTAGAGAAATCAGTCTCCCTTAGTCAGGTCTGGGCCAGGGTTACGCAGCCTTGGCCCAGACCTGGTTTATAAGCTTATTGACTTGATTCATGGTTCAGGCTTGACCTATATCCTCCATATTATCACTCAAACCCGTCGCACCAGGGCGGGCACGAATCGGTTAACGGTTAATCCCGGCATGTTGGGAAAACCAGCAGCCTCTCGGCCCTGAGCAGCTCGAGGCCGAAGGGCGAAACCGTAGAACGTTAGACGAAATCAACATCGATTCATCTAAATTAATTGATATTTATTCCATCGACTGGTCGATTTGAGGCAAAGATTCGGTAGAATCTTTATCTAGACCTGCTCTGTTTTCAAGCGTGTCGCAACCTTCTTCTCTATGTCTTGTATGATAGTCCTTAAAGCAGTGCTTTCAGTGACCGGCCCCAAGTTATTCCAACCCTTTAGCAGGAAACCTTTTTTCTTCTCCCTAAATTGTTCAAGTCTGGTAACCAGCGATTCCCAGGCAAACAGCTTTTGGACTATATGCCGTTCAGCTTCAGTCAAATCTTTATCTGTATCAAAGGATTTCCCATTCCAGGTGGTGATAATCATGCCCCTATACCTCTCTTCATATTAGATGGCACATAGACCATAGAAATAAAAACTTACCTCTTGACACCATTGACTGCTCGTTTTGTAACGCGTTGAACTAATCGTGGAATCAAGATTCCTTCTACGTTAATGTGATCAAGCTCAGGAAGCATCTCACCATTGTAAAGAAACACTAATCCATCCACTAAAGGTGGGTTCAAATGGGGCTGCATAAAGGTTGCACCAATCATATAAAACGTGGTCCGTGCACCAGCAGAGCCTTGAAAGAAATACCGCATTGCATCCCTATCAGGATCAACCATATTCACAGTGGCAATGCGTAAGGGGCGAGAAGAGATGATTATCTCATTTACTCCTACGACCTCGAAATGGATTTTTGTTGCCTTGCCTGTATATGTTTTTTGAAAATACGTCTCAGCCAGGCGTTGGCCAAGACTGTTGAGTGCATCTTTAAGCGATGTATGAGGAGATAATAGAAATGGCTGAGCATTGCTTAAAAGATACTGCTGGTCAGGTGAGAAAGTATAAAGCTCCACCTCTCCAAGGATTTGAGATGGTTCTTGAGCAACCTTTTCAGAACTATCGAAACATCCGAAAGTCAGCGCTGTTGCCACCATTACCAGTGAAAAAAAGATCACACGTACCATATTCCCATCTCCTTAAAGTATCTAAAAATAACTTTACCCCAAGGAAAAAACTAATCTTTAGGTATGGAGTGTAGCGAAATATTGGCCAAATAGAGAAATCAATTACGCTTTCCCAAGTGCTTTTCTTAAAGCTGCCCGTGCAAGTAAACGCGTGGAATCCAATGTTGGCAATGGACAATCATTTGGGTCTACAATCAAGGGAATTTCTGTACATCCAAGAACAACTGCATTGCAACCGCAATGTTTGAACGCTTGAATGACGCTGTTGAAAAAGAGTCGAGATTTTTCAGGAAAAATACCATTTACAAGTTCCTTAAATATTATTGTGTCAATTTCCTCCCGATCTTGTTCCTCCGGTATCTCAGTGACAACACCGAACTTCTTAAGGGAATCAGGATACACCGGACCTGTCATAAGATACTTTGTTCCTAATATTCCAAGATGTGTAAATTCCTTCTTTTTGGCTTGTTCTCCAACTGCTTCTGCAATATGCAGCCAAGGGATTGGTGATTTGGGTATTACAAGATTAAAGGCCTGATGAATCGTGTTGTCAGGACAAATTGCAAAGTCAGCTCCTGCTTGCGCAACTTTGCGAGCCGAGGAAAGCATAATTTGTGCAACCATATCCCAGTTTCCTGCACGTATATGTACCATATATTCAGAAAGCGGGTGAGTGTGCATAGTTATCTCTGGATGTCTATGTTCACCCATTTCACTTGGCGCCTCTACACAAATAGTTCTATAACAGAGAGCTGCTCCCTCAGCACTGCACGCTACAATTCCGATATGTTTTGCCATTTCCTATGTATCCTCGTATTTCTTAAAGCCTATTCGACACCGCTCAGGTAACACAAACAAAATGATTGGTTATCTTCGGCACAACCTTACTAATGAGAGCATCAAATAGTTTGTAATATCGGGATGGTCATGAGGTCTTTTCTAAAGTGACTGGTGGCCAGCGACGAGCCTCTCGGCCTAGAGCTCGAGGCCGAAAGGCTCGGCCGAGTCGGAGGCCGCTGTTCTTTTCACGACTTATCAGTTGGGGAAATCCCGCCGGAAGCTGGAAGAGGGCAAAACTCCCCTGCAGATAAGTCGTAGAAAAGACCAGGCCGAAAGCCTTGGAACGACAGATAAGACTTCATGACCATCATAGATCCTTCTCGGTTATGTCCGACGCAAACAATAAGATGCTCTGCTTATTAAGTGTTTATAGTAATACTGCCTTCCATAAACTGAACAGCTCTGCCAGATATGATAACTCTATTACCACAATCTTTGCAAAATAATTCTCCACCCCGTTGTGACACCTGATGAGCATGCAAATCTTTCTTATTCAGCTTATTGGCCCAATATGGGGTTAAAGCACAGTGAGCAGATCCTGTAACAGGATCTTCATTGACACCAAATTTTGGCGCAAAAAAGCGTGATACAAAATCCACATTCTTTCCTTGAGCAGTTACAATAACCCCTCGCAAATCTAACTTTTTGAGTATTGCCATATCCGGATCCAGCTCTATAATATCATTCTCACTTGAAAACACAGCGACATAGTCTTCTGAACACAACACCTCTAATGCCTCTTTACCAATACCATCAAGTAACTCCTTGGGCGCTTCGCATAGTACAGGTGGTTGCGATGGAAAATCCATGGATAGCAATTCTTCCTCTTTAACGACAGTAAGCCTTCCGCTCTTTGAATGAAAGCTCACATGACTACTTGATGTATCAAAATAGTTAAAAATCACAAACGCTGTGGCCAAGGTAGCATGTCCACATAAATCAACCTCAGCAACAGGGGTAAACCAGCGAATATGGTAGCCATTTCCCTCAGGAACAAAGAAGGCTGTTTCAGAAAGATTGTTTTCCTGAGCAATTGTCTGCAATAGGGAATCTTCTAACCATTCTTTAAGAGGGCATACAGCAGCAGGATTACCTGAAAAAATGTGGTTTGAAAATGCATCAATTTGGTAAAGAGGAATCTTCATTTCTCACATAAATATCTACTTATGGAATGGAACTATAGTTAACCTCCGGCGAAAGCGGAATTGTGCTTCGCATAAAAGTTCCACTTCCCCGGGCGATTTCCCGTCCATTGGAATCAACTACCTCGGACTCAGCCACAAAGACACGTTGTGAGCGATGAACAACTCGACCAATCGATTTCATTTTTCCTTCTGAGATAGGGCGAGTGAGATATATGTTGAACGAAACAGTTAATACAAAGACATCATCCACCAATGAGCTTACAGCGAAAAAAGCAGCATCATCGAGCGCCTTAAAATAGGCTGCACCATGCACAGAACCGGCTGAATGGCAAAAATCGCTTCGTATAGGAATAATCAGCTCTGTGCGCCCATTACCCACGCGTAATGTCGGTGCATAGTATTTGTTGCACGGTGCAGAGGCATACATGCGCTCTAATTTTCGATAATGTTCTTCGTTAGACACAATTCGTATCTCTCCTTTCAGTAATCGGTTGGCCATTTAAAGGTTGGGGTCAGCTGTCGTTGCTTATAGACGTCGCCTGGATTTCCTTCTCATGCGATTGCCGTAACGCCTTATTAGCTAAATCATAAAAACGAAAAAATAGTATAGTAAAGGTTGACCACAAAATAATAATCAATAATTCAGTAATCATGAATGTAAATATATTCTCTAAAGAAAGCGTTACTATTGCAAGATGGATGAGGAGCTGAAATCCTAATAGTATTATTGAAAGAAGCAGGGCACTGGTAATGATTTGCCATGTAAAATTCCTACTCATCTTGTTGCTGTGCAATAAGGCCTCCATAGGGCTGAGCCTATCAAGCACCACGCAGAATTCTGCTAATGATAATCTTGCAAAAATAAATAGCCCGGGAATTATAAAAGCGAAGAGTCCAAGGATGACCATCAATGAGCTAATAATATTAACAAGTAATAGGTTTACCCAACAACTTAACCCGACCGATAGACATCCTTTTATATCCCATTTCTCTCCTACAACTATCTTGGAAATAAGGTAGATCAGACCCCCAGTGTAAATGGGTTGATAGAGGAAATGTACAATAATAGGAAGATGTTTAATCTGAAAGGGAAAATTGTAATTAATCGCGTAGTAGGAAATAAAATTTTCAATAATTATCACGGGAACTGTAGCATATAAAAGGAAAGTTACTATATCTCGCGCATATGCCCGAAAGAAGCTAAAGGTTTCGATCAAGGGTTTTATTGTGAAATTTTCCTTAAATCTATCACTGAGAGTACGATCCATCATATTTAACCTTCGGTTTCGACGGTTACCCTTAAGAGAATTAATTTGGTGCGCTGCAGTCAGAGTTTAGGTTGATCTTTTTTGATTTCACTTCCTAATATTTTACGTCTCTACAACGCAGTATTTCCAAAATCTATAAGAAAATGAAGCAGTTAATAACTTCACATAAAAGGTTATGCCTCAGCAAATAAGGCGTTTTGTTCATTATGTCATAAGGCATAATACGTTACGCCTTTAACAGGGACACGCATCAAAAAAAGCTTTCAACTTTCATGAATCAAATCATGATGAGATGTAAACAGAAGGAGTTCGTCATTCAGATTGCTACGCCTGAAACGCCAGATATGTCTTTTTCACCTTGGCCAGCTCTTCCACAAAATGCCAGCTTCCCCTTTCTACAAATGTTGCTGTGAGAGAAGTGCCGATTTTAATATTTTCTGGATGGGCAACATCAACACCAAGAATCTGAGCGCTAATCCTTGGCCCTTCCTCCAGCTCAACAATACCGGAGCAATAGGGATTTTCCCTGTTATACCCTGCATCTATCATTGGGATAGGGCCCACACCGATAACCGTGAATGCAACAAGTTTCCCTTTCCCATTAAGCTCTGTCCATTTTAATTCATCACTTTTACATGTAAGGCATATCGGGCGTGGAGGCAACCATAATGCACTGCACCTCACACATTTGGAGGCCATCAGTTTCTTTTCTTCTATAAATTTGTCAAATGAGGCAATGGTAAATGGTATCTCTTTCATCTGCACTATCTCCTTTCATAGATTTGGACAACTGCGGTAGTTCCATGGGCCCCAATATTATGATTCAGAGCGAGATTAATATCCATATTCTTGACTTGCCGAGCGCCTGCTTCTCCTCTCATCTGTTGAAATATCTCTACCACCTGTGCAGCACCGGTAGCACCCACAGGATGCCCCTTACACTTCAGTCCGCCAGAAACATTAATTGGTTTTACACCGTCTCTGGCAGTCTTACCCTCCCCGGCTGCGGTCGCTGCTTCTTTACCTTCCTTGAAAAAACCAAGGTCGGCAATCGCCATTATTTCGGCAATAGTAAAGCAATCGTGAACCTCAGCTATGTTTATATCCTGAGGGCCAACACCAGCCATTTCATACGCCTGCTGTGCTGCGAGCTTTGCTGCGGGCACAGATGTGAGGGTTTCCCTGTCATAGAGGTTATGGCCACTGGCCTGTCCTGAGCCGATGATATAAAGAGGTATATTAGTGAAGTTTTTAGCGATCTCCTCAGCCACCAAAAGGATACAGGCTGCTCCGTCTGTCACAGGGCAACAATCAAACAATGTATTTGGCCATGCAATGACTGGATTATATCGTGGATCATGAAGGAATTCCATTTCATCAGCCCAGTTTGGAACGGGTCTCCCCTTTTTTTCAGCCTGAGCCTTGCGCATATCCATAACATCCTTAATAGTCTTAGGAAAATGCGCCTTGGGATTCAGGGCTCCATTACTATGATTCTTTATCGCTACCCGCAACATGTCATCATGAGTGGTTCCATATCTTTCCATGTGTGCAGTTGCCATAGAGGCATAAAGCCCCGGAAAGGTAAATCCGGCTGCACTTTCATAGGTTGTATCAGAACCACAGGCAAGAGCCATTGTGGTCCAGTTAGTTGGCAAAATGCTCATCTTTTCTGTGCCGCCAACTAAAACCATATCATATATGCCCGAGGCTATCCCTATAATCCCTTCTCTCACAGCAACTGAACTGCTCGCACATGCATCCTCAACCTTAAGTGCTGGACGAGGGGTAAGACCAGTTATATCAGCACATAACACTCCTATCACTGATTGTGACTCCCACATCTCAGCGCCACAATTTCCTACATATAAGGCCTCGATCTCCTGAGGATCAAACCCTCTATCCACAGAGCTCACCATATCAAGGAAGGCCTCTGCAAATAATTCGCGGTTCGTCACATCGGGCCTGATGCCAAAGGCCGACATCCCAGCTCCTACCATAGCAACCCCTCTACCCAGTTTCTTTTTTCTTTGAGTCATTATTCTTCATCCAAAAATAAATTAGCGGTTATTTGAAGAGTAATTTTATACATTAGCTTCATTACATTGTTAAACACGAAGTGTTTCATACATAGCATTTCCACACTAGACAATCAATGCTTCATTCATGGGTAACGTATTAGTAACAATCGCGTAATGTGTAACAATTTAGTTTTTAAAAGACAAACTAAAAAAAAGGGATGATATCTTTTTTTGATGTTACTGGTGGCCCGCGACGAGCTCGGCCGAGTCGAAGGAAGCTATTTTTTCGTGATTCATCTGTGGGGGAAACTGTAATCCTGCCATCGGCGGGAACCGCGGAACCCCGTCCTCAGTCGCGATATAGATATATCTATAAAAAGACCATTCCATGAGACATGGAACAAAAAAGCATCCTTTTCTCTTTAAACAGAATTTTTTACTCAATGAGGCATTCTATATCCAGGTTATATTTCACAAGTCTTCTGTCCATTATTACATACCCTAAAAAAAGCATGTTGATTTCCTGGAACTTCTTGGCTACATTACATTGAGAACATTTGGTTCCCATTCTGAGCAAAAAACCTTTTTTTCTAAAATCCAAATATGAAAAGTCCCAATAAAACAATCTACATTGTAGATGGAAGTTCATATATTCACAGGGCCTTTCATGCAATTAGAAATCTCTCTAATTCTAAAGGTCTCCCTACCAATGCCATATTTGGCTTCACAAAGATGCTTATAAAACTCCTTGATGATAAATCGCCTGATTATGTGGCTGTTGCCTTTGATGTGAAAGGGCCAACCTTTAGACATAAAATATTTAAAGATTATAAGGCTACCAGACCACCTATGCCGAAGGATATGGCTGTACAAATCCCCTACATTAAAGATGTGGTCGCTAACCTAAGTGTTACAATTTTTGAAAAGGAAGGATATGAGGCAGATGATATCATTGGAACCGTAGCCATACTAGCCAGCAATCAGGGTTTCAATGTAGTCATTGTGAGTAGCGACAAGGATTTTAGGCAAACTCTGTCAGAAAATACAGTTATGTGGGACTCAATGAGTGAAAAACTAACGGATTATACAGCGATAAAGCGGGATTATGGGATTGAACCTGAACAGATAATTGAAGTAATGGCCCTATCAGGAGATTCAGCAGATAATATCCCCGGCATTCCCGGTGTTGGTGAAAAAACCGCCCTCAGCCTTATTCAACAATTTCACTCAATAGAAAACCTTTTTCAAAATCTCAATAAAGTCACTAAGGTCTCGCTTAAGAAAAAACTTGAGGAATTCAAGGAGCAAGCCTTCTTAAGTAAAAAACTGGTCACCATTAAAAATTCTGTACCAGTCGACGTAACCTTTGATGATCTCAGGCTCGGCTCCCCCAAAAAAGAGAAGCTTTTAGAGATATTCCGGGAATTGGAATTTAAATCACTTATAAATAAATTCTCCGAGCATGCAGAACTCAGTAAAAAGGATTATAGACTTATCCTCACCAAAGAAGAACTGGTATCTCTTATTGAAAATATAAGAAAGAAAGGAATATTCTGCTTTGATACAGAGACTACCAGTACAAACCATCTTGAGGCAGAACTGATAGGCATATCGTTCTGTATTGAACCAGGAATTGCCTACTATTTACCTTTAGGCCATGCGTATAGAGGTGTGGGTCAACAATTACGTGTAAACGAGGCCCTTGATCTCCTAAAAGACACCTTCTGCGATGAGAGAATAAAAAAGATAGGACAAAATATAAAATATGACGCTGAGGTCCTGGCTAGATACGATGTCACTGTGAGGGGATTATTTTTTGATACCATGATAGCCTCATATGTTATTGACCCAACACTACGTCAGCATAATCTGGACTATCTGGCTCAACATTATTTGAGCTACAAAATGGTAAGCTACGATGAGGTAACCGGCCATGATAAGCACAAAAGTTTTGCCTATGTGGATATTATCAAGGCCAAGGAGTATTCCTGTGAGGATGCAGAGATCACTGTACGATTAAAATCCATTTTGGAAGAAAAACTTAAATCTGATGATAACTATACACTTTTTCAAGATCTGGAGATGAATCTGGTACCGGTGTTAATGGATATGGAAACGGCTGGAATAAAGATAGATGTGTCTTTTTTTAAAGAAATGTCAGAAAGATTTGCCGATGAGCTTGTATCCATTGAACAGAGGGTCTTTCATCTCACTGGAGAAGAGTTCAATATCAACTCACCTCAACAGATAGGCTATATTCTCTTTGAAAAGTTGAACCTACCAGGCAAAAAGAAGACAAAAAAAAAGACTGGATACTCTACAGATGTTGAGGTGCTTACAGAGCTCGCACGCCAACATGAAATACCTTCTCTTCTTTTGCGCTTTCGGACTATTAGTAAGCTCAAATCTACCTATCTGGATGCATTGGTGAGCCTGGTAAATCCCAGCACAAAAAGGGTGCACACCTCATACAACCAGACAGTGACTGCAACCGGAAGGTTAAGTAGCAGCAATCCGAATCTTCAAAACATACCCATCAGAACTGAAGAAGGAAGACAGATCAGAAAGGGATTTATTGCAGAAGATGGTCATCTTCTGCTATCTGCTGATTACTCACAGATTGAGTTACGGGTATTTGCCCATTATTCTGATGACCCAGTTCTTCTTCACGCCTTTGACAAGGGAGAAGATATACATTCCAGAACAGCTGCAGAGGTATTTGGCCTGGACCCAAGAATGATCACAGAAGACATGCGCCGAATGGCAAAAACCATTAATTTTGGAATCATCTATGGTATGGGTCCTATCAAATTAGCCAAGGAACTCGGCATAAGCAAGAAGGTGGCGCAGGCCTATCTTGATAATTATTATGAGCGGTATAAAGGGGTGAAAAATTTTAAAGAAAAGATACTATCGCAGGCTCGGGTAAATCAATACGTGAGTACACTTTTCAAAAGAAGACGATATCTCACTCATATAAACAGTGATAACGGACATCTTAAAAGTGAGGCAGAAAGAGCAGCAATTAACACACCTATTCAGGGAACCGCTGCCGACCTTATCAAGATGGCTATGATAAAAATTTCGGAACGATTTCATAAAGAACATTTACAAACAAAAATGCTTCTACAGGTTCATGATGAGTTGGTTTTTGAGGTGCCTCAAAATGAGCTTGATATTGCAACTAATTTAGTAAAAGATGAAATGGAGGGTGTTTATCCCTTGAAAATCCCCCTTCGAGTAGATATAAACTGGGGTAAGAATTGGAACGAGGCTCACTGAGTGTGGAACTGGATACTGGTTGCTTGATGCTGGATATAAGAATGTTAATTACGATATGTTGAAATCTACGAACTGTAGGTCTGCCCGTCCCGCATTGCGGGACGAGGCGGGCGGGCACTTTAGCTCACTTTTAAATTTAGGCACTTAAAATGGAAGACTATTACATTGGTATTGATGCTGGCTCTGTAAGTGTAAATGCTGTTGTTATCAGCAACAAGGGGGATATAATATACGAGTATCCTTATAAAAGACATTTTGGCGGAGTGGAGACAAGCGTATTTGAGGTCGTCAGCGAACTCTACGACCGCCTCGACATTGAGAACATAAAGGCAATTGCCTTTACAGGAAATCATGGGAGAATCATAAGCGAGAAGCTTGGCGGATTTTATGAGTTTGAATCCATTGCCCAAATCCTTGGCTCCGTAAATTTGCAGCCTGATGTACGATCCATCATAAGCATGGGGGGGCAGGATACAGCCCTGTATATCCTCAACCATCATGGGAGTACATGGCAGCTCAATGACTTCAATGCGAATACCCCCTGCGCCTCTGGCACAGGGTCCTTTATCGATCAACAGGCAGAAAGACTGGCATCATCTATCTATGGAAAAGATATCGATACCTCGGAGGAGCACCTCATCAAGATAATGGAGGATTTCATCTCCCTCGGTCTCAAGAGCAAAAATCCCGTAAGGGTGGCCTGTCGATGTACCGTATTTACCAAGTCCGATATGATACACCTCCAAAACAAGGGTGAAAGACTTGAAGATATCATCGCCGGCTTACACATTGGAAATGCCTCTAATTACCTCAGTACTATTGTCTCAAACCGGGTGCTGTCAGAGCCTATATTGTTTATCGGCGGACTCACCTTGAACGAACTGCAAGTGAGGGCATTTAGGCAGCACTTTGCCAACCTGACTGTCCCTAAACACGCTACCTCTGTTGGTGCCTTAGGAGTGGCCCTCCAGGCAAAAGAACAGGATATCGCTCACAAGCCCACATTAGAGAAACTCAAATCCATTACTAAAAAGGATACATTCTCATTCTTGTCTGCTCCAAAACTGGAGCTTATTAAAACGGATTTCCCCGAGGATAATAAGGTAAAACGAGTGGGCAAGAAAAATAAAAAGATTATAGTATTCTTAGGGGTTGATATAGGCTCCACTACCACGAAATATGCTCTCATCAATGAGAAAAGAGAAATTATTGACAAGGAATACCGCCAAACAATGGGAAAGCCAATAGAGGTAACACAAGCGCTTTTGAGGATACTGAAAGACAGACTTGGAGACACGATTGATATAAAGGGAGTGGCCACTACTGGCTCAGGCAGAATGGTGGTTGGTGATTTCCTCAATGCGGACTTGATTATTGATGAAATTACCGCTCATGCACGTGGTGCAGTTGAAATCGATCCCTTGATAGACACCGTTTTCGAGATAGGTGGGCAGGACAGCAAGTATGTTTCTATTTCCAATACCTACCCCCTTGACTTCGACATGAACAAGGTATGTGCAGCTGGAACAGGGAGTTTTCTCCATGAGCTTGCAAGCAAAAATGGCATCAACATCGTGAAAGAATTTCAGCAGATAGCCCTTTCCTCGGAAAAACCGATCAAGCTGACCGAACGGTGTACCGTGTTTATGGAATCTGATCTTGTATCGTATGCGCAAAAAGGTGGGCAAAAAAATGACCTTGTCGCTGGCCTTTGCTATGCAATTGTCTACAACTACTTACACAGGGTGGTTGAAAATAAGAAGATAGGCGAGAGGATCATGTTTTTAGGGGGCCCATCCCTTAATAAGGCAATAGTGGCAGCCTTTGAGGCAGTGCTTGGCAAGGGTATCTTGATACCTAAGCACCGTGAAGTGCTCGGAGGATTCGGCGCTGGCATCAGTGTGCAGGAAAAGATAGCAAAGGAAAAAAAGAAAGAATCCTCATTCAGAGGTATAGATGAGGCAATTAATGACACGCTCGAGTTTAAGGAAGCTATATGTCATGCAGACCCCAACTGCCACAATGAGTGTAAGTTAAAGATCTACAATTTCAGCGGAAGAAAAAGTGTGTGGGGAGGAGAATGCGGCAGGTATGAGATACGAGGCCACTATGGCGAGAAGAAAGAGGATTACTTTAAACTGAGGGATATAATCTGGGAAAGCCACCTTATGGGACTCTACCATGATCTGGGAGATTTAAAAAGGGATGGTGAGGACAACAGGGCCATCTTTGAGATTGATGGAAGGCAGACTGTGGGGATGCAGAGGGCCTTATACAGTCATCAGATCGCCATTTTCTGGGCAGGTTTCTTCGACGCACTCGGATATAGGGTGGTATTGACACCAAAAACCAACGACCGTATTACAAAATTAGGGATTGAGTCGATGACAACCGAGACATGCTTTCCAGTCAAGGTCTCACATGGCCACATCATAGATCTTCTCGGCAAGACCCAATACCTTTTCCTGCCCTCTATCATTGATCTTCCCTCTCAGATTAAAAATACGAACAATTTCTATTGTCCTATGGTTCAGGGAAATCAGTACATGCTCAAAGCTGCATTAGGGCTAAAGGATAGCGAGATCTTAAACCCTACTGTCCATCTCAAATATAGCCCGGATCTGTTGAGTACAGAGCTGCACGCACAAATCGGAAGGACATTGGGAAAAAACCTGCGCCAAATCAGGGAAGCAATCGATATTGGTTTTAGCAGACAACAGGGCTTCGAAAATGAGCTCCACGAGCACGGTACCAGAATTACATCTTCCTTAGGAGAAAAAGAGCCCTTAGTGATCGTCACTGGCAGGCACTATAACCTCTTTGATGAAAAGCTGAACCTTAGGCTCGGGCAAAACCTGGCAAAAATAGGCTTAAGCGCTGTTCCAATGGACTTTATTGCCACCAAAGATATTGATCTCTCTGACTTCCCGAATATGTACTGGGGCTATGGTGTACAGATACTAAAGATTGCCAAATTAATAAAGCTCACACCGAAATTCTTTGGCCTTCATCTTACCAACTTTAGTTGCGGCCCGGACTCCTTTAATGAGCACTTCTACAAATACATTATGGGAGACAAACCCTACCTCATTCTGGAATTAGATGAACACAGCGCAGTGGCAGGTGCAATGACACGGCTCGAGGCATTTAAAAACGTAATACAATCTGTGCAAAAAATGGAATCTATAGAATCTCAAGCCACCAAAGTTATTGCTATAGGAACCTAAAAAATGGAAAAGGTTACTCAATTAGACACCTTCAGAGTCATATCAGAGCGGGTGGGAAGATTTAATGTCCAGGGAAAAAGATTCTTGATTCCGGAGATGAATCCCTCCAGCAGTCATCTTTTGGCGAGCATCTTCCGCAGCTTTGGAGTCAATGCATCCGTCATGGATACCTATGAGGGCCTCGATCTGGGAAAGAAATTCACATCGGGCAAGGAATGCTTTCCCTGTATAGTAACCCTGGGTGATATTCTTTATTTTATGGAAAAAGAAAGGGAGAGGCTTGGAGATAAATTTCACCCCGAGAATTATATGTATTTTATGCCCGAGGCGAGCGGTCCATGCAGGTTTGGTATGTATAACAAGTTACACAGGATAATCCTTGATTCCATTCCTGGTTTAGACAAGGTAAATATTGCCATACTTAGCTCAGATGATGCATACGATCTCAAGGGATTGATACCGAAGGAAAAAATACAAGCCTTTAGGAAGGCAGGATATCTCTCCATTGTGGTGGGGGATATCCTTGACAGGTTGCTGTGGAGGGTACGGCCATATGAGAAAGCAGAAGGAATGGCAGATACCTTTATTCTCGATGCGAGAAACAGGATGAGTGAATT
The DNA here is from genome assembly GCA_035529575.1 of Desulfatiglandales bacterium. Classification (GTDB taxonomy): domain Bacteria; phylum Desulfobacterota; class DSM-4660; order Desulfatiglandales; family B25-G16; genus B33-G16. The sequence continues at coordinate 38,829 of DATKWM010000066.1, forward strand.
ATTTTCCATACACTCATCTAATGGAAATTTTTCTGCAATTCTCAGCGATCTAGAGAAGATCGTCAAAGAGGCAAGGAATATCATTGACCTCACTATGCCAAGAAAGCCACTCATTGGTGTGGTGGGCGAAATCTATGTAAGGACGCATGTAAAATCCAACCAGGATGCCATTAGAACGTTAGAGAAATATGGGGCTGAGGTCGTAAACGCCTCCGTAGGGGAGTGGATAAACTACACTACCTATGATCAGGTAAGATTAGCCAAAATTGCCCTCAGATTAAACCTTAAAAAATTCCAGCTTAAAGAGGTAAAGAAATATCTCCTACAGTATCTAAAGTATAACCTCACCCTCTTCTACCAGTACATGCAACAGAGGAAGATGTACCAGATAGTATGGAAATATATTGATATTGAGGAAGATCATAAGATAGGCCACTTAGAAAAGGTATTAAAAAAGACCAATACCTTCTCCTTTGCAATAGGCACTGAGGCATGCCTTAGCATCTCCTCAGCCTTAGGACTTGCCAGAAGAGGATATAACGGAGTTATAAACATATTTCCCTTTACCTGCATGCCGAGTAATCTGACTGCCTCCATTACCAAGCCCTTAATGGGCAAGCTTAATGTCCCCTATATTGATGTTTCCTATGATGGCTCATTTCAACCAGGAAGGGAGGCGGCCTTACGAACATTTATGTATCAAGCAACTCAACACTTTAAAGCACACGGTAGACCTTAAATGTATAAAATGCTTATAAATGCTGTAGATCCAGAAGAGTACCGGATTGCCATACTCAAGGATGGTGAACTGGATGCGTTCTACATTGCCACCTCTACAAGAGAAGAAATCAAAGGAAATATCTATAAAGGTACGGTTGCCAGGATTGAACCATCGCTTCAGGCCGCCTTTATAAATTATGGAGCCGACAAAAATGGTTTCTTGCCAATAGGAGAGATCCATCCTGAGTATTATGAATCGCAGGGCTTCGTTTCTAACGGCAAATCTGCTCCTCAGATAGAAAAAGCACTCAAGAAAGGAAATGAGATTCTGGTCCAGGTCACGAAAGAGAGAGAAGGAAAAAAAGGAGCATATCTCACCACCTATATATCTTTGGCAGGCCGCTATCTTGTCTTAACCCCAGGGAGACCGAACAGTGGTATCTCTCAAAAAATAGAGGATGAAGAGGAACGCCAAAGGCTAAAATCCTTGATGAATCAACTCAAGCTGCCGGAAGAAATAGGATATATCGTAAGAACCGCTGCCTCGGGTCAGAAAAAACGCACAATAGATAGAGATTTGAGAAATCTCTTGAGAATGTGGCAGGATATCAAAAAAAGGGCTGAAGCAGAACCAACTCAATCCATTCTCTTTAAAGAAGAAGATCTTGGTGTAAGAACCCTAAGGGATTACTTTAGTGCCGAGGTAGATGAAGTCATTGTTGACGACAAGGAAACCTGGTTAGAGATAAAGGATTTCATGAAGGTTATATCTCCCAGACATCAAAATAGAGTCAGACTTTACAAGGAAAAGGCCCCTATATTCTCTGAATATGGAATTGAAAAACAGATCGAACAGATTTATAGTAATAGGGTTCCTTTAACAAGTGGCGGCTCGATTGTGATCGACTCCACTGAGGCCCTGATTTCAATCGACGTGAATAGCGGCAGATCCACAAGGTCCAGAGGGGTAGAGACCACAGCATATAAAACCAATCTGGAAGCAGCCAGGGAAATCGCCAGGCACTTGAGACTGAGGGATATAGGTGGTTTGGTAGTCATAGACTTTATTGATATGAAAGACCCCAAGCATGCACGGGACCTGATAAAACAGGTAAAAGAAGAAACCAAGAGGGACAGGGCAAAGATGAGTTTCTCCAACATCTCTAAATTTGGATTAATGGAACTCTCCAGACAAAGATTGAGGCCATCAATAGAATCAAAGAGTTACCAGATCTGTGAATTCTGTCAGGGTAGAGGAATCGTGAAATCTGTTGAGGCTGCAGCAGTGTCTTTCTTGCGCCAGATATGGCTTGGTGTATCAAAAGGGGATATTGAGACAGTAACGTGTATGCTACCAAGTAATGTAACCAACTATCTGTTGAATAAAAAACGGGTAGAGTTAGCTGAGCTTGAAAAACGCTATGGTGTTAACATTGAAATTCAAGCAAACCCTAACCTCTCCCCATGGGAAGGTGATATAAAGGTCACAGAGAAAAGTAAGTCAAAAGAGGCATAGGATGCAGTGTTTACTTTGTTTATTGGGTTTATTGAGTTTATTGAGTTATGTAGCTATTGAGTTCGTAAGATTTTTATGCGAACAACTCAACAAACGTAAAAAATATCTAAGCAATGCTATAAGTGCAGCACGAAAAAACGTAGCATATATTTGAAGATCTTAGCTTTACGAGAAGTTTTGCGCCTGTAGCTCAGATGGATAGAGCAGCGGACTTCTAAACCTTAAAAGCTAAATTTAACAATCAGGGGAGAGCCTTATTGATAGGGCTTCTCCCCTTTTCTATTGAGGGTTTGCGCTTAATTTAAACTTTTGATAGAGTTTGATTAAATTAGCTTAATTTTGATGCTGGCGGTTACAAAACGGTTACAATTAGATAAAGTGTTTTTTAGTTAGAGAACGGTAACATGACACAGTTAAACAAATGTAAGAAAAATCGGTTGATGTTTTGATTAGTGTAGAGACTGTCGAAAAAGTCCAAATATTGCTTTTTATTGAAATACATATCTAATAAAATCAACTACTTACAAGCCCCAAATCTATGGCTTTAGGGTTTTTCGACAGTCTCGTATGTAAGCTATACTTTATAGATATTTCAGATTATGGCACGTAGTATGAAATTTCCGACTGTGTAGACCTATCGCAATATATTGTTTTTTTAATAATAATGAGGGTGGTCACTCGAACTCTCTCTACCCAGGCCCAACGATCCACCAGTGCATGTCCCCTCTACCAAGGGAGTAATTCTCCAGGATCTCTCGTGCATGTCAATGCCGATATTACCATTTTCCCTTTACAATTAATCTTATTTTCCTTTATTTTTGTTTAATGGAAAGTTCTTTCTTTGTTAAAGATTTTTCTCAGTGGGCTTAATAGCCCAAGAGGAACTTCCTTACAAATTAAAATCTATCATAGTCTCTAACAATTGTTGAGATAAAGAATTGTACTCTTGTGATCGATTGCGTGGCCTGTTTTCCCGATGCAGTGACATCACGGGGGCTCAAACATCTGGTGGAGCTTCAACAACAGGTGCGTTTGGGCGATCGGTCTGTGATGCTTTTCCTGGTCCAACGCATGGATGTAAAGGTGTTCAAGCCCGCGGATCATATTGATCCTGCCTATGGCAAAGAACTCAGAAAGGCGGTCAGAAAAGGCGTAGAGATCATGATTAACGATGTTTTTTGGATCTCAAAGGGATCAGGGTGAATCGGCGACTGTTTTATGTGGTTTGACAGGAACAGGAGAGTTTTTGATTTTACGGAATGAAATGGGTTACAATATTCTTTGATTTGAAAGTTAACGACAGGTATTTTGAAAGATGGTTAGTGCAATTTTATTGGCAGGTTATAACAATAAGCGTGAAGTTAAGAAGTACAGCCGAACTGTGGCGAAATACTACGGTGAGAAATTTATAGAGGCCGGTTACAAGCCTTTAAGAGAATTTAAGACCGTTAAAAATGGCAGGGAAGAAAGCAAGCCCATGATGCAATATACACTTGAAAGGCTTTTTGAGAACGAATTCATTGATGAAATTGTTATCGTCGGCCATCGAATGCTGCTTGAGCAACGACTGGGCAGTTTTATTAAGCAATTCGAAAAGCCCTGTTGCATTGTAAACCAGAACTTAAAAATACCTGATGATGTCATCCGCCTTTTCAACATCACCCCCAAAAAAGTTAAATACAACTCCATCTCGGGGAACTTCATCAAAGGGTATGCGGCCAGCAATGCTTGCAAAGAAAAAAAACACGCATTATTTATGGCCTCGGATTCACCGTTGACGACGAATGAATTTATTAATCGTTTCATTAAGTTTGTAAAACAATATCAGGATAAGTTCGCTATCATTGTCCCTGCAATTCTTATTGATGAAAAAAAAGATAGGCTTGGCAGATCACCCATTCGCCTTCAGAACGACTCAAAATTTCAGCTCACCGGCAAAAAAGACAAATACGGCCGGCAGGGTTTCAGGCTTTCCGCCTTGATATCTGCAAATCCGCACCGTTTTGATGTGAATACGGCCAACACGGCCTATAGCCTTCGCAAATGGATGAGTCCGAATGTTCAACTAAAAGTATTCCGGATTACACGCAGCCTGGGATACTCGAATATGTTTTCCAAATATTTTTTGAGGAAGGATCTGAGCGTAAATGAAGTGGCGAACATTGTTTCCGAATTTTTCAACGGCAGGCTTGAAATAATTCCTATGACGGGTGAAGAGGCAACGTATGACTATGATGGTACCGACCGGGAGTACCGCATGATAACTAAGATGCTTAAATCCGATCAGAAGGATATGGTTTAGGCATAGTCTTTTAATAGGAAAAACTTTACTTTCATATTAAAAGTATTATTATAAAACAGTTTTTATGAATATCACTAGATAACGGGTGAAAATTATATGCGATTTCTTTTGTACAACATACGTTACGCAACAGGGATTGGGAGGCATTTCCACCTTCCGGTGCCATACAGCGGCTATTTGAAACACACCAACGGGAATTTGAAAAAGATATTGAATTTCATAAAATTGGTGAGTCCGGATATTACCGGATTAATCGAGGTTGACGGCGGGTCTTTTCGCTCCGAAAAAAACAACCAGGCTGAAACCGTAGCCTGGGAATTGCAACACGATCACATCTACCAGTCACAATATTCCGCCTCTTCTATGGCCCGGAAAGTGCCGCTACTGAATAAACAGGGAAATGCTATTTTAACCAACCAGGAGATTGTATCCCAAAAGTTTCATTATTTTCGCGAGGGTGTCAAGCGTCTCGTGATTGAGATGGAACTGGCGGATTTATCGGTTTTTCTGGTACATCTGTCTCTTAAATTCCGCCATCGTCAGTACCAGCTCCAGGACCTTTATACCATGACAAATAACGTAAAAAAGCCGGTCATTGTGGCCGGGGATTTTAATGCTTTTAAGGGCGATCGGGAACTGGAATTATTTTTGGCTGCTACAGGGTTAAAAAATGCCAACGGTAACGGACAACCTTCCCATCCCAGCCGGGCCCCGCGCCGCCAACTCGATTACATCTTCCACAGTCCGCAAATACAAATCACCGATTTTCAGATCCCTCAGATCAAATTATCCGATCATACACCCCTGGTTTGCGAATTTGAAATCGTCTCGAAAAAAAGCCCTGAACCGGAGCCCGCTGACTGGCGGGAGAACCAAACAAGGTTTAACTGAGATCTGCAGTGTAATGATTCCTATGTTGCCTTGAAAGATCTTCTATGCGTGTCGATTTCTCTCTGCCAAAGCACCTTATGCTCTGTTCGTGCAAGGGCAAAGATTATCGAGTCCTAACTGAAATATAGTATCCTTCCACCTCACTGGATTTATCGATTAGTGGAAGAACTAATCATCTATGACCTACCTCATTGGTGCTCATTTGAAGGCATCTTTCCCCTATCACTTTGGAATTGAGAAGGAGAGTAATGTCAGGACCCTACTAGATGTTGTGTTGCCACTCTCTCGCTTTGAATTAAAGTATTCTGCTATGATTGCGAACTTTACAAAACCCAAAAAACTTATGACTACTAAACGAAACCTTGAATAGAATCTAATTTGGCTGTACGATCGATTATGTCACGCTAACCTGAATTTTCCACCAAAGCCAAATTATGCATAATCATGTTAAAATGTTATACTTTTCAGATGCCTGATATGTGCAGAGTGCAACCCCGAACAAAACTTGGATATTTTTTCGATAACACAACATTATGAAAATTGAAGGTACTGGCAAGATAACGCAGGTTCAGAAGGCATTATTTCTGTAGCATATTATTCTCTTATCGCAGGGTTAGGTTGGGCTGTGATCTCTAATAGGTATCCAAAGGTCAACGGTGCCAAAAGCCAGAACTATGACAGCTATATCAATCCCGACATTACAGTTTTCCTCCTTTAGCCTTGCTCTCTTTATCTTGGCCCCCTACTTAACAAGCATGACCTATCTTTTTTCAATTTACTTTTTTAACAGCGCCTCTTTTCATGAGGCTTATCATTGTTAATTGACTGTTGTAATTCTTCTCTTTTTTTGATAAAAATACCCAATCTATTAAAAACAACACAAACCATACTAATTTAGTATTAAATTGCTATTTCCTTAACAAAATTGATGTCCGTTTCTCCTGTTTTCATTTTCAACCATTCGAATCAGTACTCTGCCATCTGGCGTTTCTATAGTGTTTATTAATAATTGTTCATTGCCCGTTGTTCATTATAAAATTTAGTCAACGAAATCAAAAACTTCTCTAATATTTCTAATTAATAATGGTATAGCAAATTAATTCAACAAAAGCCAGAACGTCCCCAAAGCCACTTTTTGTTTTTATTTAGCTGGGTTCAAAGGCATCATCTAAGCTCATACAAATCATTGGAGGACAAAATATGCGTATTAATGATCAAATTACTCGAACAGCTCTAAGAGAAATAATTGAAGATTTTGCTGGTGAAATAAATAATAAAAAAGATTTAGGGCCTAAACCTTCAAAAGCAGTAATAAATTATAGGAGAGAGCATATTGATGGAAAAGAAAGAGATGTCTATCAAGTTCCAATTGAATGTTTAAGGTTCAGAAAAGACAATGGGCGAATTACATCCGACATTAAAAGTTACGAAAAGTTACAAGAACCGTTGTTAGAGAGGAGTGATAATGCGCAATCAGTCATTAGAAAATTATTAAAAGACAAGGATCCTGAGTTAACTAAAATCTTAAAAAATTCTATTCTACATTCTGGTCAACGTGACCCAGCGATTATAACATGTGATGGTTTTTTAATTAATGGTAATAGAAGAAAACTTGTATTGGAAGAACTATCTAAGCAAAAGAAAGAGTTCCAATTTATGAAGGTGGTTATTTTACCTGGGAAGAATGATCCTGGAGGTCCTCCTACATTACTTGAAATTGAACAAATAGAAAATAGATATCAGCTACAAAGTGAAGGTAAGGCAGAATATTATAAATTTGATCGAGCTTTATCAATTAGAAGAAAAATAGAACGAGGGATGAGCTTGGAGGAACAACTGCGAGATGATCCCAACTATATAAATTTACCAACAAATGAATTTAGAAAAAAATTGAAAGAATATGAGGAAGAATATTTAAAACCATTAGATTGCATTGATAGATATTTGGAATATTTAGGAAGGGATGGTCTTTACAATAGTATTTCTAAGGGTATTTCGGATAGAGAGGGGAGATGGCAGGCTTTCCTTGATTATTATAAATATGTCTATACAAAATTGGAAGATGATAGAAAAAGAATGAATCTTGGGATTGAGGAGGATGAAAGTGGTGATGTCGAAGAAATAGCCTTTAAAATCATAAGGCAAAGAGATTTTCCAAATCTGCCAAAGGTTCATAAAATCATGAGGGATTTACCGAAATGGATTGGGGATAAGGATGCTAAAAAGGAATTATTTAAGCTCTTAGATATCGATTTAAAATTGTCCCCAGAAGAATGTTTTGATGATGAAGGTAATGAAATAGATGAGAGGAGAAAGGACTTAATATGGAACACTAAGCATCGTTCAACCTTGATCAATCAAGTAAAAAAAGCAAGGAGACTTTATGAGCGTGATAAAGAGAAGGAAACACCTATAACATTGTTAGAAGATGCTTTAAAGAAACTCGAACATGAAAATATGCAACCTGACAGAATCAATATTACCGATCAACCTAGGGCGATGAAGTTGGCAAAGCAAATAAAAGAGGTGGCAAATCAATTAGAATCAGAATTTTTTAGATGCATGAAGAACGTTAAAACGCTAAAGGATAAATATTCCAAGAAATAATTAACAACTCTGTAGTGACTTATGTGGAATTAACCCCTTGGAGATTAAAGACAGAAATGATTGTGGATATTACAGAAGATAAGTTGTCTATCAAACAAAGTAAACATGCTCTTAAGCTAAGGCATATAAGTCAATTAGGTCACTGGGGGTTCTCAAGGAGTCCGGATGAGGACTATTTATTGCTTAATGATAATATTGAGTTTCTTCTGCCCAAAGTCCTTAGATATTTTAACAAATCAAAAATTGAATATACGTTATCTCCTTCTTGTCAGAATCTAATAAAAGAAATTCAAGTCAAAGCAGATATATTAAAAAAAATATTAGAAGCAGGAAAGAATTTTAAGGATGGGATTTATGATAAAGAGAGCTTTGATGAGCATGTACAATTTCTTAGTAATAATATCATAAGAAACCTTAAAGACCATCAGATAAAAGCATCCTTCCATCTTTATTTAATTGGTAACGGTGCAAATTTTTCGGTTCCGGGTAGCGGAAAAACCACTGTCGTTTTAAGTGTATATGAAAAACTACGACTGCAGGAAAAAGTTAATACGTTATTTGTAGTTGGGCCTCCTGCTTGTTTCGGGCCGTGGAAAGCAGAATTTAAATCTGTTTTAGGTCGTGATCCAAATTATAGTATTTTAGCAGGTGGTAATCGAATAGTCCGAAAATCTGAATATTATAGACGTGATAATATTTATGATCTATATCTGACCACGTTTCAGACATTATTAAATGATTTAGATGAGGTATGCATTTTTTTAAGTAACAAAAATGTTAATGCCTATTTTATTATTGATGAAGCACATTATATTAAACAGATTGACGGAAATTGGGCAAACGCCGTTCTTAAAGCAGCAGTATATTCAGAGTACAGATGTGTATTAACAGGTACTCCTATTCCAAAAAGTTATTCAGATCTATATAATCTATTCGATTTCTTAGTGCCAGATAATCCACCTATAGGGCCAGCACATAAGATAAAGTTGCAACTCTTAGAAGAAGAAAAAGATTATGAGCATGCAAACGCTCTATTGGAGTCAAATATTGGTCCTCTTTTTTATAGGGTTAGGAAATCGGAATTAGGTTTGCAACCACAAGTTTTTCACGAGCCCGAAATTATTCGTATGAACCCATATGAGAGGAAAATATATGATGCTATCATTCAAAAAATTAGCACTTATGCAAAAGATGACTTTTTAAAAAATATAGAGTTAGTTGTTAAATTAAGACGTGGCAGGATGATAAGATTAAGACAATGTCTATCATATACAAAGTTGTTAGATACAGCAATCGATGATTATGATGAGGATGTCCTAATAGAGGAGAATGATTTAAAATATTCAATAATAAATTATGATGAATTAGAAGCGCCAGCCAAATTAAACTATTTGATTGATATGGTGAAAAAATTTCAGAGAATAGAAGAAAAAATTGTTATATGGGCACATTTTATTGGAGCCATAAAGCTAATTGAGAGAAAATTAAAAGAGGAAGGATTTTATTGTAAAAAAATCATTGGAGAAACACCAGTAGAGAAAACATTAATAAGCGAGGAAGAGACAAGGGAAAAGATTATCAATGAATTTGTGAATAGTAAGAGCGGACTTGATATTTTATTGGCTAATCCTGCAGCCTGTTCTGAATCAATCTCGTTACATAAAACCTGTCATAACGCAGTTTATTACGACTTATCCTATAATTGTGCACAATATTTACAGTCCCTTGATAGGATTCATAGGGTAGGCGGATCAGAAGAATATCCAGCACATTATTATTTCCTTCACTATGCAGATACTATAGATCCGGATATCTTGTTAAATTTGAAAACGAAAGCTAGGAAAATGTATCAAGTCATAGAAGGCGACTATAATATTTATTCATTGGATATGTTTGAAGATAGTGATGAATTGGCTGCATATGAAAGAATATTCTATGAGTAATGGATTCTTCATTTGAACATATTACATTTAAAAAAATTCAGATCTTATTAGAAATCATTTTTTCTTCTTCAGACCAAGATTATGAATTCATAAAACAAAAATTTCAATTAAGCGTAGATAAATTTGAAGCAGTAATGGAATTCTTAAATGCTTTAAGGTTGGTAAAAGTGAAAAGTGGAATTATAATATTATCAAATGATTTAAATAATATTTTTAGAAAGAATATTTTAAAAGATGATCTGATTAAGAGTTATTTATTAGAGAAAATTATGATTTCTTCTCATTCTTTTTCACAAGAAGTCGCCGAATATTTAAGCAAGTTTAAAGTAAATGGCGATTCTTATGAGTACAAGCCTGCAACAAAGCAACGACTCAAAGAAAGCGGTATTCGAAATTTATTTATTGAGCTGGATTTAGTCAATTATGATAAGATAAACGAAATTTATCGAATAGATGAAAAATACTTTTATATCTTTAGTGATTATGCTCTAGAAAGTAGCCTTACCCCCGAGGGGCTTTCTTGTTTACTTGCAAAGCGCGAAGAACTGGGAATGGTCGCTGAGTTAGTGATAGTTGAATATGAGCGAAAAAGGCTTGAAGGTTTTTCGGAATTACAAGATCAAATAGAACATACGGCTTCCTTAGATGTAAAAGCAGGTTATGATATAAAAAGTTTTGAAATTGAACCTTATAGTGAAGTAAAAATAATTCCCAGATATATTGAAGTCAAGGCTGTATCTAATTTTAATTTCAAATTTAGTTGGTCTAGAAATGAAATAGAAAGATCGAAATTATTAGGGGAACAATATTATCTATATCTCTTGCCTGTTATTAGTGATAGACGGTTTGACTTAAAAAATATGAAAATAATCTCAAACCCTTACGAAAAAATATTTAATAATTACGTAGACTGGAATAAACAAGAAGAGCAATATACAATTTGGCAGAGGATCCAAAATTGAAATAAGCAATATTTCCATAAAAAGGAAAGTTTAATGTAAATTAGTTTAAAATATACATTCAATATTTATTACTTCTTAATTCTTATTAACATCATTATTATTGTATTATCTGGAACTCCAACGGGGACAATAAATTTTTATAAAAGATAAATATAAAATGTCATCTCTTCAGGATTCAAAATCACAAGTAGGTAAAATTAAGCCACCATTCGGATATTATGGGGCCAAACAGAGGATCGCACGAAGAATTATTAATTCTCTCCCACCACATAATGCTTGGGTGGAAGCGTTCTGTGGTTCCGCAGCTATTACATTGGCAAAACCAATAGTGCCAATTGAAGTAATAAATGACATGGATAATCAGATTGTCAATTTATTTGTACAATTGAGAAATAACCCTACAGAACTCTGTAAAGCAATAAAATTAACCCCATACGCTCGTGCTGAGTTCCAACAAGCTCGTGTAAAAAGTGAAACGGTGATTGAACCCTTAGAAAAAGCACGTAGATTTCTTGTAGCAACAATGATGACGGTAAATGGAACATATGGAGGAACTAATTCTGGTTTTTCATTCTCCCAGTCGTATGCACGTGAGAATAAGGAAGCAAGGGTAAACCGATGGTATAATCTACCTAAACGCCTTGAAGATGTTGTAGATCGCCTTAGAAAAGTAAGAGTCGAAAATCGCGATGCTAGAGAGCTTATGGAAATGTTCATTGATAGACCAGCGACTCTAGTCTATCTTGATCCACCATATTTTGTAAAACGTGGCCATAAATATTTTATCGATGCAAGTGATCAGGACTTCCACACAGATTTGCTGTCAATATGTAAAAAAGCGAAGTGTATGATTTTAATAAGTGGTTACGACAACGACCTCTATAATGGCCTATTAGACCCTAACGATGGATGGACTAAAGTTACAATCGCAACTCAAACTCGGGATACAACAGGGAAAGATTTTGCACGTAGTGAAGTATTGTGGAAGAATAAATATTTTACAAGAGCAAAGGAGACTGGCAAAGTCCCGATACGCTTATCAGCAAAAGAAAAGAAAAATAATAAAATAAACCCTCCCAGGAAATAGTAAAGAGGACCATTAAAAGGCCCTGTCAAAGAAAAACACCGCTCCATAGCAAATAATCTTGCTTTTTTGTCAAAATTAACCTTGTTCCGAGCACAGACCTTACTTGATTGGGAAGTATGTTTGGGTTATCGATGTGGGCAGGACTCCTGATCCTGTTTATTTAAAAGGCGCCAAAGGAAAGGAGTTCTTCATTAGTGTAGGGAACATAAGCAGGGCCTTAAATCCTGAGGAGACAGTTGGTTATGTGAGCATGCGTTAGGAATAGAACAACAATATTATGAAAGGAGACATTAGTTCCAAAACGACTTGTGATAGTGCAATCGATACATGTTTGATAAACTCTAATCTGTGATATCCATCCATCAGGCAAAAATATCATCTTCCTCAAAATCCTGTGATATGTCTGACAGATCCACACCTGGATCTAATTGCAGGTATCTGCTATGTATCCGTAATTCCAGTAATATCAGAAATGTTGTGATATTCAAATCGTAACCCAACAGCCTATTCGGTTTTCTTATTTCTCGGTCCCAACGCGGATCAGAAATGCACAATAGCGGATGAAACCTGAAAAATCCTCTGATTAAATGTTTCTGCTATAAATCATAAGCCAGCCCACCACCGAATACTTTCCAATACAATTTGAATACTGAAATAAAATCAGTTAAGATCCCTGTCATGGCACGATTAAGCTCTCTCGAAAAACGTTATAGGCGCAGACGAAAGGTTCTCCAGGGATTCCCCTGGGAGGGTAAATTTCAGGCCAAAGAGGAGGTCTATAAGTATTTTTCAGGCGATAGGATCCAGTGCCTACTGTGCGGAAAATGGTTTAAGAGGCTTCCCACCCATTTAACAGCGATACACGACATGACCTCTGATGAATACAGGGAACTTTATGGCCTGCCCTGGAAGCGTGGATTGTGCAGCAGAGACCATAGTCTGAAGCTCAGTGAAAACTTGAAAAAAAGGCACGCCAATGGATTCCGACCGGATTTAGAAACCGCACGAGCGAGCATCAACCATTCAAAGCGAAGGCCTGATCAACCGTTTTTTACAAAAATCAGGGCTGAGAATGTCATATCAGGTAACAAGAGAAGGAAAAAATATTTCCCTGAAGATTTTCAAAACGTTTTAAAAAGAATACTGGATGAGCATAAAACCCTTGCTGAAGTCTATAGAGATCCTGACATGCCTACTGAAAATGCAATTTATCGCTATTGTAAAAGAAATCAAGAATTCAGAAAAGCGCTTGATGTAATATACGAAAAGCTTCCCTTTTCTGTACAGGCACGAGCAAACAAGCTATCTGAAGACAAATTTAGAAAAGCAATATTAAGCCTTCAGCAATCTGGTTTTTCAATTTCTGAAATCTCAAGATTTTTAGGGGTGGGTGACAATACGATTAGACGTAGGTTGAATTCAAAATGAAGCAGTGGCCAAATGTTAACCATTCGACCATAACTTTTTTAAGGAAAGAAGTTACAATTTTCCAGGGGATAGGGTGATATCCCCGAAAGCCGATTTTCCTGGCCGGTTTCCCCTGGATTAATTACCAGGCCGCTACAGGAGGCGGGAAATGATACAACTAAAAAAATTTATAACAGGGAAGGAAGTTTTAGGGATTTTAGATATAAAACCCTTTCAACTTTTTGAGCTGGTCAAGGGGGTACACCTTCAAATTTATAACGAAATAGGAAGGCTTACGGCTCCCCCAAATGCCCAAAAAAATATAGATGAGCTTGGTAATAGGCTGCAAAAAGAAGAAAACGAATTAGAAAGACTTAAAAATGCTTGGCCTTTGTTGCGCCTTAGGGACAAGGTTAAATCTAAAAAAACATGGGAATCTAAATTGAGCGAGGGTCCAGTTAAGGGCATTTTCGTATTCAAAGATATGTCATTAGCACAAGAAGACTTGGACTACTGTCATATACGGGAAAAAAGGATTGAAAAAACAAAATCAAAGATATCAAATATTGATCGTTCATGGAGAGATTTTGAATTGCCAGTATCCGGGGCAACAGAGGTTTTGAATTATGTTGTTGACTCTTTTTATCTGGAAGAGGAGGTTCAAAAACATCAAAGGTTTTTACCAGAAGGTAGTTATGTATCCCAACCAAAAGATGTTGAGCAATCTGAAAAATTTCCTGATTTGAAATTGAAAAAGGAAGAACATTTCAAAAATCCGTTTTTGATGGAATTACTTAGAGAAGTCAAACCAGAAATGGAATTTCTTTTTAATGAGTTACAGGACGCTGTAGGATTTCAATATGCTAATAACCCAGATCGTGAAAAAAATTTGCAAAAAGAAGCAGAAAGTCTTTTAGCTGATCCGGAAAATAAACTTAACAGGTACTTTATAAAGGAATATTTCCAAGATCAAAAAATTTACAGCACAGATCCTAAACAAACACGCCGAGATTTTATAGGACCTTTACTGAGAAAGATTGTTAAAGATCAAATCAAAATAAAGATTGGAGGACAAAGACTTTACGAGAGATACAAGGAAATTTAAGAATCCTCTACTAATTTCCTCTACTAATTTTTTATCTACTTTAAAATATTAATGAATACAGTTAGTTATAACCTCACCGACTAACCCGCCTAATAGTAGCCAAAGTATTTACAGGGCAAAGCATATCAATTAAGCTTGTAGATAACCGCAAGAGAAAGCGGATATTTATGAGCTTTTTTTATGGGAGCAAAGGCATGCAAAAACAATATCTGACAGAAAGGGAGGTTTCCAAGTTAACTGGCAGGGCTTTGAGCACTTTAAGAAATGACCGTCAAAATGGAGTTGGATTTCCTTATGTGAAATGGGGCCGATTCGTAAGGTATAGGAAGCAAGATGTCATTGAATTTATGGAAGCACGGAAGGTTATACCTGAAAATGAGGGACCTAAAAATGAATAAAAAAGAAGAAAAGGTGCGAAAGAGAGACCTATCACTTCAATCTTTCTATCTGAAAGTGCATGGGCTGGTTAAAGGACTTGAGTCTAAATATCCAGAATTAAAGTTAGTTAATGATGAACCCAGCAACAAGCCTTTAGCAAGGAGTAATATCCTTTACCTACATAGAATAGGAGAGGCTAAAAATGCAGAATCAGGCAAGGCTAAAAACCGTGGATAAGCCAAAAACAGCGGAAGAGGCAAGCCGGAACTTTGAAGAGCATTTGAGGCTTACATGTCCGAATTGGACTGAAAGGCAGATTATAGTTGCCTTGGATGATCATCGAGTTAAAAACCTTGGGCTCCCGCCATTAGCTGAATCAAATCTTACAAAAGAAATTGAAGAGTGGATCTCACGTCTTGATGGTGAATTTCAAACAAGGGAAGTCTTTGACGAGCTGGCAATTCCCATCAACAAAAAAGGTACTGTCTCAAAGATCCTGGCACGCCTTATTGAGAAACGGATTATTGAACGAAGCGGTAAACAGAGGGGCCGCTTTCGACGTGTTGAAACAGAATTAGACTTAATAGACATCTTTAACTGTGATGAAAAGACGGTCAATATTCAACTGCCTTTAGGGATTCACGAGTTTGCAGAGATCATGCCTGGAAATATTATCATAGTGGCCGGTGAGCCCAATATGGGAAAGACAGCACTCTTACTCAACATAGCTGCAAGCAATATGTATGATTTTGATGTCTCTTACTTCTCATCTGAAATGGGGGACCGGGAGCTAAAAAAACGGCTCAAGCTATTTGAGGATGTTCCTTTTAAGGACTGGCGAAAATTCAAACCTTATGCCAGGAGCGAGAACTTTGCAGATGTTGTTAAATCAGGAGAAGGCAGTTTAAATCTTATTGATTTTTTAGAAATCCATGACGAATTTTACCTTGTAGCAAAATACATCTATGAAATTTATCGAAAGCTCAATGGCGCCGTGGCAGTAATCGCTTTACAGAAAAACCCGGGCACACCCTACCCATTAGGAGGCGTGAGGAGCTTGGAAAAAGCACGGCTGGCAATAACCCTTGAAAGGCACAATAAAACTAATGTGGCCGTCATTCGTAAACTCAAGAATTGGAAAGGCAAGGAAAATCCAAACGGTAAACAGATACAATTCAAGCTCGTACAGGGGTACAAATTCATTACTTCGGATGTTTGGTCAACTATAGAATGAAAATGTCAACTCATGTCAACTAATTTGAATAGTAGACATCAAATGTCAACTGTGTCAACTAAAGCTAAAAATATAGTAATTAGGGGTATTTAAATAATGTCAACTAAGGAAAAAGAGGGGCGAAAAACAGAGTTGACAGTAGTTACTCACTCTTACCCCCCCTTAAACCCCCCCGTAAGAGTAAGAGTATAAGAGAATACTTAAAGAGACACGCGCGGGAGTACATCATTTTGTGACAATCGTTATCACAAAAATAAAGGGTAATTCATAGTTACAATAAGGTTACATGGCGGCTAAAAACCATAACACCAAAGGCTTAAAAAAGGCGCAAGGGATATACAATCCTTTGACCAAGAGGCTTTTTGATTTGAAAGAGGCGAGTGTTTACCTGGGAAGGCCGGTCTTTAGTGTGCGTACCCTTATATGGAAAGGAGTTTTACCTTGCGTCAAAGATGGGAGGAAACTCTATTTAGATATCCATGACATGGATGCTTATATCGAAATAAACAAAGAGCGGATGGTGTGAGAGGGGCAATGAGCGAGGGAAGGATAAAAAAGGTACTTGCAAAATATATTTTTTCAAAGCCGTTTCCGTCAGCTCGATATTCGCCTACTTGTAACAATAAATTCGAGGTACACAATACACAATTCAACGCTCAGGTGAGAGATAATGATATTTATCGGAAAACCTTTAAATTTATAGAGGCATTATAATGCAATCAGCATCCGCAAATTTTTTAACAAAAAACGCTCTTGCGTATAAAAGCCCTGTATATCTAATTCATTTCGATGGTGAATCTACAGATTATGTGACCTCTGCACAAATAGGGAATCCTGATAATACCTTGGATTCATGCATCAAAAAAATAGCTGGGGCTTCTCAGAAAATAACGCCAGAAGAAGGCCGTTCATCTATAGGGGAAATCACTGTATCAATATTGGATTATGATGATGAAATTACCGCTTTGATTGCAGGCGATACCTATAATCTCCATAGAAAAAAGACAACCATAAAAGCTGGGTATGCCGGAAATGATGAGGCCGATATGCTGACCATTTTTACCGGCTGGGTCACGGATATTCAATTATGGAGTGATGGTCTTGGATATGACATTACAATTACGGACCTTCAGCGATGGATGCAAAGAAAAATATTCCGGGATTCAGAAACAACGCCGGTAGTTTTTGGTGGCAATCCCATGACGATATTACTCAGGATTCTTACCTCTACCGGGGCCGGAACAAATGGAGATTATGATACTCTTGCCGCTAAAAATGCCCTGGGTATAGATGATGATCTCATAGCTGTCAATCATATAGAAGCTGAGCGCGATAAATGGTTCGCGGGCGTAAATTTATCTTTTGATATTCGGGAAAGAATCACGGCAAAAAAGTTTCTTGAAGAGGAAATCTTTAAGCCTTGCAATATCTATCCAATCATAAAGGGAGATGGCACATTCGATATAAAAGTTTTCCGGCCACCATTGCCTGAAGAGTGGGGAGATGTTCAAACCTTTGATGAGGATACAATAATTGGGATTCCGAAATGGAACCAAAATTTGAGCGGGATGATAAATGAATGTGAATTTGATTATGATTATGATGCAGACAATGAGGAATTTGATACACAAACATTTTTCCTGGATAGCACTTCCATTACAAACCGTGGGCCTGGTAAGAAAGCTCTTAAAATAGAATCAAAGGGAATTACCACAGCAAAAAGCGGATTGGAATTTATCACGAGAAGAAAAAAGAGGGTATTCAATCGATACGCTAATGGTCCACCTCCTGAATTAAGTTTTTCTACCTTTTTCAATAGGCAACTTTCTGAGGCTGGTGATGTTGTGCCTATTACCCATTTCCTTGTACCAAATTTAGAGACAGGTGCAAGAGGAATTACAAGAAAATATCTTGAAATCATAAATCGTTCTATCGATTGGCAAAAAGGCCAATGTAAATTTACCATGCTTCATACTCAATATGATGGGAAAAAATATGCAGTTATTAGTCCAGCAGGAACGGTTTTATCTGGTGCAAGTACAACTATTTTTACCCTCGAAACCGATGAAGGGGCAAAGTTTGAGGAAGGCTGGGTAATAGATATATTTTTTAAAAATATGGTGGCAGTGGCAACAAATTTGACGATTACCGATATTACAGGAGATCAAATAACCGTGGGCTCTTCTATAGGTGCAACACCGGCGGCAGGTTGGAAGATTAGCTTTTCGACTTACGATAATTGCACCACTGAGCAAAAGGATTTTGCTTTCATAGCTGATGGCTCAAACAATCTCGGGGCAGCAGATGATGATCCCTATTATATCTATTAGGAGAAACTATGGCTCAGATTTCAAGGAAAAACAAAAGGTGAAGGTTCACCTACATGGGATATAGAGATCGTTGAAATTTGAGGGCAAAATGGCGCTATTTGAGAGGTGTGGAGGGATAATTCGGAGACGGTCAATATATGGCAGAATTAATCCTTGATGCTGAGGTTCGGTTAGGGGAGTTGTTGGAAAAGATAACACCTAAAAGAGATAAGCAAAGTTCCACTCAAAGAACTTCCCTTCCTTCCCTCCCCCCTAACATAGACAAACGACAATCCCATTATGCCCAGCAGATAGCGAAAATGGAGATTGGTTGCGCTGGCGCAACAGGCTTTATTTGTGAACTGATTAGGCTATTTTGAGGGCTTTTTAGCCTGATTGTTCTTTGAAAATTAAATAAATTATGAGAACCGATGGCGGGATTAGTGTAAGCTAATGAACTCAGCGGAGCTGAACATCCATCCAATCAGGAATTCCACTCTTCACAAAGCGCCTGATCGCATCCGCCACTAAAGAATAACCATTGTTTAGAGTTTCAGATATATCTTTACTCTTTAAAGCATCAGGAGGCACACGTCCAGTATGTATGGCTATTGATCGTAGTTTATATAAATCGCCAATTAGACGAAACACTTCTTCTCGCTTGGTTATTTCTTTCTCTATATACTTAGCAACTCTCAATTTTAATCGAAAAGTGAGTTCACCACGATCATCAGACAGATCACTCAGGAAAAGGGATTCAAGAGCTATACCAAGATTAATTGCACTATCTACTTTGGATGATCTTCGAATAGCCATAGCCAAACGTTGCATAGGTAAACGAAGAGCATCCTTCTTATCCTCAGTTAATGATTCAAAATCACTAAATAACTTAGTTACGATTTGACAATGCTCAGTCGTCCACACAGCATCTCGTACATGCTCGGCAGGGTGTGGTAATGAGTAGCCTACGCCAATTGTAGGAGCCCATTGAGGAGGATCAAGCCACGTCACTATAACTTCGGGTGAAAAAGGACCTGACGCTGCAACACATAAAACTGCATCATTTATCGCCACATGATCTATTGGAGTTAGTTTGTATTCATTCTGAGAGACATGCACTTTAGGGAGCAGTCTTTCCTGAACAAGAGCGGCACGAGGCAATCTTCCTAATGAAAAAAGATTATCGAAGATAGTGGGCTTATGATACGACTCAGGAATATCCGTCCAAGACAGAAGAGAAATTCCACTTCCTAATTCACAACGATGTTTTACTTTTAGTCCACGTAATCCATAAGTCAGACGAAATGGGATTTTATCGGATTCAATATATTGTATGAGATCAGAAACAGCTTGGACAGAACCTACTTCTTTTCCTCTTCGAAATAGCCAAACTGCTAAGTCACGTATTTCCATGCGAGTGGCACTACCTGCAATTACCTGCATTTTGCCATTAAAAATCTGCAATTCATCTTGAGAGTGGAGGGATTCAAGCAAGGACCCAATTGTTGGTTCATACTTAGCAGGATCATTCACTTGGAAGAAATGGGCAAAATCTTCATTATTTTTATCGTTCTTACTTGCATTTAAGCAGGCTTGCAATTTACTTGCTATTAGTTTCTTTTCCATGAATCTTCTTTTTCTTCGGATAGGTGTTGAATTCTTTTAGACTTTTTATACTCTTCTAAGCTTATTACTTTCATGGGGTCTGCTACCCCTCTTTTGGATATGTTGAGCTCCTTTTTTACAAGGTTAGAATAGCATTTGAGGCCTGAAATGCAACGAAAAAGATAAAATGAATGATTACCTACATAGGGGTATGGAGATCGTGCAGCCTGGGGCGGGAAATGGCGTTATTTATGGGGTGTGAAGAACTATTTTGAGGACTTTGATTTAGATTTTTCATGGTGATTTGAGGAATATCATTCGGAATTCCCCTGCGATCTTGTCGCTTCCCATGTTTTGTAATCAAAAAGGATAGATGCAACAATAGATTGCTCAACAGAAAATTGATCTGAAATTCTTACAACTTCATTAAAATATGCAGTTTTATCGAGTGCTAAAGTATCATAAAAGGAGAGTTGCATCTTGTCTTTCATTTCATCGGATGAGATTCCTTTCTTTTTTTTCTCATTCGCTAATTTCATTAAACTATATGATGTATCTGTCTTAGATAGATAACTATCTATAATGCTCTCAATGATTTGTACATCTTTATTATACTTTACTGCTAATAATGCAACGATTTCTTGATCCGGCTTCCCAAAAAGCGATTGGAATTTTTCTTTCAATTCTATGGCTTTTTTTTGACGTTGTGATTCTTCTTCTCTATTTTCGCATGAGGATATCAGACAAATGGTTCCCAACATAGCAATAAAGAAAATATAATTCCACATTATCAAATTTGAGGAATGAGGCCTTAATAGACGATTCATAACACCTTCGATTAAGGGTTATTTGGCACTAATTGTTCTTTGAAAACGTGAATAGATGGGGAGATAGCAACCAATGTTGTTTGATGTATTGGATTCACCAAATTTGGAGACATCTAACAATACCTTCTTCGTTGTAATGTAGAAGCCATATCTCTGCAAACCAATGTCCCAGTGGAATCCATTGTGAAAGTTGTCTATGCGTAGCATCTTCTTTGTCCTTTATGCCTAACCTCTTGTTTAATTGTTTATGTTCCTCAAGCATTTTATCTCTTTCAAGACGATTCTTCTTATAAAATTCTGGGTCAGATATTCTTATGCGTCCAAAACCCCTACCATCGATTAATAAATGCCGAGAACAAACCACCTCTCCTAATGCTTGTCTTTCTACCGGGTCGATAATGTCTACTACTAATCGTGACCAGTTTATGTCTTTTACATCTTCTGCCCCTATGTTTGGCTCGACCACTTCTATTATTAATCGTTTCTGAAGGCGAAGGAAAACCATCAGGTCGGCAAAAATAGGGTTCTGTTTCTTTCCTTCAGTAAAAGCCATTTGATAAATTTCAAGAGCTGGAAATTTGTGCTTTGGAATGCTAAACATACTCCTTCTTAAACATTCAAATTCATAGTGTGTACCTTTTCTAAGATTGTATTGCTCAACAAAAACCTGGACGATTCCTTTATCCATTATCTAAGCCAGCCGCTTCTAAAGCATAAACCCCACCTCTCTACATGAGAAATGGGGTCTGATTTAAGACATAGTACCCTCTGTTAAGGGTTATTTTTAATGTTCTTTGGAAATTAAATAGGTGTCTTTTTTGTAGGCGGCTCAGATTGCTTTTCTTTCAATTCTTCTAATCTCATCCTCTCGCGCAATCTTTGACGTAACTTCTCTTTGTATGCTTCTTTGTAAATCTCTCGCGCTGATACCCCTTGGATTCTCTTAGTTTTTCGATATTCCTGTAAGTTTATTACTTTCATGGGGTCTGCTACCCCTCTTTTGGGTATGTTGAGATACTTTTTTGCAAGGTTAGAATAGCATTTGTGGCCTGAAATGCAACGAAAAAGATAAAATGAATGATTACCTACATAGGGGTATAGAGATCGTGCAGCCTGGGGCGGGAAATGGCGTTATTTTGGGGATGTGAAGAACTATTTTGAGGGCTTAAAATTAAAGCATTGAGAACAAATTTGATCTGCCTTTTCATAATCTGAGGGTGTAGGATAATCTATTTTGCCTAAAAATTCTTTTTTCTCAAACTTGTCAATAATCCATTTATTACATTTATCAGGTATAAGGAAGTTATCGCAGTCACCACGCAAATGAAAATTGTCGCTTTGCTTTATTGTTGCCATAATTCCCCCCTTGTTGTTTTAGAAGTGGTTATTTTTTAACCTTCTTTTCGTACTTTTTGAGAAGGTCCTGGATGGCTTGCTCAACTAACTCATATACGGATTTTTCAGCATCGACACTCAGGTGCTTTAATTTTTTTAGAACATCAGCGTCAATCCTTGTTGCGAACATCTTTTTTTCAGCCATGGGATACTATTATCAAATAAAAACGATGTTTGCAAAAGAAATAGTTTGACAAGTAAAAATATATTATGTTATCTTGTTAACATAGTATAAAGTTAATTTAGTAACCTCTAAACCACAAGCACATGACAACTAAAACAAAAAATAGACCGTTCAAGTTAGGCTATATCGCGAGGTATAGCCAGGGTGCTTGTACCCTTGAGTACAACTTGAGCGGTTTTACTTTAAGAAAGGAGATTAATTATGGGAACCATTTACAAGAGAGGCCAGACCTACTGGTTAAAGTATTATCGTAACGGCAAGCCTTATTATGAATCTTCAAAGGGTAATCAAATAACGAAAGCAGAGAAATTACTTAAAAAAAGAGAAGGCGAAATAGCAGAAGGCAAACTACCCGGTGTCTACTTTGACCGGGTAAAGTTTGACGAGCTTGCAGAAGATTTTCTGAGAGATTACCGGATTAATCAGAAAAAATCACTTAGAAAGGCTATGCAAGTGATTAAGCACCTCAAAGGATATTTCAGAGGCTTTAAGGTAACACAGATTACCACGCCCAAAATACAGAACTATATCGAGGATCGCCTCGGGGAAGGTGCGGCAAATGGTACTATCAACCGGGAATTGGCAGCATTAAAGCGTATGCTAAATTTAGGCGCCCAACAAACGCCACCCAAAGTTGACAGGGTCCCTTATATTCCTATGCTGAAAGAAAATAACATACGTAAAGGCTTTTTTGAACATGGGGACTTTATCGCGCTAAGGGATGCCCTCCCCTCTTATCTAAAGGGATTTGTTACATTTGCTTATAAGGAGGGATGGAGAGTATCAGAGATAGAAGGCCTCACATGGAATCAAGTTGACCGTGACCAGGGCATTGTAAGGCTCGAAGGAGACCAGGCAAAAAATGAGGAGGCACGGACAGTCTATCTTGATGAGGAATTGAGGAAAATATTTAACAATCAATGGGAGGAAAGGAAAAAAGAAGGGAAGATAACTCCCTATGTTTTTCTTGCCTGGAATGATAAAGATATGATAAAGGGATTTAGGAAGACATGGGATAAGGCTTGTAAGGATGCTGGTATTGGTAAAAAACTCTTCCATGACCTTAGAAGGACAGCTGTCAGAAACATGGTAAGAGCAGGTATCCCTGAGAGAGTCGCTATGATGGTATCAGGACATAAGACACGATCAGTATTTGAGCGATATAATATTGTCAATGATACTGACTTGAAAATGGCAGCACAAAAACAAGCCGCATATTTAGAGGCTCAGACAGTTACAAAAACGGTTACAGTCGAGAATTTGAAAGACAGGAAAGCCACATTGCGCCTGTAGCTCAGCTGGATAGAGCAGCGGACTTCTAATCCGCAGGCCGGGGGTCCGAATCCCTCCAGGCGCACCAGTAATACCAAGGATTCAACCATTTCGACATTCTCATACTAATCGTAAACCTATAAGGCGAGACTCCTTCTCTGGCAGGAAACATTTGCCTTAGGCGGATAAATCCACCGCAAATCTGACGGATAGATCTACCGTAAGTCCGGCGGATAAATGTTGCGATTGTAAATTTTGAAGAAATCGAGTAATGCCAGCAGAAAAACATTGCCCTAAATCTCTCCAATACCTCTCAGTAATATGCAGGACACCGCTGTAACTACTCCCAGGAAAAGAATACCATACTGAAAATTCCAGATGTCGGCTATTGCACCCAAGGCAAATGGGGCAAAACCAAGTCCCACAATCACCCCGATGGCTATGGTTGTTCCGGTAAAGATACTTCGTTCATTGAAACTCGTAATTTTGGAGATGGCCACGAAAGCAACCGGAAAAAACCCGGAACAAACGGTTGCCTGAAGAATAAGCATCACAACCAGATGTGGAACGGTCTGAGCTAAAGCGAGGCCCACTGTTGTAAGTCCTGTAGTTAACAACAAAAGGAACAGAATCTTTTTAGCCCCATACCGATCCACGAGAAACCCTGCTAAGATAACAATAATAAAACCTCCTGTACGGGATATACCAAAGATTGTATTTGCCATTTCAATCGACATCCCCCTCTCTTTTACGAGAAATAAGGGAATCAAATTGTAGAGTCCGAGGCTGTTTGATGCAGCAAAAATCCAGAGGATAGCCACTATCCAAAAA
>DATKWM010000067.1:0-2576 GCA_035529575.1 Desulfatiglandales bacterium
GAATATTTCCTATGGCCAGGTGGAAACCGTCCTGGAAATTGCCAAGGAGTCTGGAGCAGGACGGATTGCCATTGCCACAGTACAAAAAACAGAGGTTGATCTGGAGTAGCGAAACTTGTTTCGCGATTGGATTGTATAAAAATGGTGTCAACTCTATTTTTCTTGGTTATTATTATGTTTTTGGTAGTCGCAACCTTTAGGTTGCGTTTATTGAACGCTCCGATGAATCAGGGGACTCCAGATGTTTTGAATTCAGGATTTTACCAATGAACAAAGAGATAATAAACTCATTTTTTACTTCTTGTTTGATTCACATTTTGCTCTTAGCCACTCTTTTTACCCTTGGGCAGAGGGTTTCTCGCCGGGAAGAGGCGCAACTCAAAATTACTGAGGTGGCTTATTTGACGAGAGCAGAAATTGAACGTATTTCCGGCAGGATAAAACAGATAAAGAGGCACAAGCCCAAACCAGAAAGGCTTTTGGCTTTTACTAAGCAAGGTCCTAAAAGAGAACCTGGTAAATTGATGGAATTGAAGGAGACTTTGAAAATCAGTAAGTCGGCTAAAAAAGTAAATGAATCAAAACTTTTACAAGACAAGACTTTTGTTGGAAAGAAGAGTTTTGTTCCTGAGGCTACACCTGAAGTTAGAGAGTCTCTTAGTACAGAAGAAGGGCATGCATTTCCCGAGGAGGCGGTAACCACAAGACAAGTCGTAAAGGGAGGCTATTTACAAGAAAAACTGGAACCAACAAAGACAACTATGCCCGTTTTTGAAGTCGAGGAAAAGCTTTCAAATTCCGATAACCTGGAAGATACTCTGGTTATACCAGTTCAAGGGACTCTTAGCATTAAGGGGTCAGACAAATCGTCTATTTCTTTACGGGAAGAGACCCCTGGGAGCAAAATCGTCCGAGAGGGTTATATTCCTAAAAGAGGCAGTTCGGAGGTGGTAACCAAAACAGCCGCACCACCCTCAGAGATTAGTGAATTCAAATCCAGGCAATTGGGAGGATTAGAAACAGGTAGTAGGGAAGGGAGTTCAGTTCAAGGGGCGAGCTTTCAAATCCAGGGTCCGATTTCAGAACGGGAAGTTGTTCATTCGGTAGTTCCATCTTATCCACGGTGGGCTATGGAAAAAGGAATAGAGCCAACTTTGACCCTACGCTTTGCAGTGTTACCCAGTGGGAAAGTAAAAGATACGATTTTCATCATTAGAACTTCTGGTTATCCTGAATTGGATAAATCAGCAATAGATGCACTGAAGAAATGGGCATTTGAACCTTTGCCAAAGAATTCACTCTGGCGAGAAGAGTGGGGAGAGGTAACGTTTATCTTCTCGTTGAAATAATGGTAGTCGCAGGCTTCAGCCTGCGTTTAAGGAGAGAAAAAATGGTGAAGCGATACTCAATCATTTTCCTGACAACTTATTTACTTATCAACCTATCCGCTTTGTCTTACTCTGAAGATGTAAATGAAATGGGAAACAAGCAGGCAGAAAGGGAAAAGATGGAGTTAATAATCGAAGAAGAAAGAGAAGAAAGGCCGTTGTTAGAAAAAATGAGCCTCCAAACTCCTTTTGGGATAGACAAAATAATTACCCCTTCTAAGGAAATAGATAGAGAAGTATTCAATCCTTCCCCATCCATTCATAGTCCAGAGCAGGATACAGCTGGCATTCTGGCAAGCTCTCAAATCTTATCTCCGGGGAGAAGGTCAATTCCCTCTGGAGAAGTGGTTAGATTTCGCCTTCAGTCTGACCAGAAGATTGCCAATTGGGAATTAAGAGTAGTAGATTCCACGGCAAAAGAAATAGCCATATTCAATGGTAAAGGTCAACCTCCAGAATATATCTCTATGAAAACCACAAAGGATAATGGGGAAGTTCAGTTCAAAGTGGGAGAACCCTACTCTTCAGTCCTTATTCTTACAGATTATCAGGGGAATCAACACCATTTTCTGGGAAAAGCCTTTTCTTTTGGAACCCTGATGTATGAGGTAAAAGAGGGAAAAGTTATAAGTCTATCACTTAAGTCCTTATTTGAAAGAGACGGAACTATCCTCAGTTCAGAGGGAAAAGAGAAACTTCTGGAGGTAGCGAGTGTTATAAAGACCCATCTCCATCGTCCTGTAGAAGTAAAAATGCTTACCCATGACAAATCATCAGGTGAACAACAAATCAAGGAATTGTCAAGTTATTTAAGTAAACAGCTAATCCTTCCTGAAGATGCCATAAGTACAAAGCTCACCGTAGATGAAAAAGTAGCTTATCCCTCTATTGATATCTCCATTCTGAATAAGATAAATTAGGGCCGGGAAAAGCCAGGCCACCTGGAATCCCACTCAAAATAGCCTGAACTTCCGACGAAAGTTGGGAATCGAACCCAGACTCCACACTTTAAGAGGAGAAAAATATGATTGAAATGCTCTCAACAAGAGAAAATTTATCCAGGTTTTTTCACTATTGGAGTAGGCTATACGATGGTAATCGCTTTCCAGATTTTGAGGCGGTTTACCAGCTCTTTTTGGAAGACCAAGGAGAGACTTATTGCTTTTATATTTCGGTGTCAGGAGGAAA
>DATKWM010000068.1:0-4564 GCA_035529575.1 Desulfatiglandales bacterium
AGCAGGAAGAGCGGCACAGCCACCAGTGCCGTCACGAAGTCCTGCGCCACCGCCTGCGTAGCGAACGACAGATTCTCGTCCTTGTAGATCGCCTCGTAAAAAACACCCGTCGCCGCCGCCGTCAACACCAGCGCAGCCGCAACCAGTGATATCGCTAACTCAAACCTCGACATGTTCTGTTTCATAATCTTCCCAAAGCAGTTAGTGCATTAAGCTAATGATCTCCAATTGTAACCTAGATGAATCTTGGCAGACAAACCTTGTATTTCGCTTTTAACTACATCTAAATTCCATAATCTAGATGGATTACCTATGGTATTGTTATCTGAGCAGAGTTCAGATATTCTCTTTAAAGAGCGCAAGTTTGTATTGAATTCATTTTGACTCACTCATATAGTGTCTTCTGTTGAATTAATCAGAAGCCATTGCCTGGTGAAGTGTTGACATGAAAACAGAAGAACCGGAAGTAAATCTGCTATCAGACGATCCAACAGATCATGACGAGTTTGGTTCCCATCAGAGGATTGCTGATGCAATCAAACAGCTGATCAAGGAACAACCGGGCGGCAAGTCAATCTGTGTAGATGGCAGTAGAGGCAGCGGTAAATCCACTATTATAAGGCTTCTGTCTGATGTATTGAGCAATGATGATGATCTAAAGTGTCATTTTTTTATGTTCGATGTTTGGGCTCATCAAAAAGATCCTCTGAAAAGATCATTCTTAGAAGAATTCATATCCTCCTTAAAGAATAATCTGTACACAAAAAGAATTAATTATGAAAGATACATCAAATTAATTTCTGGAAAGATTAGAAAAGTAACATTAAAAGGTACTCGTTTCTTGACTAAAGAGGGAGCGGTTTTTGCTATCGCTTTTATGTTTACACCTTTTGGCACGGCTTTATTTCCTAGTTTTGCAGATCATTTTTTTAAGGGATTCAATTGGGTATCATTATTCATGCTAATTCCTCTTCTATTTTGCTTGTCTCCATTTATTGTTGCTTTTGTATACAAATTCATAAATAAAGATACTCTAAAATGGTTTCCGGCTATGATAAAAAATGATTATACAGAAGAATTAACAACAGAGACATTAGTAACAGCTGATCCAACTGCAATTGAATTTAGAAAATATTTTGTTGACCTCGTTGAAAAAAGCATTTTAAACAATCCGGTAAAACTTGTGATAGTTGTCGATAATCTTGACAGGCTAGAGCCCGATGAGGCCATAGATTTTTGGGCATCACTAAGGATTTTCTTCGAACATAATATTGGTAATCCACCTTCTTGGTTTCGTGATTTTTGGTTGGTTATTCCAATTGATATAGCTACTATTGAAAATTATTGGAAAAAACAAATGAAAATTGATTTTAACATGAATAATAATGATAATAATGTAATGCAAATGAAAGACAATGCTCAATCTTTCATAGACAAAACATTTCAAGCTGTTTTCTCGGTAAGAGTGCCAATCCTTTCCGATTGGGAAAAATATTTTAAAAAACAATTAAGGAATGCATTACATAATATAAATTATGAAGAAGAATCAATATTCCGGATATTCGCTATACATAAAGAGTCTGCTGGGTTATCGGTAACGCCGAGAGAAATCATAGTGTTTGTAAATAATCTTACATCGTTATATATGCAGTGGAAAAATATCATTGACTTAGAAATAATGACAGCATATTTATTATATAGAGATAACATAAAAGATCCGTACAACTCGATAAATAATATGGAATTCATAGAATGTGATAATTACGATAAGAAACAAAATGATGAGCTGAAGCACAGAATTGGTAGATATTTGGATAATAATGCTGAAGAACAATTTGCAGCTCTGTATTTTAATATTGAAGTTGAACGTGCGGCTGAGGCATTACTTGAAAAACCGGTTAAAGAGGCGCTTATCAGCAGGGACGAACAAGGACTCATGAAAGCTAGTGATGTCACTGGATTTGATAGTGTGTTGAGCCTTGTTATTAACCGCAACGCAACGAGATGGGCTTCTGATAATCCTGTAGTTATTACGAATTCAGCCTTCCTCTTGAAATTTCTTGGGGACAATAAAAAGCAGCAGCAAGAGCATTTATGGGATACCTTGGCCGAGGCGGCTGCTGACGTTGGACAATGGCCAAGACCTGATAAACAGCTGGCGGAAGATCTTATTCTATTAGTAGACAGGGTGCAGGAGAGATGAAGATAGAAAAGAATGACTTAGTGGAGTCAATTATCCACGGAATAGATTACTTCCCCGAGTTTAAAGAAGGTAGCAAGGAACCTTTAGAGGCATTGATCAAAGACTGGTTTGAGGGCACAGTTCATCTGCTCTCAGAGCTGGAGAGAAGAGGATTTGGTGGCTTAATTGAGAAAAACTATGATCCCTTTGGAGATCCACGAGCAATTTTAGCCATATACCGAAGAATATTCAATAGAAAACAAGGAGACCGCGAATGCTCCAAATACTTCAAACCTGCTCCAGAACTGAAAGACAATTTACCTAAGTACTTAGCTCAGGTATGCGATGAAGGTAATTTCTCGATTGAATTAGGCCAAAATGCCAAGCTGATCCGCATGTTGAACGAGAAGTTTGAGTTCAATTGGCAACCCCTTCTCAATTCTCTGCAAAAGAGACTACCTGCTGGAACAGGCACTAGCGCAGAAGAAGTCAGGGGTTGTCTGATTCTGCTCATTGAACTTGGTTTTCATTATAAGGAAGATATAGTTAAAGGACTGGTCGATACAGGCCAAATAGCACAGCTACTTAGCCGTAGCGATATACAGAATGACTATCTGACTGCTGCCTTATGCATATTCTTACATTATATGTATCTTCCCGATGGTAATCTAGCTCATCAGCAACCCGGGTCAACCAGTGGCATTAATATATACCTTAAATTTTGTCAGGACCTTTCTGGCAAAGGTAAGTTATTTCAAGGTGTAATCCATGCGGCGGGAAGATATCACGCAGAGATAAATTTTGTTAAAAAGCTAGTAAATGCAAATGCTGGCCAGATAACTGCATATATAGTTGATTATATGTTGGTAAAAAATATTGAAAAAGAAGATATTTTCATCTATGATGAATATATCGTTAATTATAATTGTATTGCAAGAGTTTTGCATAAACCTACTCATGAGCGTATCGTAAATCACTATGCGCATGACAATAATTTCTTAGAATATTTGATAAACAATCCATTTGAATTAGATGAAGTTAAAATGTATACAGCCATTTATAAAATTAAAACATTTAAGTCCAATTCGAGATATGTGAAATTTATTAAAAATGGCATTGGAGGGTTGGGTTCTGATCAGTTGTTTATGCAAATCAGAGATTTCGGAATCATAATGGAATTATTGATCTCTATGTTGCAGAGAAAGGTGTCATTTGAATCGGAAATTCTGTATGAACCATTAGATAAGTATGCTGAATTCCTTGTTGATACGGGGCAAATGAAGGGTGGGGAGATATATCAAGATAATTGGGGTCTATTAATAGGCTGTATGATTAAAGAGCATAAAAACAGTCTATCACGTAGTATCATAGAAAAGATGAGAGAAAGCAAAGAAAAAGATTTCACTCAAATGCTATTGTTATATGGAGATATGATGAGTGAGGCGGAATATATAAAAGGGGAGGCGGAGGAATATATTAACACGATATATCATGAAATAATAAAAAGGAAAAATAATAATGAAATAGAGTGGTTTGTAAAGATGCTGAAAAATGAGTACATATTTTACAAAGCAAAAAATCTGGATACATCGTATATAAGTATAGTTGGACAAATTAAAGTCACAAGAGAGTCGGGAGTTGACGGAAGAACAGTGCAATTATTTAATGAGATTGAGGGGGGCATCAGGACCCTCATGAGTAAGCGAGCAAAACAAGAAGCGGATGATCAATAAAGATTTATCTATAAGATCGTAGGATGGATGAAATTAATTAGAACATGAAGAAAACTGCCAAGCGGGTATATTTGGGATTCTTAAATCATTAAGAAAAAACGGCGTTAAATCGCCCCTCTCAGTGCTCCATCCAATTATATCGAAACTCCAGTGACCCCGCCGGGATGCATTCGAATCGCCCTTCTTGTAATACACGATACATCAATTCTCCCCGGAATTTTGAATAGTGGCGGCAGCCATTCGAGCGTTTCGCTCCTGAGCGAGGGGGGATTTGATGAACGCGAAAACACTCTGCCTCATAGCCTGCCTGTTCTTCATAACCGTCACTGCCACGGCCGACGAAGACATCATCGCCGCCGTCCTGAAGGGCGATACCGGCGCCGTGAGGGCCATCCTCGCCGACGATCCGGCGCAGGTGAACACCACCGACAAGTACGGCTACACGCCGCTCAACTGGGCCGCGACGCGCGCGCAGTGGGAGATCTTCCAACTGTTGCTGGAGAGCGGCGCGCAGGTAAACGTCGTCGGCGCCGACGGCGGCACCACGATGCACCGCGCCTGCCACTACGACCGCGCCGACATGGTCGCCCTGCTGATCGACAAGGGCTGCGACATCGCCCTGCAGAACCAGTGGGGCCGCGCGCCGTTG
>DATKWM010000069.1:0-4423 GCA_035529575.1 Desulfatiglandales bacterium
TCTTTTTGATTCAATCCCGTATCAATGATCAAATTTCTTTTTGAGCCCATTATTACATAAGAATTGAGGTATTTAAGTGGGTTCTTAGGGAGGGGGATTTTGATTCGAAACAGGTTCGGTAGAATCTCTTCGGTCATCGACTTACTCCTTTTCTAGTTGGCTTCGGTTAAGGTTCCTCAGCAAGAACGGAATGATTTTCAGGTTCAAGGAAAAATAGAATACCCACCAAAGATGTTGGGGTCTGTGCTTGCCCTCTGAAATTCATGTATTTGTGCCTATAGTGTAATCTTGTAGATTTAAAGATTACATATAGTAGTTGAAAGTTCAATATTTTCTTTGAAACCTGTCCTCTAAAATTAGAATCCCAACAGGAGGTTTGTACGATCGAATCTCAGCCATTGCAACCACAATATTTCAAGATGAATCCAATAATTTTGCTCTGACCCAAATTATCCCATATTTGTATCGGAAATAGATAGGCTTCTTTAAACTGACCAGCATAATTACACCCTGCCTGAATTTAACTTACAGGAATCCTTTGATCGCCTCCCTGGGCAGCTACCTCATTATCTCTCTGGTCTTGCCATAACGCCCCACTGAAACAACCTGTGCATTAATAAGCCCATAAAGGTCAAGGAAGATGAAAATATCGCAGAACCGCCGCTGGGTAACCGGACGAGATCCTTGCCCGTGAAAGATTTTTCTCTAAACCTCATAGGCATGGCCAGTGGAAACCCTGATTGTTTCTTCCCTAAGAATGCTGTAGCAGGCTTGTAGGGCAAGACATTTTTGTGTTGCCAGGGCATTGATCAACTACAGGGACCTGCCTACCTCCAGTCAGCTTTCTGCAATGTCCACCTCTTTTTCTACTAAATACTCGGAGGTCTCTTGAGCCACCTTTCTGAGTGAGGCATGATCCACTTTTTTCTTGTCAAAGACCTTTTCTGCCCTCAACTTTAGAATCTCAAGAAGATCTAGGGCATCATATGGCTCTAAAATGGTATCTGTCTTTTTAAGAAAACTTAAGATCCTTGGATCGAGGGTCTTCTCCCACTCCACCTGTTAGTCAGGAGAACAAGGATCAGTCTGCAAGAGACCTTCCGGGGAAGGGTTTTGCAAGGTAGGTAAGGAGAGCATCAGGATTTGGGCGGATATTGTAAGCTTCATCAGTAAGAAGCCCATAGCCAGATATGGCCTTGGTTATTCTGGCTTGCATGTAGTCAACAGGAATACCATTCCGGTACTTACGGTTTGAACCGTCTAGAGTAATGGCCACCTTATTCAAGGCACCGAAATAGATCTTAGATGAGGTAAGGTCGATATACCGATACTGAAACTTTACCCCGTAACGTTTAGCTACCTTTCCAAAGGTTCACAGCACGTGGATTAGGCTTACAGTTTTGCCAGTGCCGGTTGGCCCGTATATCAGTGCTGAAGGCGGATGGGCACTGTCCAGGACCGGTGTGAGGTGCGATATAATGCGGTTGAGCTGTTTCTCGCGGATGTTTTTGTTGAATATTTCCTTAAGAACAGCTGTTCTCTCATCCTCAGGTAGCTTTTCGTCATCGAGATAGTCGAGGCAGTAGGGTGCGCTTTTTTCTTGAGGTATGCAGGGACTCTATCAATGATTCTGTGCTGTCCTGGCCTTGGGATTTTCCATCTGACATTTACTGCATTGGACATTTTCTATGTCTACCTGCATAGGAAACATACCCCATATTTAATTCTTCGTCACCACTTCAAGATAACAACAACGAAGTAGGTGAGTAAATTTTCGATGGAACTCGGTATATGTTATGTAATGCCTTTATTTTATTATATTTATTTATTTTCTATATAGAAAATAAAAGTAAAAGAAAGTAGAAGGACACCATACACACAAAAGATCAGTTTCCATCGGAAATCTTCCCTCGTACCTCAAATAAAGGTAATGAGTGAGGTTAAGGAGGATGTTTCAGGGCTTTCCCATGCTCATCCCATAAGAAACTTCTCTATGGCCAGCACCACTCGTTCCATCGCCTTAAGGGATTGGAGCAGATCACCTTCTATTTCTAGGCTATGGTCTGCACCCTCAACTACGAGTGATTCTCCATTGGTTGCAGCCTTTGCCTCTGCCAGATAGTCTGGGTCATAGTGCGGATCGGCTGTTCCGATTACAAAGAGAGAGTGTTGCCCGCATTGCTTGATCTGTGTTCGTAAACTCTCGTTACGGAGCAGAGGAGTGAGCCAGACCGTCTGTGCCTTCTCAAACATGGCATCTGTTGTAAGAAGGTGCCCCATGGCAAGTGTACCTATGGATTTTCCTATGAGTGTTATTCTCTGATAGGAACGTTGGGAGGAGACTGCTTTGCATGCTGCGGAGACATCTCTTAGCATCCACTCGGCTCGTTCGGGAAGGGGCAGCTTTAGAAACTCAGGTCGCTTGTTGTAGTCATACTCCAGGCGGAGTACATCGTCTCCCAGGATCAAGAGCAAACGAGCTGGATAGTAAAGCAGTGGCATATGAGAAGTATAACCCATTCCGGGGAAAATTATGGACAGATGATCAGTGGGGTGTTCCTGCAAAAAGAAGGTATTGTCTACAGGCTCGCTGTGATAACCCGCAATCTTTAGTCTCTTCACCTCATACATTTCAATTTATTCCTTTCTGGTTGTCAACTAATTTAACCCCACTCACTTACTCGGAAAGAGAGTCAGTGGAGCTTTGTCTTGTTACAAAAAATGGCTGAAAAATCGATCAAAACACCGCAAAAGGTTAGGTGAATCCTCGGAAATCAGTCCAAAGCTAAGTGATTTCTATCATTTTTTGTTTCTACTTACATGAATATTATGCAGATCCAATAAGAATCCACCTCTTTTTTTTAAGAATCAAGGTACTTTTCCACAGATTCTGGCCGCTTTTTTTCAAAAAACCACCGAAGCTGCTTTTCATGGCTCAAAAAAATCCACTTTTCCCTATTTTCAACATGTTTAACCAATACCTAGCGATGAAAAATTTCTTTAGTGCGGCAATAAAATGCAGGCAGAAACCATGATATGTATATGTGTAATGTATCTATTTTTTGCACATTCCCTATGTAGTAAAAAACAAGAGTTTGTAATGCATGGTTTTGCCCCTCTTTACTCTTCGCTCCTTGCTTTCCTCTCCACTTCAGCGATAGAGCCATAGCCTATTTGTTGGAATAACATGGTATACTGATCTTCTGCCAAATTTCTTCCCTCTTCCTCTACTTTGGAAATATCCTCGAAATATAGCTCTAGGGTCTTATCAGAGTAAGTTTCCAATTCGCTGGAAAGGTAAACTTTGAAGCCAGCCTCGTCTTTAAAGGTATGGGGATATTTTTCTGATAGTTCTTTCATCCAACGTTCTTCGATTTTGACTATATTGTCAATTGGGATTACTTTTGAGTGGAGGAATTTTGTTATCCATGCGGGCAAACTTTTCCGTTAGAAGGTTTTTACCCATAGCTTCAGCCTTATGCAAATCCTCAAGGTAGGATTCTAGTGTTTCTGTGGATAGACTGTAATGGGTCATCCTTCGCATCGTTTTAAATGTTTCTGGTTTGTCCTTACATAAGGACGGCTCAGCAGTTCTAACACGTTCAAACATGTCAAGCTCAATTTCAATTATGCTTTTTAATAATTCTTCACGACTTCTTTTTTCGTTCGTCACCGAGCTATTCTCCTTTTGCGACATAGCCAATAATGCTGCTTTGCAGATTGCTTCAGGAGCATCGAGAGCTGATACCATAACAAAACTTAGACCAGTTCCTAACTCATTGAACTCCGCTTCCCAGCTTTCCTTGCGGTCATTGAACTCAACCCTCGCATTGTAGTTATGCTTCAATTTGTCTACGATCTGCTGGGCAATTGAGCGATCCTCGGAATAGGGCTCTAGAGGTCCTCAGGCACTGTTACTCCATCTTTGCATATCACTAAAAATCTCATCTTGTGCAAATGTGTATCTCATTACATCCTCGGCTACTCTTATATTTAGCTCCCTTCCCGCTTTCATTGCTAAAATTTTCTCATTGGCCATATCTCATTATCTCCATATCCAAATCTATCTAGATGGATTACACTATTTTTATTAAATAAGTTGTCCAAAAACTCGGTCTTTTTATAAGTCTGAAATTTTCCTTCTGACTTTGAATACCGCCAGATCATCATCTAGCCTCAGTTTTCTGCTTTCGTCCCTTCCATCTGAACGGAAGCTCCCGTTTCTCTAAATAAATTAGTAACGTTCAAAAGTTGAGGCCTAAAAAGATTTTGCTTAAATCATGATCTCTTTCTATGGTTATAGTTAGCACTAAAAACCAAAAAGAAAGAGACCGTGATGGAACAAGAAATACATATAACACTTCGGTTCAATATTGCAATCGGTAAAGTGAGCTTAAACGAAATCGTATATAGATTAAAGGAA
>DATKWM010000070.1:0-5298 GCA_035529575.1 Desulfatiglandales bacterium
AAAGGTATAATCTCACCGATTTATTGCTCTATTCATCGGTCTGTGGAACCGGCCTCGATACCATCCCATTACCAGGAGATGTCTCTGAGGATAAACTGTATGCCCTCCTCTTAGATATTGCGTCTCTTTCCATAAAGCTCAATAAACCACTTTCAGCACGATTGATGCCTATCCCACATAAGAAAGCCGGAGAAATGACTGGGTATACATTTGAATATTTCGTGAATAGTAAAATTATGAAAATATAATGCCTACATTCCATGTGTGGTTATCAATGTCGTCATTACTTCTCCGTTCTGAGCCTTTTGCAAAACCTATCAATTCTTTTCACCCTACAAAAGAGGATGGGCTTTTATGAAGTGACTGGTGGAAAGGCGCTGTCTTTTCGTGACGTATCTATGGGGGAAACCGCAGGCCTCCCGCTCGATAGAGAGGGGGCAATGCGGAGGGGGCACAATTCCCCCGTAGATATGTTGCTGAAAAGACCAGCCCGAGAGCCTCGGAACTGAAGAAAAGTCCGGCCTCGGTAAGAAAATATGAGCTATGTAAAGGTCTCATGGTATAGCCTTAAAATGATACACCGTAGATTATTTTCAAGCACTTCTTTATTTTGGAACCTGTATCGACCACCGGGGAAGATGGGGAGCCTCGCAGGTGGGGCACGTTTCTGAGTATCCGGCTGCCTGCCAGGCAGTCATCCCTCCTGTAATCACGCTAATGTTGGCAAATCCTTGCTTTTGAAGGATACTTGCTGCCATACTGGAACGGTGGGCAGTATTGCAAAGGACCGCTACCGGCTTTTTGTTATCCACCTCATTATATCTCGTTCTGACATCAGGAGAAGGTATATGGACTGCCCCTTCAATATGAGCCTCATCCCACTCCATCTGGGAGCGTACATCAAGGACAACAATATCATCACTTTGCTCCAGTTTTCTCTTAAGTTCATGAACTGACATATGGGGCAGATGTTCCAAGGGCAGACCACTGATTGCCCATGCATTAATACTGCCTTCCAAGTATCCTACCACCTCATCCAGTCCCACTCGACGAAGTTGCGTTGTGGCCCGATTAATTTCTTCTTCAGAATTTCCCACTAGGAGCAAGGGCCTATCGGGTGGTAGCACCCACCCAGAGAATGTGGAAAAATTCATGGCAGAATCTAAACTATATGCTCCAGGGACATGGTCCCCACCAAAGGCAGTATAATCACGAATATCCACGACTATATGGCCATTATTTTTTAGCCTCCGGAATTCCTCCGGAGCTAAGGGTTGGGGTACCGGTAAACTTCTTGCCAGGGCTGGTCCCTTGGCATTAATGGCAGAACAGCGATTGAAGTGGTCAGGCACCTGAGGCATGCCAGTCAAGAGAGACTTCTTGAATTCTTCTCTACTCTTATACTGTAGGGCGGGATTGTAACGCCGTTCGTAACCGATGGTGCTGGTTCGCTTAGCCCCCATAGCCCGTCCACAAAGAGAACCTGCCCCATGAGCGGGATACACTTCACAGAAATCGGGAAGCTTAAGGAGCTTTTTATGAAGATTATCATATAATGCGGACGCCAGATCCTCTGCCATGCCAGGGAAAAGGTCAGGCCTTCCCACATCACCCACAAAGAGGGTGTCTCCACAGAAGACCGCTGCCGGTTCATCACCTCGGGAGCGATCAGTGACTACATAGGAAACATGTTCCGGGGTATGGCCCCCGGTTTCCAACACCTCAAGTTCCACATCCTCTATCACGAGGGTATCTCCCTCTGTAACCGGAACGTGATCAAACTGGCAGTTTCCGGCCTTGGGGGCATAGATTTGAGCCCCGGTTAGTTCCTTTAAGTCAAGATGGCCGGAGATAAAATCGGCATGGAGATGGGTCTCTATGACATGGGTTATCTTCAGCCCCATAGCCTTGGCTGTTTTGATATATTCCTCAACATCCCGCTTTGGGTCAATGATTGCACAGGCCTGGTTTCCAGCCAAGATATAGGAACTGTGAGCGATACCCTCAACAAAAAATTGCTGCACATACATTCTCTATTCTCCTTTTATAAACATATCCTTGCAATAAATCAGGCAGCCTTTATTTTTAGAGAAGACGAGATAGTTCATTGATATGTCCTCTCTCTTGTTCTGCTAAATCCCTGAAAACTTCTCTCAAGGGTAGCTCAACTGATTCAGCCATCCTTTGATAGAGATCATAGGCCTTGCATTCCTTCTCCAGGGCCAGCTCCAGGATATCTATCCTTTCTTTGGGTGGTTCTTCTTCAATGACCAAAAGAGCGTGAGGGACGGAGATGGCTCCTTCCATATGCTCCGATTCTTCAATGTCCTCTAAAGGCGGGGCTTCGGGCCAGATATTTTTCAATCTTGAATAAAGAACCTCCATGTGCTTTTCTTCTGCCTGGGAAAGCTTCTTTAATAAATCTATTATTTCCTTATCGCCCAAATTTTCAGCAACCTGATGATAAAATGTTCGACTTGCTCTCTCCATTTGCAAGGCAAAAAGCAAAAGCTCTTTGATCTCCCCTATTTCTTTGAAAAACTCCTCTGCCTCCTCTGGAGGGCCTTTTACCCTTTCATAGGGCCAGTTCATGATTCCTCCGCGCATGTTATAGAGTTCCCCAAATTCCTGATTACAAAGAAGAATAGCTCCCCCCAAGCTCCTCCTTCCCGAACGGCAATATGTAATAATCTTCTTATGCCTGTCGAGCTCTGAATACCTTCTATCCAACTCATTTAAGGGAATGAATCTGGCTCCGGGAAGATGTTCCTCTTCATATTCTGCGGGAGTTCTCACATCCACCACGATATATTCTTCTTTTTTCTCACCTCTGATGATATCCCAAACCTCTTCAGGGGCAATATCTTTTATTGTATCTACCGAACAGGTAAGTGATGTAACCATATACATTGCCTCCTTTAATAAGTCCGCGCGTGATTCATTACTATTTTCTTTCATACTATCAGAAATAGTATAAAAAATTTATAAAAAAACTTTCTTTTTTCGTAACACTTCAGATCTTTGAAATTACCTTGTGAACCTATAGGTACTACACCACTTGAACCTTTGCTATACATTTAGGCTTTCTTGACAGGAAAGATATTGCCTTCTACGCTTTTTAATGATTTAATGGTAAGCATAGTAACAGTGTAACCCAAAAAGATCCGAGCTAAAAATCCTTTCTAGAAATCTTAAAAATCATCTGTAAGGCCGCTAAAATTCACAGCTATGGGTTTATTCAACAGTAACAGTAATGAGCAAACATAAAAACAGTTTATAAAATGGTTAAAATTCTTGCTATTTATGGCAGCCCACGCCGTAAAGGAAATACATCATTGTTACTCAAAAATGCTGTTAAAGGAGCAATTGAAGCTGGTGCTGAGGTTGAAGAGATGATACTCCGTGATCTAAAGATGTCTCCTTGTCTTGAAATCTATGGCTGTAAAGAAACCGGCCGATGTGTAATCCAGGATGATTTCCAGCACATATACGATAAACTTTTATTATGCCAGGGTTTGATGCTTGCCTCGCCCATATTTTTTTATACAGTAAGCGCTTACACCAAAATCCTCATGGATCGATGTCAATCCCTGTGGGTGAAGAGATACTGGCTTGAAAAGAACACAATTGAAAAACCTAAAGCCACACGAAAAGGACTTTTTATTTCGGTGGGTGCTACCAAAGGTAAAAGACTTTTTGAGGGGACCCTTCTCAGCATCCGCTATTTTTTTGAAATTCTCGATATGGAGCTCTGGAGATCGCTCCTGTATCGCAGTTTAGATTTAGAGGGAGACATATTGGGGCATCCAGAATATTTATTAGAAGCACACCGGTCGGGGAAAGAATTGGTCCAGGCTATTCAAAATAGAGATTAAAGAGTTGATTTACCTATTCGAGATACACCCTAAACATATCGTTCGGCTCACTTTAAACGCTCCTTCTTTAAAGCGGTTCATCCTGGTGAATACAAGGCCTGTCATTACCTTTATCTAACAAATTCCTTGTATTCCCTTGTGAAAAAAATCATGAATAAAGATACTTGACAAGCCCACTCTTAATTATTATTAGTAATTATTACTATTAATATTAAAATTTCAATCACCTCCAATATGAATAAACAAAAATCCTTGACTACACAAACGTATAAATATTCTTTGATAATAAGTGAACGACAACTTAGTGCTTCGATTCATAAATGCGTCATCGAATTTATGAATCGAGGGACTTAGTTTAACATGCACATAAGAAGAGGAGAAAACAATGAATACTACGCAAAATAAAGACCAAAAAAAACCCCTTAAGATCCAGGACCTTACCCTTAGAGACGGTCATCAGTCTTTATTGGCTACAAGAATGAGAACAGAGGATATGATTCCCATTGCTGAAAAAATGGAAGATATTGGTTTCTGGTCCATGGAGGTCTGGGGAGGGGCAACCTTTGATACAATGCACCGGTTTTTGGCAGAAGACCCATGGGAGAGACCCAAAACACTTAAAAAATATCTCAAGAAAACCCCGTTTTCTATGTTGCTGAGAGGCCAGAACCTTGTTGGGTATAGAAATTATGCAGACGATGTGGCCAGGGCATTTGTGGATAAGGCCTGTGAAGTAGGCATTGATATATTTCGTGTATTTGATGCCCTGAATGATTTCAGAAATTTTCAGACCGTTGTGGAAAGGATAAAGGCCAACGGGAAACACCTTCAAGGCTCCATCTGTTATTCCCTCACTGAGAGAACCTTAGGAGGGGATGTATTTAATTTGGACTATTACACATCCAAATGTAAACAGTTAGAAGACTTGGGGTCTGATACCATTTGTATCAAGGATATGGCCGGCATTGCTGCTCCCTATGATATCTACAAACTTATTACTGAACTGAAAAAAAATATCAACGTTCCAATCCATTTTCACACTCACTACACCAGCGGAATGGCATCCATGAGCGTTTTAAAGGCTATTGAAGCTGGTGTAGATATTGTTGACACCTGCCTTGCGCCCTTTGCCATGCGAACCTCTCATCCCGCTATAGAGCCCCTTGTCGTTGCCCTGCAAGGCACCTCATGGGATACCGGATTAGACCTGAATAAACTACTTGAGTTAGATGACTACCTTGAGACCGTTGCACCCAAATACCGGGATTACCTTGCTACCAACAGGATGGCAGTGATCGATACAGGGGTGCTGGCCCACCAGATACCTGGTGGTATGATCTCCAACCTCGTCAGCCAGCTGAAAGAGGCCAATGCCCTTGATAGGCTCCCTGAGGTCCATAAAGAGATACCGATTACTCGAAAA
>DATKWM010000071.1:0-5057 GCA_035529575.1 Desulfatiglandales bacterium
GTGTTTGCTATCTGACCATTAATCTTATCGTCCTTCCGCGCAGCAATGACATAGAGACCATAACTGATCTGATGAAGGGTCTTCGGGTTCATTTTATTCTCCTTTACTTTGTATTGAGTAGGCTCTCTTCTATGTGGTAAGGTCCTTAGTCCCTCGATTCATAAATTCGATGATGTATTTATTTACTCCATTCGGCCCGAGCTCATGGCCGAGGGCGGGACTAAGTGCTGAGTGAGCCCTTCGGTCTGAGCTCTGGGTCGAAGACAATCGCAAAGATTATACTCATTAGAATACGTATAGTATTTGCGAATCGAAGCACTAAGCCAGGTAAAAGCAGGGCCAGGCTTACTAAAAAAATCATGCCGTTTTACATGGGGGCATCTGCTCTCTCAACTGACATTGTTTCTCTTGTGTCAGGCTTGTCTCTAATTCCCAACTAGTGCTAGCATATTCGTCTTTTTTCTTCATAAGAAGCCACTCGTTGCCCTTTCGGCTTCCTTTGAGCAGCATTAAGGTGAAAGCCCCTTTGAGTTTTCTCCCTCTAAGAAAAAAGGTGATTGTTTCCTTTTTCAGCTCAATGAGTTCATAGGACCCTTTGTCCCAAATTACCACTGTACCAGCTCCATAGTGCCCTTTTGGGATAATTCCTTCAAAATCAATATATTCCAAAGTATGATCCTCTGCCAATAACGCCAACCGTTTTTCAGATGGATTCATGGATGGGCCTTTTGGAATTACCCATGACTTTAGAACCCCCTCTAACTCAAGGCGAAAATCATAGTGGAGATGAGTAGCGTGGTGCTCATGAATGACAAAACGGGGGTTCATGTGAGTTTTGATTAGAAGAAAAGTGTGTTATGTAAAAACAATTAAGATTTGCTTTTCGAATCCCCTATCCCGCATCACACAGCTCATTGTTACTTTTCTCGAAGCAGCCCTATGACTGAGAGTTTTGTCTTTTAACACGAAATAAGGGAGGTCTTGGATAGATTATATCTCAATTCTTACTCATCAGATGGTTTACCATCTTTTCTAAACCATCCAAGCTGATTTCGAACATTGGAAAGATCTGTCTTACAACATTAATTGACCTTGTGTAGTTCCACTCAATTGATAATTTAGGATTAAGCCAGACAGAATGCCGAAAGATGCTGGCCAGGAATTGTAGCCTCTCTATGCTGGGCTTACCACTCCTTTCCTCTATGTGGATTGACCCATCTGTGGCCATTATTTCATAGGGGGCCATACTTGCATCTCCTACAATAATAAACCTGGTTTCCGGGTCCATCCTCGCAAATTCGTCTACTGGGTGTGGTTTTGAATACCTCGGAGGATCTGCCCACAGGTAATCATATATAGTATTGTGAAAGAAAAAGGTCTTCAGATCCTTAAACTGACTCCTTGAATAATCAAAGAGGCTCTGAACAATGCCAATATATGGATCCATCGACCAACCACCATTATCTATAGCCAAAATAATCTTGAGCCTATCTTTTAGACTCCGCTCAAAGATGATCTCGATCTCTCCCGCATTCTTCATAGTTTGATAGATAGTCTCATCAATGTTGACCCGATCCTTGGGCCCGGTGGGTATCATATTTCTCAATCGCTTCAGGGCCTCTCCCATATGGCGACGGGTAAGAGGGCCTTGTTGAGAGTAATCCCTATATCTCCTGTCCATTGCTACCTTGACTGCAGATTTATTCCTGGACATGCCCCCAACCCTCATACCACCAGGATGATATCCAGAATGCCCCACAGGAGAAGTCCCCCCGGTACCTATCCATTTGTTTCCACCATGATGAGCTTCGGTCTGCTCTTTTAATCTTTCAAGAAAATAGTCAATGAGCTCTTCCGGGCTTAAGTGAGCAAGAGATTCTTCATCAATCCCAAGGGCATCTGCAATAGCCTGTGGATCTTTCAACCAAGCATCTAAAAGGGCCTTGGCCGCCTCGGTTAAATCAAACTTAGTAGGATCAGTCAGCTCAACCCCTTTAAAATGATGGGCGAATACTTGATCAAAGAGATCAAAATAGCGCTCACTTTTTATAAGTATTGAACGTGCAGATATATAGAAATCATCAACGGAGTTGATCAAACCTTTGCTTAGGGCCTTCTGGAGCCTCAGAAATGAGGTGGGTGTAACGGGCACACCTACCTGGCGCAATGTAT
This sequence comes from Desulfatiglandales bacterium, assembly GCA_035529575.1. Classification (GTDB taxonomy): domain Bacteria; phylum Desulfobacterota; class DSM-4660; order Desulfatiglandales; family B25-G16; genus B33-G16. The sequence continues at coordinate 2,173 of DATKWM010000071.1, forward strand.
AAAAAAACTCAGTAAACATGTGTTATAACCTAAACCGTGAGACAGCCCTCTGGGCTACTACATAATCCGGGCTTTTCTTAAATAAGACACCAAGATAGGGGATATCGCCTTTTATCAAGTCCTTCACCTTGAAATCAGGATCGGCATGCATTGCCCTGATCCAATTTATGAGTTCCCTTGTTGCCGGCTTCTTTTCCACTTCCTTAAACTCTCTGAGCCTGTAAAAGGCGTTTACAGCGCTATCGAGCAGATCCTGGCTTATATCATGAAAATGAACCTGCACAATCTCTCGCATCATATCAGGCTCAGGAAAGGCTATATGATGGAAATTACATCTTCCTAAAAATGGGTCTGAGAGATCCTTTTTTGCATTAGATGTAATAACTATTACCGGCCGATTCTTTGCGCTAATGGTTTTATCAATCTCGAGGATATCAAACTCCATCTGATCCAGCACATCAAGCATATCATCCTGGAAATCGGTATCCGCCTTGTCTATCTCATCTATTAAAAGAACTGTCTTTTCGTTTGAGACAAATGCCTGACCGATTTTGCCCATCTTGATATATTCCTCAATGTTGCTTACATTCCTTTTTGAATCCCCAAACCTGCTGTCGTTCAGGCGTGTCAGGGTATCATACTGATAAAGGGCATCAATCAGTTTCATACTCGATTTGACATTTAAAACAATGAGAGGCATATTGAGACTCTCAGCAATTGCATAGGCAAGCATTGTTTTTCCAGTGCCTGGCTCTCCTTTTAAAAGAAGAGGCATCTCGAGGGCCATAGTGATATTTACGATTTTTGCCAGCTCATTATCCAACACATATTTACTACTACCAGTAAACGTTATATCTTTTTCTTCACCAAACATACACTCTCTCCTTTAAGAATTTAAATATAAAAAATAACTCTTTATTATAATCATTCAGCCTTAAATAGCAACTCGTAAATTGAGAAAAAAAGAAAGCGAGCTTTCCCAGCGCGCACTAAAAATTGAATAATACATAAAAGTTCTCTATCATATCCCCGTAAAGCCAACACATAATCTCTTTCTTTTTTACCATTAGTTTGATATTTTCATCTGAAATTATTTTAGATATAATTTTCAACAGATAGTCCTTGACAAGATCTTAATAAATTTTATGAAATTAGCCATGCTCGTAAAAAAGATCATCAGAATAAATCTGGCACGTGAAAAAGGGTTGTTTTTTTCAACAAGAGTATTCACCGATAACAAACAGCTAATTCACTAAAAAGGGTATTGAGGTTACGAGATATTTTTCAATATATTGAAAGGATAAGCATGCCATGAAGAAGCAAAAAGTCGGCTTCATTGGTGCGGGTAAAGTGGGTACAGCCTTGGCTACAACACTTTTTAAGGGCAGGTATCCTGTAATTACCGTGACTGATACGAACTTACGTGCTGCTGAAAAATTGGCTGATCTGGTGCCAGGCTGCCACGTTTTCAAGACCGCGCAGGAAGTGGCAAACACCGCAGATCATGTTTTTATAACAACGCCAGATGATTTCATTCTCAAAGTAGCTTCAGAGCTTACATGGCGTCCTGAGCAAAATGTAGTTCATTGCAGCGGTGCCGCTTCGATCGATATACTGGATCCGGCAAAAAAATCTGGTGCCATGGTTGGCTCGTTCCATCCCTGCCAGGCATTTGCCAGCGTTGATCAGGCTATAAAAAATTTACCCGGTTCCACCTTTGCCATCGAGGCGCAAGGTTCTTTGCTGGACATCTTAAAAGAGATGGCTTCAACCATAGGGTGCGACTGGATTGTGCTCAAACCCGGAAATAAAGCCCTTTATCATGCCGCCGCAGTTTTTGCCAGTAATTACTTTGTTACTCTATTAAAGGTAGCTACGGATCTGTTTCAGAATTTTGATGTGCCTACTGCTCAATCAACTAAGGTTCTTATGCCCTTGATCCAGGGGAACATTAAAAATATCAACTCTATTGGCTTACCCAGCTGTCTTACCGGGCCTATTGCACGTGGGGATGTAAGTACCATTGAAAAGCATATATTCGCTTTAAAAGAAAAAGAGCCTTCCATTCTAAAACTCTACGCAGAGTTGGGGCTGAAGACTATTCCCATTGCCTTGGAAAAAGGCACCTTAGACGAGAAGGTGAGTGAAAAATTGAAGACACTTTTGAGGACAGCTACTTACGAAGGAAAGGATGGGGGGTTCTAAATGAAAAACAAGCTCTCTTCGATTGAGTTCCCTTGATAAAGCAATCAAAATCTTTTATTTATGGGTCGACATGATGAGGTTAAAAGATTTCTTATCTTTATCATTTGCATCAAAAAAGATTTTCTCATATGGTAAATGCCAATTTATGCGGCTCAAAAAAATAATTAAATAAAGGAGGTACACCATAAAGAAAAGTAGTTTTTTAATAGTAGGTGCTTTTTTAATAAATTGATATCAAGCTTAATAGTTCAATTGAACATTCATCAACATCCTTATCTGAAGCAATATAGCAAATAATAAAAAAGCCCTTCTTCTGCGAGAAGGGTCTTTGTAACGGAGATGACAATGGAAAGAAAAAAGATAACTATTTCTGACCTTATGGCTAAAAAGGAGAACGGAAGAAAAATAACAATGTTGACTGCCTATGATTACCCAACTGCCCAAATGGTAGACAAGGCAGGCATTGACGCTATCTTGGTTGGAGATTCTCTGGGAATGGTAGTTCTTGGATACACCTCTACAGTGCCTGTCACCATGGAAGAAATGATTCATCACGCAAAGGCGGTAACCAGGGGTACTACGTATGCCCTTGTGATAGTGGATATGCCTTTCATGTCGTACCAGACAGGTATTGAGAAGGCCATTGAAAATGCCGGCCGATTGATAAAAGAGGGTGAATG
>DATKWM010000072.1:0-16268 GCA_035529575.1 Desulfatiglandales bacterium
AATCCCCCTTGCTCGAAGTGAAAGATATGAATTGTAACCTTTTTGCCCATACTATATTATTTGATGATGAGCTCCTCCAGCTTTCGCTTGGGCACATGGTGGATATCTTTTTTGTCACGCCAGTACCGAATATCACCTCCAGGCTCAAGGTCTTCAAGAACTATGGTCTCTGCGGGTTTACCCAGGGCCAGGACGAGCCTTATCATTAGGTGATCAGGGATATCCAGTTCATTCCGAAGTCTTTCCTTTTGAATTGCCCCCATCATGCACCCTGCAAGACCCTTTTCTACAGCTCCCAGTAGAATTGTCTGAGCGGAAATGCCGTCATCGCACCACCAGTCCTCCGTGATTGTCTTGTCTATAAGGATGACGATGTAGGCCGATGGACGCTGCCCGGGAGCAGGGCCAGCCCAATCCTTAAGGTATGCAGCCCAGGTCAGGCATGGAAAAATGCGGTCATTTGTTTCGGGGTCAGCAGAAAGGATGTACTTAAGGGGCTGACGGTTGGCAGCTGAGGCAGTGCATCTAGCAAGTGCCACCAGTTCTACCAAGGTATCTCGCGGGATAGCGTGGGACTCTTCAAAGCGGCGACAGCTCCGGTTGCGTAAAACAAGGTTATGTAGGCTGTTCATGACGTTTCTCCTTTCGGTGAGTTTCTTGTGTGAATGGTAAAAAAATTTTTTTGGATGATGGTAATATAGGATAAAGAAGTTTGTGGGTCAATAGGTAAGTATTCAATCAGCCTGCTACAGACTAACTACTGAACGTTTTCTTCCCTTTTATTTAATAGCTCAAGCCTTAGCCTAAGATAAGCCTCTTCGGCCTTTTCGTCATCTGGTGAGATATCAAGGATCTTTTTATATACCTGTAAGGCTTGATCAAGGTTACCTGTCCCTTCATTGATCTTAGCAAGCTGGTGAAGTAGATTGGTATTATTTGGCTTCAACTTCAGAGCTTCCTTCATTTCCTTTACAGCTAATTCATTTTTTTTCAATTTGAGGTAGACTAAAATCAAATACTGTCGTAACTCAAAGTTTTTGGGATTTTCCTTCACGCCCTTAATCATGTAATGAGCTAATTGTTCCAATTCGTCTAAGGCTGTAAGATGGTTAAAAATGTAGCTATAATAAGCAATCTTCTTTGGGAAAAATTTGATCAGCTGTATGGCTTGATTAAAGGCAAGATCATTCCTTTTTTGTCGTTGATAGATATCAAAGAGTGCCTCCCTGGCCTGTGTGTCTTTTGGGTCAATCGTAACCAATCTCTCAAAGTAGTGGAGACCTTCTTTCAGGTTTCCTTGCTCTGTCTCCAATACCCCAAGATTAAACAGGATAATTTTATTTTTCGGATCATAAGATAAAATCTGCTTATAGATATTCCTTAGAGCATCCTTATCACCTTCTTTTTCTACTATATTAGCGAACAGTATAAGGGCCTCTAAATGATTGGGCTTTCTTTTAAGGATCTCTTTTACATACTTTTTTGCCTCCGTTAATTTATTCTTATTAAAGAGAGATTGCCCAAGCCGTAACCTGCCCTCAACATCATCCTTTTTTAACTCTAACGCAAAACGCAGGTATTTTTCGGCCAATTTTGGCTCCTTAAGCTCATCATATATGGAGCCGATATTGTAGTAGAGGTTTGGGTCTTTTTTGTCATATTTGGCTGTCTTGAGGTACCACTGGAGAGCCTTGTTTTTTTGACCAGCTTGAAATAATAGATAGCCTATATTTTTCATGCATGCTATCTTTTCATTTGTGGTTAATTGTGGAAGAATAATGGTATATTGTTCTACAGCCTCTTTTAGTCTTCCTTTTTTTTCAAGAAGCTCTGCAAGGCGAAGCCTGAGGTCCAGATCTTCAGGTGAATTGATAAGAATTTTCTTTAACGTGGCGATAATCTTATTATAGTAGTCCAGGTGTTCATAGGCATCTAAAACTTTTTTCAAAAGGTTCAGATCTTCTTTTTCCTTCAGTATGCTCTCGATGATATGGGCTCCCTCTTTCCACCTCTTTTGGGCCAGATATTCATCTGCAAGCCTCATCTTGATCTGAAAATTACCCTTTTCTTCTTTAGTGGCTGTTTGTAAGAAATTTATTCTTTTTTGAGGATCTATTATCCTGTTTGCCTTTATTAACCAATCTTCTAGCGAAGGAGCAATTACAAGACCTACCTCACCGATTTTATTATTACTGTGCTTTATTGTTATTGTGTAGGTATAGTGGCGAAACATGTCTTGGTTAGGAAGGAGTTTTGTTACCACTGTCTGCGTTTGAAGGGCATTCACATCAAAACTTTGAGAGTAAAGCCTTATTCCCTTATTAAAAAGGATTGATGTTGATATCTTCACTATCCTAAGGCTATCAGAGGGATGGATGTGGAGAATCTGACCAGGCGTGAGTCTTTTTTTTTCACCGTTATGTTCAATTATTATGTGTTTGAATGCGGGAACTGGATAGAGCAGCCTATTTAATGATATTTTAAAATAATTGCTACCAGGGCCACCAATGAGTAGATAAAGAAGTCCAGATAAAAAAAGAGCTACCACTATGAAGATAACCCTTTTCTTTCTTTTCTTTTTCCAGCGAATGGTCTTCTCTTTAAACAATTAGCTTCCTTTCCTTCGTCTATTGGTTCTGACGCCACCTCCTTCCGATACCTGACTACTCCATATGAGAAGAACAGGGCTTGCTACATAAATAGAAGAATACGTGCCAACCAGTATACCAACAAAGAGGGCAAAAGCAAAATCGTGGATCACGCCACCGCCTAAGATAAAAAGGGATCCAACAACAATAAGGGTAGTCGCTGATGTGAGAAGAGTACGGCTTAGGGTTTCGTTAATGCTATGATTTATTACCTCCGCAAAATCGCGATTCCTTTGGCGCCGGTAGTTTTCTCTGATCCTGTCAAAAACAACGATCGTATCATTTAGGGAGTAGCCCACTATAGTCAGGAGTGCGGCTACAACAGGTAATGTTATTTCCCGGTTTGTGAGAGCAAATGCGCCCATTGTGATGATTACATCATGAAAGAGTGCAACAATGGCACCGAGGGCGTATTCTAGGCGCAGGGACCAGCATAGGCCAATAGTAATGAGAAGGGCAACAGCAATGAGCCAGATAATACTCATTCCTATGGCAGAGATTATATAGACTCCAAAGGCAAGGGAGGCTGCCATAATTATACTCATAGTCCATTTGTATTCAAACCTTCCAGATATGTATATGACCATAAAGAGGAGGGCATAAAAGATAGCAAAAAGGGCCTTTTCCCTTAAATCTTCTCCAACCTTTGGCCCAACCATCTCAACTCTCCTGACTTCTACATTCGCCTCCCCAAACATGCTATTTAAAGATTTTTTAACCTCACTAGATAAGCCGCTAAGGTCAATATCAGTTTTGCTTACCCTTATCAAGTATTCAGACTTTCCCTTTTCTCCAAATTCCTGAACGATGCTATCTTGCAAACCGATAGGTTTTAAGGCCTCCCTAATTTCCCCTGGTGTTACTTGGTGATTAAATCGCACCTGAATAAGTATGCCACCAGCGAAATCAACACCATAATTAGGTCCGCCGCGGAACAATAACAGAAGGATCGTTAACAATATTAAAGCGCCAGATAGAAGAAGGGCAATCTTTCGTTGCCCAATAAAATCAATATTAATATCCGTTTTTATAAATTGCATGTTCTTGTCTCTCTATACTATTGTTTGTTGCATTCATTGCATTCATTATGTTCATGGAGTTTTAGCCCAACAAACCAAACAAACTCAAGCAACATAATAAGCATTAGATACTTACCTTTTTCATGCCCCGTTCAATAATGAAGTAATCGAAGATTACCCTTGTAATGAATATAGCTGTGAAAAGGCTGGCAATAATACCAATGCTCAGGGTTACAGCAAATCCCTTCACCGGCCCTGTTCCAAATTGAAATAGAACCAGAGCAGCGATTAAGGTGGTAATATTAGCATCAAGGATGGTTACGAGGGCCTTGCTATAGCCACTGTCGACTGCTGCCCGTGGGGTTTTCCCCAATCTTAACTCTTCCCGGATCCGTTCAAATATAAGCACATTGGCATCTATTGCCATACCTATAATCAGTATGATGCCCGCTATACCAGGCAGTGTCAAGGTGGCACCAAAAAATGCCAGACCTGCTGCGATGAAGAGTATATTTAAAAGAAGGGCTAAATCTGCCAGAAAACCAGCAAATTTATAGTAGAAAACCATAAACAGGATAACAACAATACCTCCGATTATCATTGATTGAAGACCCTTAGTAATGGAATCTTTTCCAAGAGAGGGTCCCACTGTTCTCTCTTCAATGATCTTTACTGGAGCTGGTAGGGCACCTGCCCTCAAGACAATGGCCAGATCCCTGGATTCTTCCATAGTAAATCTGCCGGTGATCTGGGCCCTTCCGCCGGTAATTTTATCCTGTATAACCGGTGCACTATTTACAACGCCATCCAGTACAATAGCCAACCTCTTTTTAATATTGGCCCCTGTAATTTGCCCAAAGAGCCTTGCCCCTCGGGAATCAAATGAAAGCGAAACATACGGTTCATTGTATCGACTGTCTATCTGAACCCTTGCATCGGTTAGGTACTCTCCGGTTATAACAGCCCGCTTTATTAAAAGAAAGGGGATCTTTCTTTTAGAGCCAGCCTCTCCCTTTATCTGGTAGAGGATCTCATCCCCTGGTGGTATATTTCCCCTTAATGCCTCTTCAAGGCTATTATCCTCATCCACCAGTTTGAATTCCAGGAGTGCGGTCTTTCCTATAATATCAATAGCCCTTTTAGGATCCTTTATACCGGGAAGTTGAACTAAAATTCTGTCCCTCCCTTGGGGCCGGATATCAGGTTCTGTTACTCCAAACTGATCGATCCTATTCGTTATTGTTTCTACTGCCTGATCTACTGCCATTTTTTTGATATGCTGCTGGGCCTTTTGAGAAAGGATTAATTCCAGCTTAAGATCAATGTTGCTAAAAGATCCAGGTTCAACAGCAAGGTCTGAAAAATCCTTTTCAACCATCTCTTCAACGGTCTTTCTGTCCTCGTCCCTAATTAAGGTAAGCCCAATCCTGTCCGAGCCGCTTCTTTTTAGCGTCTGATACCTGATTTTGGCCTTTCTGAGGCTATATTTAATATCCTCAATCGTCCTCTCAAGGTGACTTTCCACGGCCCTCTGGGTCTGAACCTCTAAGACAAGATGCATCCCACCTTTCAGATCAAGTCCAAGATGGATCTTTTCCTCGGGTAGTATATTAGGCCACCAAGAGGGTAGAGTTTTACTAAGAGATGGAGTCAGATAGATCAATGCAACAGCAACAACAATGAGAATAAGTAATCCTCGCCACTGTAATTTTTTTGACACGATTTACTCCTTAGGTCGCACTCTCTGACTTTCTGATTACCCCTGCTATAGAGCCTCTTGTAATCTTGACCCTGACTTTTGGGGATATTTCAACAGTAAGTACATCGTCACCCAAACCAGTGATAATACCGTGTAAACCCCCGGAGCTCACTACTTTATCCCCTTTTTTCAGGTCGGCTAAAAGCTGTTTATGCTGTTTTGACTTTTTTTGCTGGGGTCTGATTAAGAGAAAGTAAAAAATAGCAAATATAATGATCAGAGGTAAAAATGCACCCAGACCGCCACCACCTCCTGTTCCTCCTCCTCCAGTACCCATAGCGTAAACTAAATTAAACATTTATTTTCCTCCATTTCTCTTTAAGATTTATAAAGATTCTATTTTCCTTCTATAAAAACCGTGGCTAAACTCAGCCAGCCTATCATCTCGTATGGCCTGCCGCATCTCCTTCATGAAATGAGTGTAATAATAGAGATTATGAATTGTATTTAATCGAAAGGAAAGTATTTCCTTTGAAAGAAAGAGGTGTCTTAAATAGGCCCGCGAGTAATGAGAGCAGGTATAACATCCACACCCCTCTTCAATAGGGGAGCTGTCTTGTGCATAGCGTGCATTCTTTATTACAAGCTTTCCCTTATTGGTAAATAGCATACCATTTCTGGCATTGCGAGTAGGCAATACACAATCAAACATATCCACACCCATTTTCACTGACTCAATTATGTCCTCAGGTGTTCCCACTCCCATAAGATATATTGGTTTTTCCTCTGGAAGAAATTCCATTGTTGTCTTAATCACTCGCTCTCTTGTATGTTTATCTTCTCCGACGGATAAACCGCCTAAGGCATAGCCGTCAAATCCCATACTTACAAGGCCCTTGGCACTCATTTCACGCAGTTCGGGGTACACTCCACCCTGAACAATTCCAAAAAGGGCTTGCCCGTTTTTTTTTCCTTCCTCAAGACATTGCCGGGCCCATTGTTCAGTAAGTTTAACTGAGGCAAGTACATAATCATGCTCAGCACCAGAGGGTGTGCATTCATCAAAGGTCATGATGATGTCTGCTCCAAGGGACCTCTGGATTTCCATAACCTTCTCAGGACCAAAGAAATGGGTTGAACCATCTAAATGTGACCTAAAGGTAACCCCATCAGGTGATATTGTCCTCAGTTTTGAAAGGCTGTATACCTGAAATCCTCCACTATCAGTCAGAATTGGCCCTGACCAGTTCATAAAGCGGTGAAGACCACCGATGTTTTCTATTAGTTTATGGCCTGGCCTAAGATACAGATGATATGTGTTGGCCAGAACTATTTCAACCCCTATATCTTTTGCCTCCCCAGGTGAAATCCCTTTAATAGCTCCTGAAGTTCCAACAGGCATAAATACTGGGGTTTCAAGTCTGCCATGATCTGTTACTATTACTCCAAGCCTGGCCTTACTTGATGTACACCTTATTAAAACTCTGAATTCCAAAGCATTGAGTCCCTTTTTGACTTAACTTATTAGCATTGCATCCCCGTAGCTGTAAAATCTGTACTTGCTTTCTACTGCCCAGTGATAGGCCCTCGTAGTCAAATCAAGTCCTGCAAAGGCTGCGACCATAAAAAAAAGTGAAGAACGGGGTAAATGAAAGTTTGTTATAAGGGTATCAATGACCTGAAATTTAAATCCCGGATGGATCAACAGATCAGTAGTTCCAGAATCAGTTACTATTTTTCCTTTTCTTTTAAATATCGTCTCCAAGGTCCTCACAACTGTGGTACCCACGGCAATAATTCTTCTTCCCTCTTTTTTTGCATTATCAATAGAGTTTGCAGAATGATACCCTAGGAAATATGCTTCTTTCCCTAATCGATGATCTCTAATGTCCCTTACTCTCACAGGTTTAAAGGTATCATGCCCAACCAGGAGGGTTATACTGACTATATCTACACCCCGGGATTGAAGAGACACAAGCAGCTCATGGGTAAAATGAAGACCGGCTGTAGGTGCTGCAATTGCTCCTGAAAAACGGGAGAATATAGTCTGGTATCTTTCCCTGTCTTTATCTGATTGTCTATTATTGCTGTCTCTTTTAATATAAGGAGGCAGTGGAAGGCAACCTCTTTTTTTCAATACATAATTAAGGCTGTGTTTACCCTCAAATCTGAGCTGGACCATTCCATGTTCACCGAGCCTTTTCACAAAAGCTATCAGGCCGTCTGGAAACAGTAGAGTACTTCCTGTTTTTGGCCTTTTTGATGCCTTCACCAGGCACCAGCGGGTTTCCCGCTCATTTTTTGGTGGCCTGGCAGGGTGATCAAGAACCAGAATTTCTACTTTCCCCCCAGTTTCCTTTTGGCCATACAATCTAGCTGGTTTCACTCTGGCGTCATTTACAACCAACAGGTCGCCCTCTCTGAGCAATGAAGGGAGATCAAAAAAATAAGAGTCGGAGATGTCTCCTGTAGCCCTTTTTACACAGAGGAGGCGTGATCCATCCCTTTTCAAGGCTGGCTCTTGGGCAATTAATTCAGCAGGGAGGTCATAGGTATAATTTTCCAATTGATATATTTGTATATTGTTTACTCTTTTCATACTTGCTTTTCTAAACTTCTCAACCAAATGATTGAATATATATGCAATAAGGAAATTTTTAAGATATTAACTACCTAAAAATATAAGTCAAGAGAAGTCCGAAACAAATGGCCAGAAAACCAATTATCCGTAATTGATTATCAGGCACTTGTTGGATTTGTTGTAGCCACTTTTTCATCTTATCGGGAAATGCCAGATACGGTAACCCCTCAACAATCAAGACAAGCCCCAAAAGGCACAATAATAATTTCATTTAACAGTTCCGATACAATGAATGATAGGATATTGTACTATAATACAAAGGGAAAATCCTCATGCTCTTTTTTTCAAACATAGATCAAGTTGAGAGATGTTCAGCTATTTCGACTTTCCTCAGCGCCCTATGCCCTCATAATTGTCCAGATGCCTACGCAAACAAACCCAAGACCAGCTACCCACGAGAGATACTTGGAGTTTATATACTGGGCGAGAAATGAACCTACGAGAACCGCGATCCCTGATGCTGCAACGAGGGCACAAGCCGATCCAAGAAATACTGTAAGCTTGCTGTTCGTTGATCCCGACGCATACAGGAGCGTTGCAATTTGAGTTTTATCTCCCAGTTCAGCGATGAATATAGTCGAAAATACCGTTAAAAGTAACTTTAAATCCATAAAAACCTCACTTTGAAGAATACATAATAATCTATCCGATACTTGGCCAGTGATCGTCCCATGGTCTCATCTGTTCATAGGCATAAGATGCCTGGAGCACTAAATCATCTCTTTGGCGCGGACCAATGATCTGAAGGCCCGCTGGAAGACCACTTTTTGTGAGACCTGCAGGGACACTGGCAGCAGGGTGACCGGACAGATTGAAGGGATATGTGAAGGCGACAGCCCCAAGAAGTGGGATAGGGTGTCCATCAATCTCAGCTGGAGGAGGGCCTTTTGCAGCAAAGGCCTCTGTCGGCATGGTGGGGGTGATGAGGAGATCAAACCTCTCAAAAAGATCTCCCATGATTTGATTCAGGTCGGTCCTTACTTTCAGTGTTTTAACATAGTCATCTATGGAAAAAGATTTAATCTGATCAAGGGAGCTCACCAGGGTTTTTCCCATCTCCTCACGATTTTTGTCAAGATCGTGGTATAGTTGGCCGTATAACTCACAATTGATGAGTTTGGACCAGGTTTCACCTGTATCTGGTAATGAGCCTTGCCAGAGCTCAATTTTGTGCCCTATCTCTTCAAAGGACGTAACTGCTTTTTCTACTAAGCTCATCACATCTTTTTGCACCCTGGCATATCCCAAAGTAGGGCTGAAGGCTATCCTGAGATTAATGGGAATATTCTCTATACATTTTAAAAAAGAATATTCTGGAGAGGGAAGCGAGTCAGGATCAGATGGATGATATCCAGAAACACAGTCCAGATAGAGGGCGGCATCCTTCACAGTCCTGGTAAGGGGACCCATGCACCAGATCGAATGTGTTTGGAGAAGAGGGAAGGGACCTCTGGGGATTCTCCCAAAGGATGTTTTTAATCCAAAACACCCGGAATATGAGGCTGGAATGCGTATGGAACCGCCTGCATCAGAGCCTGTAGCTATAGGAACCATTCCTCCTGCCACTGCAGCGGCTGAGCCCCCGCTGGATCCACCAGGTGTGCGTTCTGTATTCCAGGGATTTCTGGTCACACCAAAGAGCATATTTTTTGTAAAACCGGTGAACCCAAATTCAGGAGTATTGGTTTTTCCCACAACAATGGCACCGGCTGCTTTAAGCCTCGCCACCTGGATTGAATCCCTTTGAGCAATATTGTTTTTGTAAGGAACTGACCCAAAACTGGTTACCATTCCTTTCACATCTTCGAGGTCTTTAACGCCTATTGGTATGCCAATGAGAGGTCCAATCACTCCATTTGAAGCCAGACGCTCTGCTAAAGTTTTTGCCTCATCCATTGCTTGCTCAGCCCTCACAGAGACAAATGCATTAAGAACAGGATTAGCCGCCTCTATTCTTTGTAATGTTTTCTTCATCAGTTCAACGGGCGAGATGTCTTTAGACCTGATGAGTTTTGCAAGCCTTTGTGCCGATGTATACAGCAATGGGGTCAAACCTTTACTATTAACTAAATGAATTTGTCAATGTGTGAGTCAGTTTTTGAAAATGATGTCTCAGATGAGAATCATCCTTCATTCTTGCTAAGAGGCGTTTCCTATTTTGAGTTAATGCAGCGACACTCACATCACCCAATGTTCGGCCAATCTGGGCAAGGCTCATTTTTCTGGCCAGAAAAAAACAGCATAATTCCATGAATATGGAGCGGGCGGTTCTGCATGCCGAACGCCTTTGGTATAATTCTTGGGCCGATATTTCAAATTCCAGGGACACCTGCTGGGCAATCTGTGCTATTGTGCCTGGTCCGGTTTCAAGTTCTTTTAGCCCGGTCAGCTCTCGTGTATCATCTTTTGTCTTAGAGAGAAACTGTTCATAAATCCAATCTACAAAGGCATTTGAGCCCAGCACTACTTGCCCTTTAACATCTTTCCAAAAGGTGATATTCATATCATTTCGAATACCACTTACTACAAACTGCTCATATCGTTTCCGCCCGTTTCGATCGTCAGTATTTCCAACCATTGTAAGAATTTTTTCATGGGAAACGAAAGAGTGACGTTGCTTCAAACTAACATACCCACAATAACTACTCCAAGGGTATCTGCGAATAATCTGCTTTTTCTCATTAATCTCAAGCTGAGAGTAACTTTTGGTTCTCACTGGATTGAGGTGCACATATCGACTCAGTTCAATGAGGTAGCTGTCTGAATCAACCAAAATGGCCTTGTAACGGCCTTGGAAAAGGTGGCCTGTTCGCCTATGACGGCGGTTATAATAGACTATATAGGCTGTATTAAATTGCTGCATAAAACTATTAAGGTTTGCTTCTAAGGTCATGAGAAGAAGATGAAAATGGTTCTCCATGAGTACATAGGCATGAACCTCGATTCTGTAAAGTGTTGCACTTTTAGAAAGGATTTCTAAAAACTTGTCTCTATCATGGTCATCATTGAAAATCTCTTTCTTCTCATTGCCCCGGCAGGTGACATGATACCAGGCACCAGGGTACTCTATGCGTATAGGTCTTGCCATTTTTTCTAAACGACTAACGGGACTGTTTTTTCTATAAGGCTTGATTACCTTTTAGTATAAAAATTATCTTTAGTCAATAGTTTAGGTTTGACCCCATTGATGACGCCTGCCTCTTCAAACCCTTTTTTTCTTAGAAGGCAGCTATCACACTTGCCACAGGGTAGACCGTCTTTTCCAGGGCTATAACAGCTATGGGTCATTGAATAGTCTACGCCTAACGATATGCCCTTTTTTATGATCTCCCCTTTTGTCATATACATGAGGGGTGCATGAATTGTTATCCCTTTTCCCTCCATACCTGCCTTTGTTGCAAGATTAGCGGTTCTTTGAAAGGATTCTACAAATTCTGGCCTGCAATCAGGATAGTTAGAAAAATCAATGGTGTTAACACCAATAAATATATCTGTTGCCTCGAGAACCTCGGCCCAGGAAAGGGCATAGGCCAAAAAGATAGTATTTCTTGCTGGAACATAGGTAATAGGTACACCACTTGAACTTATTTCTTTTAGTTTTCTCCCTTGAGGTATTGGAATGTCTTCTGTAAGGGCAGAGCCACCGATGGTGTCCAGTTCAATGTGAAGGATGAGATGTTTTTTTGCCCCAAAATATTTTGCAACTTTCTGAGCTGCCTTAAGCTCAATCTTGTGTCTCTGCCCATAATCAAAGGTGAGGGCATATATATCATATCCCCTGTGTCTTGCTATGGCCATAATTGTTGTACTATCCAGACCGCCACTTGCAAGGACAACAGCTCTTTTTGACATCTCAAACCCCTTTTGTATGCTCTTCCCAGATATACTTGTGTAATTGGATTTGAAGCCTGACCGGCAAATTATCCGCCAGTATCCATCCGGCTAAGTCTTTGAGATCTATCTCATTAAATACAGGGGAAAAATTAATGAGTAGTTTTTTTCTTCTTTTTATGGCGGCGGCATCTAATACTTTTTTTGCATAAAGATAATCTTGCCGGTGAGCAATAACAAATTTTAGCTGATCATTGGGGGTTATATAATCCAAATTTTTCCAATAATTGTTATTATTCATCCCACTTGATGGGCATTTAATATCAACGATCCGTGTACATCTTGTATCTACCGTGCTTATATCCTGACTGCCATTTGTCTCAAGTAGTACAGTGTAGCCATTTTTAATAAGGGATGATATCAAATCGGGTGTTTCATCTTGGATAAGGGGTTCGCCTCCTGTCACTTCTATCAGGTTGCAGGCAAATTTCTTAACCGTGGTAAGAATACTGTCAAGTGGAATATCATCCCCTTCTTCATATGCATATGTGGTATCACAGTACGCACACCTTAGATTACACCCTGTCATCCTGATAAATATACAAGGAAAGCCGGCGAATGTGCTTTCCCCCTGTATGCTGTAAAAGATTTCATTTACTCTTAACATTGTAAGTGCCTAAAGTGCCTAAAATGAGCCCGCCCTGGTGCGACGTCATTTCAATATACTCTTGCTTCTAATGTATCACCAATTCTGATTTATCTTTGCTGAGTCAGGCATTACCAGGTCTGGGCCAGAGCTAAAGTGCCTAAAATTATAATCCCTAATCTACCAATTCCCAAATCCACAATCCCCAAAATTTAAATACCAAAAGTTTTATTTTTCAAATAAACGACGGACCCGCCCGCCCCACCTGAGCGAGAGCGATGACGGGCAGGCAACTGAGAATTATCAACGGACAATAACTAAAAGAGAACTTCCAAGAGATCCACAACTGATGAAACACCAATGATCTCCATATCTATCTTACCCTTTAATGCTTTTATGCTTTTTTCTGAGATCAAACATCGTGAAAAGCCTAACTTTAGAGCTTCTTTCAATCTGAGCTCGGTCTGGCTTACACCTCTGACCTCACCAGATAAGCCCACCTCACCAAAGGTGACAGTGTTTCTCGAAATTGGTTTATTAAGAAAACTTGAGGCAGTGGTTGAGATAATTCCAAGATCGATAGCAGGTTCGTCAACCCTTATCCCACCAGCCACATTTATGAATATATCTTTATTAGAAAGATTCACTCCTCCTCTCTTAGATAACACTGCAACAAGCAGGCTCACCCTGTTTGGATCAACACCAATGGTGGTCCTCCGTGGTATGGCAAGTGAACTAGAGCAAACAAGTGCCTGCATTTCTACCAGTAATGGTCTAGATCCTTCCATACAGGAAATAACGACAGAGCCACTAACATCATTTGACCTCTCCTCTAAAAAGATCTCTGATGGATTGCCAACCTCTTTCAATCCATTATCCATCATCTCAAATACGCCTATCTCGTTAGTGGGACCATATCTGTTTTTTACAGATCGTAAAATTCTATACATATGGGACCCATCTCCTTCGAAATAAAGCACAGTATCCACTAAGTGCTCCAAAACCTTTGGGCCTGCTATAGCCCCATCTTTTGTTACATGTCCAATCAAAAAAATTGCTCTTCCAGAGGTTTTTGCCAGGTTCATAAGCCTGGTTGTAACCTCTCTTACCTGCCCGATAGAACCTGGAGCAGAACTGAGAGATTCGGTAAAGATTGTCTGGATTGAGTCAATAACTATGATCTGCGGGGCAAGTTCATCAAGCCTCTCAATAACATCTTCCAAACATGTTCCGCTTAATAAATAAATCTCAGATGAGTCAACTGCAATCCTTTGTGCCCTCATCTTCATTTGTTGAATCGATTCCTCACTTGAGATATAGAGGGTTTTAAGCCCTTTTTGGGCCAATTTATGAATAACCTGCAAGATGAGGGTAGATTTCCCAATACCAGGATCTCCTCCGATTAGAACAAGGGACCCCGGCACAACACCTCCTCCCAAGGTTCTATCAAACTCACTCAACCCTGTCTCATTTCTTACCTTTTTATCTAAAGTAACGGTATCAATCCTTTGAGGCTTATCAGCGAGATTGCGCCTCTTTCCTCTCTCCTGTGGGCCTATTTCAGTCAGTTCCTCTACAAATGAGTTCCAGATACTACAATCAGGGCACCTGCCTAACCATTTTGGGGCCTTATAGCCACAATTTTGGCATACAAATATAGTTTTTTGCCTGGCCAATTCAATGTCTCCATATAGTTTTATGTTTCTTGTGTTTATCGGGTTTATTGAGTTGATCTGAACGCAACAAACACCGCTACGGACAACTGACAATCATAAATGGGCAATTGCTATTTTCTTTCATCAGTCTTCATTAGTCAATGTAAAATAACTTCTGCATTTCTTCCTTCTTTCACACCAACGAACCAAAATTAAATAGATCTTCTGGGTTGACAAAGTCCGATGTTGAGATTAGGTTTCATAAAAATGCAAAAGAAAAAGGAGGAATAAAGGTGAGTGAAATTTTACAGGTAAATGACGATAATTTTGAGGATGAAATAATTAAATCTGAGTTACCTTCCATGATTGACCTTTGGGCCCCATGGTGTCAGCCATGCCTTATTGCTGGTCCTTGGATAGAAGAACTTGCTCAGAAACATGATGGGAAGTTTAAGGTAGCTAAGATGAATGTTGATGAAAATCCTATGGCCCCTAATCGCTTTGGCGTGAGGGCAATTCCAACAATACTTTTTTTTAAAGGTGGGGAGTTGGTGGATACTATCGTAGGTGCGGTAGGAAAGGCAACTATCGAAAAGGCCATGCTCAAGTTGCTCTAAAGAAATTTCTATCCGTGGCAAAATATAATGGTCACTTTTGATACTATTTGATTTATGCTGTAAAGTCGGAATGAGGAGATACCGGAGCAATGGAATATTGGGCAGTGAGAAAGGAGAAATACATCGTAATTTTTTTCTCTCAATCCATCATTCCAATATTCCAATTGTAACTAAGTCCATACGTTCGAAAAACTTAACAGATGGCAGTAAATTAGATGAACGGAAGAGTGGTTAATATACTCAAGAGATTGATTTTTATTCAGGTGTTGGTTTTTTTATTGAGTGGTTGCTCTCTTTTCGGCATTGGAGGAAAGAAGCCTGAAAAGTCCCCGGAAGAACTGATGAATCAGGGAATGTCAGAGTTTAGAGATGGCGATTATAGTTATGCAGTGGAGGCCTTTCAAAAACTAAAAGATAGATACCCTTACAGTAAATTGGCTATTCAAGCTGAATTAAAAATGGCTGACGCTCTTTTTAAAAAGAAAGAATTTGAGGAGGCCTTGGAGGCATACATAGAATTTGAAAGGCTTCATCCGAAAAACAAATCTATCCCCTATGTAATTTACCAGGAGGGTATGTGTAACTTTCTCAGGATAAGCACCATTGACCGGGATCAGACAAGCGCAAAAAACGCCTTAAACAAGTTTAAGAGGCTGCGCAAAGAATTCCCGGAAAACCCATTTTCTTTGCTGGCCCAGAGAAATATGAGGAAATGTTATAGCACCCTGGCCGAGTATGAATTTTATGTTGGTTATTTCTATTTCAAGTCTGGCTACTATCTGGCAGCGTTGAGCCGCTTTGAATATCTCATCACACATTATCCTGATCTTGGCCAACATGGAAAAGCACTCATCTACATAGCGAGATGTAGAGAAAAGCTGGCCGAAGAAAAATCACTCCTATAAATCCTATTACTCCTTCTTCTCGTCACCAAAATTTTAGTTGATTATTCATGTCATTTATGACATATATTTATCTGTTCAAAAGTTTAAGAAAGGACACCCAAGTCCTCAAAAGATAGAAAAATTGTAACATTTTAGCTCTTTGAAAACTCCTCCGGCCTTTTCTCAAGGCCACAGAGGTATCCTTGGTGAGATGCATGAGCATGGGGATGTCTTTTTTTAACCATGCCCTCACAAAGACGAGTTGGTAGGCCGCTTCAAACCGTCGCACACGGACAAAGACCCTAGAAAACAATGCCTAGTTGCTCGTGCCCCGGTTTGAAGCGGCACGCTGAGGCCCTCTATTAGAGGGCATGATGTAAAAAAAGACATCCCCATGCTCATTCACCAGGTAATTTCAAAGAGCTAAAATGTTACGAAAAATTAAATTTCACCCTGTTAAATTTCCCCTGGCCCAGACCTGATTTCAGGGGTACCTGGCAACTGAAGCCTGTATCTGACGCTTAATAATAAGACATAAACCAAACTACTTACGTCGCGCCAGGGCGGGCCAAAGGGAACCCTATTTAACAGGGCAAGCAAGATTTTGAATAATTACACATATTTCGTT
>DATKWM010000073.1:0-8072 GCA_035529575.1 Desulfatiglandales bacterium
CAATCTCCTCGCTCCCCTTAACGTATTCAACCCATTCCGGACACCAGTCACTATAGTTAATAAGGAAACCGTCTTCATCCACCTCAAAAGTTTTTCCTTGAAATTCAACAGTTGGCATGACAATATTCTCCTTTCCCTGAAATGAACTACCCTGCAGCTTGCTGCAGGGTAGTTCATTGGCTCCTTAAAAAGACCCCTATTTAATGCAACAATGACTCAAAAGTAGGGCTTATCTCCTATAATCCCTATAGAATACTTCGCTTCTGCAACCCTATTGTGTTCTATTGAATGATCCCTCTCGACTGTGCCATTGATGCACTCATTCCTCAGGTATTTCAAAAATGTATTCACAGCAGTTGTCGCCTTTATGGAAAAACTTTGCCATTGATACTCTAATCTTGGGGTTCAGCAACTGTGCTGCCCTTTTTTCAAAGTTGATAACACCTTGAGAACATATTTTTGCACCTTCCGGGCTTGGGCGATTATACCAAGGACATTTATTTACCCGAAAACCCGCCTTATTATCTGACACGACAAAATATTCCGTGTCATAGTCCATTATGGCATCCGCTTTGGCAAACCACTCTGCGATCTCTTTTGGCCCGTCACCTTGAAAGCCCAATCTCTCAAAACTTCCAGGGAAGAACCTATCAGCCATATCTGCCCAGATTTTTCCAATCAATTTTAGCCCTTCATCTCCAAATTTTTCATAGATCGCAAGATTATAGGCGCAAATATATTTATTTAATGTGCCTACACCAGCTTTAAGCCTCATTTCAAATGGAAATTCCTTTTCGTCTAACTTATAACCCATTGCCCCTCCTTTCACTTATTATCTACTTACTAGTCAGTGGTATAGAAGCTAGAATGCTAATATAATTATGATCCACGGGCCCCTTAAAGCAGCCTTAAGGAAAGTAAAACATTCAATAGACCCTTGTTTCATGGCCCTTCCAATATTTTTCCCTTAGCTTTCTTTTTTCAACCTTTCCCGATGGAGTCATGGGTAAATCTGATACAAACTCTACGGATTTAGGGATCTTTATCTTCGAAATTTTCCCCATACAGAATTGCTTTATTTCCTCCTCATTGACATCCTGGCCTTTCTTTAACACAATTAAGGCCTTAAGGGATTCCCCCCATTTTTCATCGGGGATTCCTATTACAGCTGCATGCAATACTTTTGGGTGCTTGTATAACACGGCTTCAGTTTCAGCAGGATAGATATTAACCCCTCCACTGATCAGCATATCTGTCTTTCGATCAACCATATAATAGTATCCTTCCTTGTCACGCTTTCCCATATCCCCAACCGTAAGCCAATCTCCCCAGAAGATTTTTTTTGTCTCTTCAGGCATTTTATAATATTCCGCCATCAAGCCTGGCGCCTTCATATATAAGGTACCAACTTCTCCATTAGGTACATCTCTTCCTTCGTGATCTACCAATCTGACTTCATTAGGCAAGACCGGCTGTCCAATAGAGCCCGGTTTTCTTAGTTGGTCTTCAGGACGAAGACAGAGCATCATTCCTGTTTCGGTTGATCCGTAATAGTCGAACATTTTTGCATTCCCAAAAAGCTTGAGAATTGCCTCTTTAGTCACCATATGCATAGGAGACCCTGCTGTAGTTAATGTTTTTACTGAACTTAGATCGTAACTGTTCTTTATATCTTCCTGTAAGTTGATCATCATGTGGAACATTGTAGGAACCATGCCAACAATACTAACTTTTTCCCTTTCTATTAACTTCAAAGCTTCTATGGGATCAAAGTGCTTAAGAACGCATATGGTTCCACCGACAAAAAGTTGCTGTAAAGCTTGAACGACGAAAGAATGATAAAAAGGAGATCCACCGTAGTATATATCATGCTCTGTCAAACCGAATAGAATGGCATTGTATATGATCCACCCATCTATCATATTTTTATGAGGGATCAAGCAACCTTTGGGTCGACCGGTAGTGCCCGACGTATAGAACATAAATCCATAATCACCGTCATCTAAAATAACTTGTGGTTCTTTTTCTTCCGAATTTGAGATTAAAGATTCGAAATTCAAAGTCTTTATATCTTGCAAAGACCCTAAGTTAATATAATGATCGATTTGAGGGCAGTTTTTTCGAAGAAGATCCATTTTATCTATGAATTCTTCCTCAAATATCAGGATCTTAGCGTCAGAATGGTTGAGTATGTATTCAATTTCACTTTCTACTAAACGGCAGTTTATCGGTACGATCACCATACCCACTTTCGTCAGAGCGATATACACTTCGATGAATTGATGACTATTATGCAACAACGTAGCAACTTTGTCACCTTTTGCTAAGCCAAAATCCAACAATGCATTACCTAATTTATTAGCTCGTGAATTAAGCTCAAGGTAGGATAATGATTTTCCACTGTCGATGATGGCTTTTTTTCTAGACATCCTTGCACTATGATGCTGTATAGCTTTGCCGATATGCATGATTCTCTCCCTTCCAATAAATTTATTCTAATTGCAGCAGCGATTTTTGTTCAATCAGTTTAGCAAGCGAGGGCATGTTAAATTGTTTGCTTATTCGGTCATAGATATATTCATAAGCACTCACGCCTAACTTTTTGGCCGTCTGGGTAATGGTTAAACATGTGTCCTTGGCTTTTGTTCCCTCTTCCGTCTTGGTCTGCAAGCTGACATCTTGCCTACGTTTTTCCGCCTTTCTTTGGTTCTTTGAAGGTAATATTTATTTTACTATACACACAAGCCTATTTGCTTTGCTAGATGTTTATGGTACTGGCTTGATATCCGCAGAGCAATCGTGCAGGGCATGGACATTGACACCCTCTGGATCATAAACCTTGTCGGCTTTTCAACGGGAGGAAAAATCTGATGTTTGTTTACCGACCAAAGTCGGTACAAATAGTGGGCTTTGGCCAGAAAATGTGATAAAATGCCGTAAGGCATAGCTAGAATTTCTCCTTATTTATGATAAAATTCTTTAAGTTGCCTATCATTACTCTATGTGGTTATTCATAACACTTCTCAAAAAGCAGAGTTTTTTGAAGCGACTTCTCAAAAGTATTGGACGGAACCCACATAATCTCAGCACTTGTTTTGATTCTCTGGTACAAAACTGTTTTGATCTGCATTTCCAATTCGCTCAATTGGCGTTGATCCATTCCAGCACCATATTCTATTTTTACTTTTAAAGGCGGCAGGGCTTTCGGTGGGGGCTCCTCTAAAATTATTCTTACTTCTCCGGTAACTCTGGGAATAAATGATGAAACAGCCTCCCTAATAGCATGAGGATAAATATTATGCCCTTTAATAATCAGCATATCATCTGATCTTCCCACAAATTTTAATCTTTTTCCCTTAAATCCACAGGAGGGGCACTCCTTGGTGAACACTTGGACAATATCGCCATAAGCATACCTTATCATTGGAGATGCATCACGATCCAAGGAGGTGTGCACTGCTTCGCCGATAGCTCCATCAAAAATATCTATCGGTTCTTTGGTCTTAGGATCAATTAAATCATCCTGATATAAATTGTAATCTGGCGCATAACAATGTAATCCATGGTATTCATCGGAGTCACAAGAGAGGCCAAGGCCCAATCCCCCCGGGGACCAGAAATCATAAACTCTCCCTCCATACGCAGATTCCAGCCTCTTTCTTACGTCCATAATACCAGCACCCGGTTCTCCACAAAGCAAAAGAGCCTTTATTCCCAATTCCCTAATTTCTTTACCTATGCTCTCTGGAGCGATTTTGATTAAATACTCAGCCAAGGAAGGTGTCATTAATGCGCACACAGGCTTACATAATTCAGCAAATTCCAAAATTTCGTCCACTCCTCTTCCAACATCTACATCAATTGGGATGGCATTTATTTTCCTGATTCCCCACAATATCATGCTTGTAGCATAAATCCCTAATGTATAAGCAAAAAGAACTCTATCCCCCGGCTGGACATAAACATATTTAAACATAAAGGCCCACAACGCTGCTACCGGTCCATTGATATCACGCTTTGAAAAGGTATAGGTGAAGGTTGGTCTGCCAGTTGTTCCTGATGTGGTTGAGGTGAGTTCTATATCCTCAAGCTTAGCGCAAAGATGCATACCAAAGGGATGTCCATATTCTTCCATAGATTCTTGTTGGCTTTTCCTCTCATCTTCCTTGGTCATAAATATTGGGAGTTTCCGAAAATCTTCCAAAGTGCGAATGTCCTCAGGGTGCGCCCCTGCTTCATTAAATTTTCTTCGATAAAAATCAGAATTATTGTAGCAATATTTCAACTGCTTTCTTAGTTTCTCTTCCTGGAATTCTTTGATCTGCTCCGGTAGCATATGGTTTAGTATTTCGTTTTCAAATCTCATACGTTAAATCCCTTTATTCACCAACTATAATAGACTACTTAACTTTGCAATATAGCCTTCAAATGTCCGAACAAGCTATATTAAAACTTGTTATTTCCCCTAAGCAATTGATTATTTATCAAACCCTTCTTCTTCAAATTTCATTTTATGCTTGGCCTCCTCCTCAGCTAAAAATGAAAATAGTTTTTTCAAATCTTCATCCTTGCTTGACTCCTTTAGCTCATTATAAAGATTGACCGAAATCTCCTCCAATTTTATTCCTACTCGCAGGACATCAGCATAACCCATAACAGGCTTAGACTCTACTTCCTTAAAATAGTCCTTGACCTTAAGATAAGGAGTCCCCTCAATCCTTGATTGGGCCCCTTCTATGCTGAGATTATCAAGCAATTTTCTATGTTCCTCTTCTTCTTTGGCCAATTCCAAAAACATGTTCTTGGCACGGGGGAATCTTACTACTTTAGATGCCTTTATATAAAAATTATAAGATAGAATCTCTTTTTCAATCGCAAAATGAATGATATCACTAAATGTCTTATCGTCCATAATTCCTCTCCCTTCTAATGATTTCTTTCATAGCCCCTTTAACTCTTTTTTAATTCCTTGCAGCAGTTTGCATTACTCATTTTAATATTTTTAGGTTGAGCATCTTCCCAACGAGGCAAGGCTTACGGTGAATGGCTAAACTTGCTACTATTAGAGGTGTAGTTTGACGCTTTCCCAATTTAATGACTAGGGCAATCTGGCCTCGCATCACCATGTCATGAGGTGTTTAGTATCTGCTTCTTTTTGAAACCTGCGGAATGGGAAAACCATAGGTAGACTAACACAGATATTTGGCAGATGTTATAGGCCTTTTTGGATGGCCTGACAAAAAATTAACCCACTTAAGATAGAGGAATTTTCGTCTTTGTTGATATGCTTTCGGCTCCCATACTTAAACCTCTACTCAGCCATCCAGCTCGGTCTATTTAGGCATGGTTTTAAATCTGTGCTTTAATCAACAATAATCTTTTATTAAATAAACCTATTCTTCAGGTATTTCAAAAATGTATTCACAACAATTATCGCCTTTGTGGAAAAATTTATTCATTGAAACTTTAATTTTGGGATTGAGCAACTGTGCTGCTCTTTTTTCAAAACCGATAACACCTTCAGAACATATTCTAGCACCTTCAGAGCTAGGGGATTTAAACCAGGGACACCTGTTTACACGAAAACCCGCCTTTTTGTCTGACACGACAAAAAAGTCTGTATCATGGCCGACTATAGCGTCCGACTTGGCAAACCACTCCGCAATGTCTTTTGGTCCATCACCTTTAAAGCCCAGCTTCTCAAAACTTTTAAGAAAGAACTCATCCGCCATATCTGACCAGATTTTTGCAATCAGTTCTACACCCTCATCGCCAAGTTTTTCGTAGATTGCCAAATTATAAACAGAAAGATATTTATTTAATGTGCCTACACCTGCCTTGAAACGCATTTCAATGGGAAATTCTTTTTCGTCTAATTTATAGTTCATTTTTTTCTCCTTTCATTTTTATCCAAATGCTTTACAATGTATATGTCATATTCATCACACTTTGTGACATATTGGTCCATTAGCTGTTAAAAGATGGCATTTTGCTATCAGTAGACCTATAGACCATCTTGTTTTTGACCTCTTCATCGGGCCAAGATACTTTCCAGAGATAGCTTAGTAAACAACAATATATTGTTTTAATTTCTCTCTAATCCAATAGAATTTGCAATAAATACTTTTCTTATCCGATAATCAAAATGTAATGAACTACCCTGCAGCAAGCTGCAGGGTATCAAGCTTAAAATAATTTGAGCTGCCTGAGTTCTGCTTTGGGTTGGCCTTGTGTTTGGACATACTTCTCCACTGTGTCCCAATTGGCACGTTCGCCAACTGTTGCAACATAGTAGCCATCTGTCCAGAACTCTCCTCCCCAAAGCTCCTTTTTTACAGTGGGTTTCCTTAGGAATATTTCTCGGGCGGTGATGCTTGTGAAGATCTTCACAATTCTACCCGGTGCTACCTTAGGATGAGCACTGCAAAGCAGGTGAATATGGTCCTTATCGATACCGATTGCTTCCATTTCAATGGCATACCGTTCGGTAATGCCTTCAAGAAGCGATGGAAACTGATCATCATTCATACATTTATACCCTCTTAATCTAACATGTCACACGCTCAAATAGGATTTTTTCCCACTCATTAATATTCTTGAAAGTCAAGATGGCTCTATTTTTCATCATAGCCCACTTCTACAACATTCAACTGGTTGATTTAGGATAATCAGCAGCAGTGTAGATAGGAGTTTTGCTTTATCCATATAGTTTGTATGCTTCCCGGGCAAGTACTAGTTTTTGGATTTCAGAAGTACCCCCGCCAATTGTAAAAAGCTTTGCATCTCTCAGATACCTCTCAACTGGATATTCTTTAATCAAGCCATATCCCCCGAAAATCTGAACAGCGTCCAGGGCTGATTGCATTGCCACTTCGGAGGAAAAGTATTTGGCTATTGATGCTTCTAGGGTAATATTTTTCCCCTGTTCTGCCATCCAGATGCCTTTATAAGTGTATGTCCTTGCCAACTCTATTCCTGTAATCATATTTGCTATCTTTTCCTTAACCAATTGGAATTTTGAAATCGGACTATTAAATTGTACCCTCTGATTTGCATAAGCAATAGAGTCTTCCAGGCAAGCTTGAGCCAGACCATAATACAAAGCTGCGGTTAATATTCTTTCAATATCCAGGTGCTCCAGCATGCCTTTAAATCCTTCACCTTCTTTACCTAAGATTTGGCTTTTATGCACTCTCACGTCTTCAAAAGTGATTTCACCGGTTGGTGATGACTTTACTCCTAATTTTTTCAAAGGCTGGCTTGTTGATAAACCCTTCATGCCTCGTTCAAGAATAAAAGCAGTGGCTCCTGTTAACGATCTTTCTTCTTTTGATGTTTTCACAATTACTATAAACATATCTGCTACAGGTGCATTGGTTATAAAAGTTTTAGAGCCATTTATAATATAATAATCTCCATCCTTCACTGCGTTAGTTTTGATTCCAAAAGCGTCAGATCCCACATCAGGCTCTGTCAAAGCCCAACATGCTATTATATCACCACTAGCAATGCCTGGAAGGTACTTTTCTTTTTGCTCTTCCGTTCCCAGGTGCATTAAATTATTTCCTCCATAAAGTGAAGAACTCTGAACCGATACCCCAAATCCTGCGAGTACTCTGCTTATTTCCTCATCAATTATTGCTCTGCTCATAAAACCCATACCACCGCCCCCATATTTTTCAGGAATAAAAGAGCCAAGAAGCCCTAATTCTCCAGCCTTTTTGTAAAGCTCCATCGGGAACTCGCCCTTATCATCAACTTCATCGGCAATGGGCTTCACTTCTTTTTCGGCATATTTTCTCGCCAAATCGCGAAGCATTTTTTCTTCCTCAGTCAAATCAAAATTCATGATATCCTCCTTTTACATATAAGCTTTTTGTTGGTTATTCTCCCTTAAAAGGGGAGTCTAAAAAGCTTAACGCTATTTATTATGGTTCTTCTCCAATTTAGTTGTAGAAAGCCTGATAGATTTTCAATGTAAAATACCTTAGGTCGTGAAAACCATAGGCTTTTCGTTTAATGACTTTGATTTTGTTATTCACCCCTTCCAATTTGCCGGTGTGGATGGGGTA
>DATKWM010000074.1:0-15813 GCA_035529575.1 Desulfatiglandales bacterium
ACTGGATTTAAAATAGGTCTTTTAGTTAACTTTATACATCCGAAAGCTGAGATAAAACGATTCATTCTTTAACTGCCCGTAAGGACATTACCTTTTCCTCTGCCAATGCTTGCCCTGTGGAATTTCCGCTCCAGGCGGGACTCCCAACAGGGCGGGCCTATTTAACCGGGGTCGGCAGAGGAAAAAGGTCTGTGTGTGTCTGCACAGGTCTGTGGCTAATTAAAAAATAAGACTAATTCAGTTGGGGATAATTCAAAAAATCTACTCACAGCACACAACGTACATCAATAAAAAGGAGATAGGCATGAAAATAAAACACATTGACCACATAGGAATAGCTGTCAATAGCATTGAGGAGGGGAAAAAATTTTTTACTGATATACTGGGATTAAAACTCCAGAAGACAGAGACCATTGAAGAACAAAAGGTAAAGACAGGCTTTTTCCCCATTACCGATAGTGAGCTGGAATTGCTTGAATCAACATCACCGGATGGACCTGTGGCAAAATACATTGCCTCCCGAGGTGAGGGCGTGCAGCATATTGCATTCAGGGTAGAAAATATTGATGAGGCCCTGAAAGAGCTCAAGGAAAAGGGGGTCCGGCTCATTGATCAGGAACCACGTAAGGGTGCCGGAGGAGCCAAAATCGCGTTTATCCATCCCAAAGAGTCACACGGCGTATTAGTGGAACTTTACGAGAAATAGTTTAATGATAATAGACTTTCATACCCACATCTTTCCAGTCGAGATCAGGGATAAAAGGGAGGATTTTTTTGACGGTGAAGCAGCTTTCAAGTTGCTTTACAGTGTTCCTGGGTCAAAACTTGCCGGGGCAGAAGCGCTTATCAGGAATATGGATAATGAGGGAGTAGATAAATCAGTTGTATTTGGCTTCCCATGGAAAACAAGTGATTATTTCAAACGGAATAATGACTATATACTCAATGTAGTTGAAAGATACAAGGACAGACTGATAGGCTTTAGCACATTTTTCCCTTTGGCCAAAGACGCTGAAAAAGAACTTGAAAGGTGCCTGAAATCAGGTCTTTCCGGGGTCGGAGAACTGG
Organism: Desulfatiglandales bacterium; assembly: GCA_035529575.1. Classification (GTDB taxonomy): domain Bacteria; phylum Desulfobacterota; class DSM-4660; order Desulfatiglandales; family B25-G16; genus B33-G16. Next base: position 1,069 of record DATKWM010000074.1, read on the forward strand.
CATTCTATACATCCGCTATTTCAGAAGATACCATTAAAGCCTTTTGGCCCATTGCTGAAATAGCTCAAAAATTTGACGTACCCATTCTTCTCCACACAAATGAATCTGTTGGCCATTACTACCCTGGAAAGACCCCTATAACGCTGAAAGAGATATACAATTTTCTGCACTACTTTCCAGATAGCAAAATCATCCTCGCACACTGGGGAGGAGGCATTTTTTTTTACTATCTAATGAAAAAGGTGGTCAAAGGGGTATTAAAAAACACATGGTTTGATACTGCTGCCTCCCCGTATCTTTATGACAAAGAGATTTACTCTATTTCCACAAAGATAGTGGGCTTAGATAAGATACTATTTGGAAGCGATTTTCCCCTTATTAAACCGAGCCGTTACTTCAAGGAGATGAAAGATGCAGGTCTGTCCAAAGATGCCATAGGAAAGATATGCGGGGAGAATGCTGCATCTCTGTTAAAAATAGGTTAAGCGTTCAAACGTTCAGGGTTCACCGTTCAGGGTTATCTTTCTTTTGTTGGTCGTAAGCCTGCAAGTACTTAATAAAACCTCGAATAGTAGCACGGGTGCGCCCCGCATGATCATACACATCCTGAAATTCAGTATTCGTTATGTATTGTTGATCTAAGGCTACATAAAGCTCACTCTGGACTTCGGTGCACGATCGCTTTGCATACCGAAGAAAACGAACAAACTCCGGATTTGTCTCTGAATCGAAACCTTCTGCAATATTGTGCATGGATGAACCCCAGTTAAATAGGCTTCGCATTGAACGGGGTAAACCTGCTGCATCTTGAATTTGTCCCTTCATGCCGAAGTCGCCAGCAAACTTTGTCTTCTTTGTCAGGCCATACACCTTATGAGTTAGCTCCCTGGCCAATCGTTCGACCTGGAGGCTCTCGACAGGTTGCCATGCCTCAATATCTTTCCCGCTAGGGCGGGATTCATTTTCATGCCTTCTCCACTCATAACTCACTAATAAGCGATTAATGCCCGCCCTATGGGCTGCAGGCGGGTTTTGGTGAACCCTGAACCTTTGAACCCCTGGCCCAGACCTGGCTTCCCTGTCTTATCGGGTATAAACATCTATCGTAGCATCCAGTGCGATCGTCCCAAGAATGCATATCAAGTCGCGCCAGGGCAGGCCTGAACCCATGAACGGCTACCTAAAGCCTTACATCATCTGATACGGATCAACATCAATTATCATTCTTACCCCGCTCGAACTCAGGATCTGGGTAGAGAATGTTTCTACCTCTTTTAATAGTTGGTTGAGGTATCTTGAGGTGCGGGATTTGATGAGAATCTGCTGCCGGTATTTTCCTTTTAGCTTTGCCATAGGGGCCTCAACAGGTCCAAGAACCTCTACAGCACTTTTTCTTTTTGACTGCTTTTTTATGGTGTTGCGGATTTTCATTCCAATATGGGTCGCTATTTTTTCTGTTTTTGTTTTGCTATTTCCAAGAAAGCGCACATTGGCTATTAAGGAAAAAGGCGGATAGTTAACCTGCCGCCTGAGGGCTATTTCCTGGGAAAAAAACCTCTTATAGTTGTGATCCTTTGTAGCAGTTATTGCATAGTGTGATGGATTGAATGTCTGGATGATAACCTTTCCTGGCACATTGCCTCTACCAGTTCTTCCTGCCACCTGGGAAAGTAATTGAAAGGTAACCTCCCCAGCACGAAAATCCGGGTAATTAAGTGACAGATCAGCAGAGATTACCCCAACAAGAGTTACATTGGGAAAATCGTGGCCCTTGGTAACCATCTGTGTCCCAACGAGAATATCCGTTTCGTGCTGCATAAACCGCTTCAAAACCTGTTGTACCTCCCCCTTACGTTTCATCGTATCTCTGTCCATTCTCTCTACCCGTGCCTTCGGAAATAGATCCTCTAATACCTCCACCACCCTTTGTGTACCAAACCCATATGGTTTTAAGTCTTCAGTGCTACAGGCCGGGCACCTATTCGGTGGTTTTATGGAAAAGCCACAGTAATGACAGAGCAAATTGTTTCCGTATTTATGATAGGTCAAACTTACCTCACAGTTCGGGCACCTGATAGTCTCTCCGCAAAATCTGCAAAGGTAAAGGGAGCTGAATCCCCTTCTGTTTAAAAACAGAATGGTTTGTTTTTTCTGAGTCAGATTTTCCTCGATAGCCTCCTTTAAGGGCGGGCTCATAATACTCTCGTCCTGTGCAGCGGAACTTCTCTCAAATTGTGCCATATCTATGACTTTTATATCTGGTAGTTCTCTTTTGAGAATCCTTTTTGGCATGGTGAGAAAGCCATATTTTCCTATTGCAGCATTCTGGTAAGACTGAACGGATGGGGTTCCGGAACCAAGTATAACAACGGCATCTGAGAGTTTTGCCCTTACAATGGCAGCATCCCTTGCCTGGTAGCGGAATTTCTCTTCCTGCTTATAGGAGAGATCATGTTCCTCATCAACAATAATAAGACCAAGTTTTAAAAGAGGGGCAAAAAGAGCTGATCTGGCGCCTATAACAACATCGGCATCTCCCTTTGCTATCCTGATCCATTGATCATATCGTTCCCCTTTTGAAAGAGCGCTGTGAAGGATGGCCACCCTATTGTTAAAGCGGGCCTTGAAAAGAGACGCCAGTGAAGCAGTCAGGGCGATCTCTGGCACCATTATTATGGATTGCTTTCCTAATTCTTTGGCAGCCCTGGCAGCATGATAATAGACCTCTGTTTTACCGCTGTCAGTTATGCCATGTAGTAGATAGGTAAAAAAGGCATCGCCTTTAAGTTTTTCGGATATCCTTTCTGCCACCTCCTTTTGTTTTGAATTAAGAGGAGGTGGGTCAAGTGAAATAAAAAGGATTTCATCTACTATATCCTTCGCAACCGGTCTGCGGGTTTTTTTCAAAAATCCACTCGTCACCCATTTATCCACGAGATAGGCCCCATTGCTAAAGGCATTTTTTATCTCACGCAAGGAAACCTCTTTCTTTTTGATCATCATCTCTAAAAATTTATCTTCATTTCTGGGAAGCCTTTTCCGATCAAAAAGTGATCTGTCAATAGTTGCCCCTTTCTTTACTGTAATGAACACCATTTTTAAAAGGCCAACCCTGTCCAGCCATCCCTTGGAGGGCATCCTTGTGCCATCAGAGGTTCGCACATTTAACCCTGGTGGGAGGGCACCTTTTATTACCAGGCCAATTGGGTATAGATAATAGTGAGACAGCCATTCAAAGAATTCAACCATCTGTGGAGGGAAAAGTGGGTACACGTCAATGACAGTGATTATGTCCTTTACACCTCTTCTTTTTTCGGGCGGGATAATCCTAAGAATATACGCGGTTATCTTTCGTCCTGAGAAGGAAACAAGGACCCTTTTGCCCACTGCTACCTTCTCTATGAGCTCTCCGGTTACTGTATAGGTGAATGTTCCGCTAATTGGAAGGGCAACGGCGACCTGAACATATATCTTTGGGGAAACTTCGGGCATAGGCGATCAATTTTCTGCCTTATTTTTGTTTTGAATATGCACAATAATATCTTTTGTAATGCTTTAAACTGCAGACGCACGTAAATCTGCATAGAAAAATAGTTCAGGTGAGACTTTGGTTTTAGATTTTTAATTACTCCTCTTGCTGCTTAAGCTCACTCTGAATGAATTTACCCCTGATGAGGGGTATATCAAAAAGAGATACATCAATAGGTAAGTTTGCTTTAATGTCCATTACAGTATATTCTTCTATTACTTCTCCTTTATATGAATAGACAATCTGGAACGGATACCAGGCATGCTCCATGAACTCAATATAGTTGGAAAAACGAAATCGGTAATCACCATATTTGAGAAGGAGGGGTAAAAATAGTTCCTTATCAACAAGAAGCCTGGCGCTTTCCTCATTTTTCTCCCCAATCAGGTATGCTATAGTGCCCTCAAACCTCGTGAGGGATACCTTATCGGTGTTTATGCCCACCTTATTAAGCATTGCTAATAATCGCTCTGGATCGTGTGATAGAAGAAAAAAACGATAAATAAAATCATAACTTTCCTCATCATAGGTAATCCTCCCATTAACAATTCTCAAGGTTTTTGAATTGTTATGGATTATGAGGCGCTTACCAAGTTGACCTGGAATCTCCGATCTGTAGAGATAAGGGGAACCTAAAGAGACAATCTCGCCAAAAGCCGTTTCCTTTTCCTGATATAAGTTCTTAATTTTTGTATGTTGGGTTATTGTTAATGTCTTGATAGGAGCAAATTTATTGGTCATAATCGCTATAATCTGAGATGAAGGGAGTATATAAGGCAATACAATTGTTGGTAAAATAGGTATAATGAGTAAAGATAGTAAAATCAGGAAGTTTGATCTTTTTGCCATACCTCATCCATCTGAAAAATCAATCCAATGGTAAAAAAAGAGGAAAAATCCTCTCCCACCCCGGAGTATGTGAGGATTTATTACTCTTATGGTCCAATCTTCTTTATCTTTAGGGTTATCTTGAAAAATAAAATAGCTCTTTTTTAATTATTCTAAATATTTTGTTAAAAATAGTTGACATATTAATTTCTTTACATTATTAAATATAAAAATTATAATATAACTATATTTAATTGTAAACAACTTGAGAAAGGAAACCTGGTGGCAGATTATATATTTTGCATGAGGAAAAAGAATAATCCCCGAATAGATGTTCGAATATGTCAGAAAAAATGTCTTTTTAAAGACGAGTGTCCGGAGTTTCTGGACTATCAAAGGAATTCAGCTGATCAATCCTCAATCTTAAATTCAGGGTTGATTATATCACCTCTTTTGAATCCCATGGCATCAAAAAATTGAAGAAGGCCCCATTCCCGCCAGTTTACAAAGGTGTATACCGTATCGACACCTACCTTTTTCATATAATTGAGCATTTCTTCCATTAACATCCTGGCCCCACCCTTTTTCTGATACGATGGGTCAACTCCGATCGTGTCTATCCAGCCAATATTCTGCGGCACGCCATACTCCCATCCACTTGCATCCCCTAAAATAAAACCTATAACGTTGCCCTCCATTTCTGCTACAAGAGACGGGAGGGGAGATTTCTTTTCTGTCAGCTCAATCTTTTTTTCCCAGTAATCTGGTCTATTTTCTCCAAGAACCTGGTTGTCTATCTCAATGATCCTGTCAAGATCATCATCCCTTACTGCGACAGCAGATAATCCTTTTTCTTAGTATGGTATATATAAACGTTGTTAATGTCAAAAAAAGTTTCCTGCTATACTAATAGCTGCTTCAAAAAGATTTATTTTATAATTACCCAGGTTGTCCGGTTCACCGTTCAAGCCTGCCTGCCGTCCGTCGGGCAAGACCTGAGCGAGGGCGATGGCGTACTGGCCCGCCAGACTTATAGTAGGCAGGTCTAAACTTCCGTGCAAGACCACTTAGCGTATCGTAAGAACCGGATGAATTCCACATTCGTCTCGGAATCAAAACCTTCGGCAATATATCGCTTTTTAACGGTGAACCTTAAAGCTTTGAACCTGATTAGTTACGATTTACTATTGACAAAAAGATGTAACTTTGTTTAATTCATTCGTAATCCTACATGAGTTAGATAAAAATAGCTAAGGAGAAAGTCGATTAACATGAAAAAATTATTTATTATTTTGTTAGGATCATTCATGTGGTTAATTACCTTTTTTCAGATACCTATTTGGGCAGAAGAGCCTAAAGATATCTTATCCATTGAGGCCTATGACATGCTCAATACTGTCCCGAATACATATCTGATTGATGTCAGGACGAGAGCGGAATATCAATTGATAGGACACCCGCCAATGGCGTATCTATTCCCCTGCTTTTTCCTAACCAATAAACTTGTAAAAAAGGGGGAGAGCTGGACATATCAATTCAGCAATAATAATAAAGACTTTGTAGAAGAAATTAGCAAGAAGTTTCAAAAAACTAACAACCTTCTAATAATATGCAGAGATGGTACCAGGAGTATCTTGGCAGCCAAAAAGCTTATAAAACATGACTTTAAAAATGTTTATAACGTAAAGGATGGATTTGAGGGTCCGTTGTTTCCATCTTTTGAAGATCAAAATAGGCATAAATTTTATAGACAACTAGCTCACAGAAACAAGATCCCCGGTTACAATCATCGCCGTTTTTATGGATGGCAATGGTGGGGCCTGCCCTGGACCTACGATATAGATACTAAATATATCTACCCTCCTGACAAAATCCCAAAAGAAAAAAAGAAATAGTTCCGCGTAGGATTTCCTTTAAATGAGAGACCTGATAAAAGACAGTGCTATTATAGTCTTGCTATCAATTATCTTATGGTTCCTGATCATCCCTATCACCTCATCAAGGGTCAAGATCTCAAGGGATAATATTTCATCTTCATCAATTTTTGTCTCTACCTTCTTGAGATCCCTACCTAAATAAAGGTGGATAAGCTCATTAGAGTATCCAATGGCAGGGGCATAGGTATAAAGCCATTGGATAAATTTCGTCTCAAAGCCTGTCTCTTCTATTAGTTCTCTTTTTATACATTCCTCAGGGCTCTCACCTTTATCAATCTTACCTGCAGGAATCTCAAGCGTCTCCCTTTTTAAAGCATACCTGTATTGCTTGACCATTATAATTTCTTCATCTGAAACAAAGGGGACAATCGCTGCAGCCTCCGGGTGATCAATTCGAATACGCTTGCTTATTCTTCCATTTCTTAGGCTCACCTCATCCAGATATGCAGTAAAACTTTTTGTTCCTAAACTTGCCAGGCTTTGTATCTTTCGTTCCATAGAAAAATTCCTTTTTTCGTAACATTTTAGCTCTTTATAGATTACCTTGTGAATGAGCATGGAGATGTCTTTTTTTATCATGCCCTCACAAAGACGAATTGGTAGGCCGCTTCAAACAGGTGCACACACACAAAGTTCCTAGAAAACAATGACGAGGTGCTCGTGCACACGGTTTGAAGCGGCACGCTGAGGCCCCCTGTTAGAGGGCATGATGTAAAAAAAGACATCTCCATGCTTATGCGTCTCACCAAGGATACCTCTGTGGCCTTTAATAAAGGCCAGGGGGAGTTTTCAAAGAGCTAAAATGTTACCTATTTTCGTTTTATGTTGTGTCCGTCGTTTACTGGACCGGCTTACACTTCACATATCACTTTCGCTCCTATAAGAGACTCAATCTCTTTAATCAGATTCTCTTCAGGCATAATGCTATACCGATTATGGGTGGCGACAGTTGCCTTGTTGTTATCATCAAGGTTGACCCTAAACTTAAGCTGGCATTCTCCTGGATATCTAAAGATGAGGTCTTTTAACTTCATGAGGCTGGAGCGATTAAGTCCTCCCTGTGAAACTGGTATTACTATTGAATTAATGGTTCTTTGCTTTACTGTTTCCAGGGTAACTATATCCTGGGCCCTAATCTTTGCCATGTTATCGCTTACTTCGGCATCTCCTGTTATTAAAAGAGGTCTGTCATCATTTAGTAAGGTGGCACATCGAGCGAACACATCTGGAAACACTACAACCTCAGTGAAGCCTTTCTTGTCTTCCACATTAATGATTGCCATCTTTTCCCCTTTTCTTGTCCTCTTTATCCGCATGGTATTAACGAGACCGGCTAACTTAACAGTAGATTTGTCTTTAACTCCAGCAAGATCCTGTGTTGTTGTAGTTGTAAGCTGGTTTATCACATCTGCAAATCTATCTAAGGGATGACCAGTGATATAAAACCCGAGAGATTCCTTTTCTTTCCGTAACTTTTCATCATCCGCCCATTCGTCAACATCTATAGGTTCAAATGAACTATCTTCTTCTTCCTTGGATAAAAAGAGGTCAAACATATTCAGCTGATTCGGGTCTTCACTAATCCCACCAAAAGCAATGGCATCATTGAGGGATGCAAAAAGTCTTGATCTAAACACACGTGTAAAGTCAAAGGCACCACACTGGATCAAACCTTCTAATACCCTCTTATTCACCTTTGATTTATCTACCCTCTTGCAAAAATCTCTCAGCGACACAAAAGGCCCTTTTCTTTCTCTCTCATGAACAATCGCTTCTACGGCCTTAAACCCAACATTTTTTACTGCAGCCAGACCAAACCGAATACTCTCCCCAACAACAGAAAAATCTACTTGACTCTCGTTTATATCAGGAGGAAGTATAGGTATATCCATTTCCTTGCACTCAGCGATATTTTTAATAGTTTTATCTTGGCTTCCCATATCCTCTGTAAGCAGAGCAGCCATGAACTGCACTGGATAATGGGCTTTTAGATAGGCCGTAATATACGCTATCATAGCATAGGCTACTGAATGGGATTTATTAAAACCATAACCTCCAAATTTTTCTATCAAATCAAACACATGCCCTGCCTTATTACTATTTAATCCATTCTGGCCTGTCCCTGCTAAAAAACGTTCTTTTTGCTGGGCCATCTCATCAGCCTTTTTTTTACTTATAACCTTGCGCAATAAGTCTGCCTCTGCAAGGCTATAGTTGGCGAGTACTTGGGCAATTCGCATAACCTGTTCCTGATACACAATAACCCCGTATGTCTCATTCAGAATCTCTTCCAATTGAGGCAAAAGATACGTCTTTTTAATTTCTCCATGTTTTCTTTTAATAAAATCATCAACCATGTTGCTGCCCAGGGGACCCGGACGATAAAGGGCAACTGATGCAACTATGTCTTCAAAAACACCAGGTTTGAGATTCCTTAGGAGTTCTTTCATGCCAGCACTTTCCAGTTGAAATACACCGGTAGTTTTCCCCCCACTGATTAACTGAAAAGTTTCATTATCCCCCATTTTTATTTCATCTAACGTAATAGCCTGGCCTGTTGTCTTTTCTATGAGGTTTAATGTATCCTGGATAACGGTCAAGGTCTTAAGCCCTAAAAAATCAAATTTGATGAGCCCAAGCTGTGCTACCTGATCCATGGTGTATTGGGTCATAATCTCCCCATTTGGTCCTTTAAACAGGGGTAGGTATTCAACTAAAGGCCTATCAGATATCACTATACCGGAGGCATGGGTGGAGGCATGTCTGGTTAAACCTTCTAAGGATCTACTAATCCTCAAAAGTCTTCTTTCATCATCGGTTCCCTCTTCCATGGTCTTAAGCTGTGGCTCAGCATCTACTGCCTCATCTAATGTAATATTAATTCCTTCTGGAATAAGTTTGGCAATTCTATCAGCCTCTGCATACGACATATTAAGAGATCGGCCAACATCTCTTATCACAGCCCGGGCCTTCATTTTTCCAAAGGTTATTATCTGAGAGACATTTTCTCTTCCATACTTGTTACTGACATAATCAATCACTCTATCCCTGTTCTTAATGCAAAAATCGATATCAATATCAGGCATACTTATTCGGCCAGGGTTTAGAAAACGCTCAAACAGGAGACCATATTTGATTGGATCAATATCTGTTATTTTTAGTGCATACGCTGTAAGGGAACCGGCAGCAGATCCCCTTCCCGGACCAACAGGAATGCCTGATTTTCTTGCATAGTCTATAAAATCTGCCACTATCAAGAAATAACCTGCAAAACCCATTTCATTAATGGTTTTTAGCTCATAGGCCAATCTCTTCTCATATTCATTTTTTAATTCAGCAGATATCGGTCCCTCAAGGGCCTCTTTTCGAACCAATCTCTTCTCCAAACCCTCCTGTGCCTCTTTGGCGAATTTTTCTTCCAGGCTAAGATTACCTGACACCTGAAAAACAGGGTATTTATAGTGGCCAAATTCCATCTCATAGTTACACCTTTTAGCCACGTTCAGGGTATTGCTTAGTGCTTCGGGAAATTCATCTAAATCAAGAGCCATTTCTGCTTGCGATTTAAAATAAAACTCATTATTAGAAAATTTTAGCCTGTTTGGATCATCAACACTCTTGCCTGTTTGGATGCATAAAAGGATATCATGTGCCTCAGCATCTTCCTTATTGAGATAATGGCAATCATTGGTGGCAAGCAGAGGAAGAGACAGGTCTTGTGCTAACTCTTGTAAAGCTTTATTAACAGCAATCTGCTCAGGCATTTTATTGGCCATTATCTCTAAATAGAATCGGTCATGGTCAAATATCGATGCCAGCTCGAGTGCATACTTTTTGGCATTTTCCACTCTTCCGTTCCTTAGAGAATAGGGAACATGTCCCTTGAGACATGCTGAAAGGGCAATTAATCCCGCATTATATCTCTTTAACAGCTCCATATCGATCCTGGGATGATAATAAAAACCCTCCAGATTGCCCAAGGCGACAAGCCTGCTCAGATTCCTATAACCAGTCTCATCCATGGCAAGAAGAACCAAGTGATATGCATTTGGCTGTCCGTCTGTCGACGGTGATTTATTCATCCTGCTCCCAGGTGCTATATATGCCTCACAGCCTATGATTGGCTTGATGCCAGCCTCAGTGGCCTGTGAATAAAGCTCCACCGCCCCAAACATATTTCCATGATCAGTAATTGCCACCGAATCCATGCCAAGGCTGGCGGCCTTTTTTAGCATTTCATTTATTCGTATTGCCCCATCGAGCAAACTGAATTCAGTATGAACGTGCAGGTGTACAAAAGGGATTTGATCTTTTACTATGGATATATTTTTTTCTTTCTTTGCCATATATGTTTGACGGATTTTATTAAATTAGATACATTTTAACGAAGCCTAACGTTATCATATGGTAAAGAAAAAATAGCTTCAAGCTTTTTTAGATAAAAAATTTTCTGATTTTTTTAAAAGTGGATTTTCGTGAGAATCTATTCATGAAAGAGTTAGCAAAAAGGAAAGCAAAAGAAACCACCATCCTTGTTATCGTCTATGAGTATGTCATCAGGGATATATTGGCCAGGATACTGAGGGCTAAAGGACATACTGTAGTTACCTCTTCAGTCGGTTTTGACGGGATAAGAAAATTTGAAAAGGGCAAGGGAAAATTTGACCTGGTTATCATTGATATTCCCCTGCCTGGGACAGGCAGTTTGAGTGTAGCAAAAAGAATCAAGAAAATCAGTCAAAGAACACCTATTATGCTTATTAAAGGATGGGATCGGGAACTGGACAGCAAGAAGATCAAAGACGCTGGTTTAGATCTCGTTTTGAGCACACCTCTTTACATAGATAACACAGTAAATCTTGTTAACGATCTTGTTGTATCTGCTCGATGATTTAAGGAAGGGCATGGGTATCTTTTTTTGTTATGCCCTTCGAATAGGGCGCCGTGCCATGTCGTTTCAAAATGGTTTATAGCAACTTGGCCTTAGAGTCATATGATCCGTCTCTATAAACCATTTTGAAACGACAACTAAGCTTAAACTATATTTAAAAGGGCATAAGCAAAAAAAGACACCCATGTCCTAAAAAAGCAATAAATTTCAATCCACAGGATTTTGAGCAATTATATCTTGTTCAATTATAATGCCGGCAGGACAAAATAATGGATCTCAAAACAATACCTCTCGCAACCCGAATGCGACCGGAAAGGATTGAAGAGGTCTTAGGGCAGGATCACATTCTCGGTCCGTCAAGGGCATTAGGAAGCTCACTCGAGACAGGCAATCTGTATTCAATAATATTCTGGGGACCACCAGGTTCAGGCAAAACAACCATTGCAAGGTTGATAGCACAATACAGTAATTGCCCTTTTCAATCATTTTCGGCAGTCTTCTCTGGGGTGAAGGAGTTAAGAAAAGTAATTGACTCAGCAAAAAAGACATTTAGGTATGAGCTAAAACCGACTATTCTCTTTGTCGATGAGATTCATCGTTTTAATAAGGCACAACAGGATGCCTTTTTGCCCCATGTCGAAAATGGCCTGATCATTCTCATTGGAGCTACCACCCAGAATCCCTCATTTGAAATTATACCACCACTGCTTTCAAGAACCAGGGTTATGACCTTGAAACCTTTAGGATTTAAGGATATGGCCATCATTTTGAACAGGGCCCTTGAAGATAAAAAGAGGGGGCTTGGGGATCTAAATATTACAATTGAAGAAAATGCCTTAAAATATATCATAAGTATCTCACATGGAGATGTGAGATGTGCGCTTAACAACTTGGAGTCTGCCAGTTATTTTCTTAAACCAGATACAAATAATAAAAGAGTATTAAACACGGCGACTGTCGCACGTGCCTTGAATAAAAAACCCCTCACCTATGACAAAAACGGTGAGGAACATTACAATCTTATATCAGCACTTCATAAGAGCATGAGGGGAAGTGACCCTCAGGCCTCTATCTACTGGCTCTATAGGATGCTGGAAGCAGGGGAGGATCCATTTTTTATAGGCAGGCGGCTTATTCGTTTTGCCTCTGAGGATGTTGGCCTTGCTGATCCCAATGCCCTTACAATAGCACTCACTGCCTATCAGTCCTGGGAAAGAATAGGCCCACCAGAAGCAAAACTTTCTCTTGCCCAGGCAGTCGTTTATTTAGCTACAGCCCCAAAGAGCAACACACTTTATTCAGCAGAGAAATCCGTAATAAAGGAGATTGAAGAATCAGGTCCTCAGTCAGTACCCATGCACTTGAGGAATGCTCCAACAAAACTGATGAAAGAGATAGGTTACTCTCAAGGCTATATTTATCCTCATGATTACCCGGAGAATCAGGTAAAACAGGAGTACCTGCCTGAAAAAATCAGGAAAAAGATATTCTATCATCCTGGTGATAGAGGATTTGAAAAAGAGATAAAAAAGAGGATGATAGAGCGAAGAAATTTGAGGGTTCCAAAGCAATAGAATTTAATCTGTTTAATAAGTTTTATTTGTTTAGTTGGTTTTATTTGTTAACTAATTCAACTAATCAAACCAATTAAACTGTTTCAACCAATTTAGGTATTTTTAGAGCTTTGCAAAACCTGACAATTTTTGTCATCCCAATGAAGAGGGTAGGCTTTTCTGAAGTGACTGGTGGACCGCGACGAGCCTCTCGGCCTAGAGCCTGTCGAGAGCCTCCAGGTCGAACGACTCGAGGCCGAAAGGCTCGGCCGAGTCGAAGGGCGCTGTCTTTTCGCAACTTATCAGTGGGGGAAATCCCGCAGGAAGCGGGAAGAGGGGCAAAACTCCCCCATAGATAAGTTACTGAAAAGACTAAGTCCCGATCCTTGGATCGGGAAACTGAAGAAAAGCCCATCCTCTTTAAGGAAATATGAGTTATGCAAAGCTCTCTTTAGATACTTATTTATTATGTATGTGCCCTCTTATCTTCAATTATACAAAGAAGGCCAACTTCTAAAAAGGGCGGAAAAGGCTACTAATTTGTTAAAGAAATGTAGCCTTTGCCCCAGACAGTGTGCAGTTGACCGTTTAAATAACGAAAAAGGGGTCTGCCAAACTGGTACAAGGGCAAAGGTTGCGAGCTATAATGCCCATTTTGGAGAAGAAGAACCTCTGGTTGGCAGATTTGGCTCAGGTACCATCTTTTTCTCCTTTTGCAATCTCCGCTGCTCTTTTTGCCAGAACTATGAGATAAGCCATCTCGGTGAGGGGATAGAGATGGAAGCAAAGGATTTAGCAGCAATAATGATAGCGTTGCAAAACAAGGGTTGTCATAATATAAACCTGGTTACACCTACCCATGTTGTTCCTCAGATTCTGGAAGCTCTTTTACTGGCTGTAGAGCATGGTCTACATATTCCAATAGTATATAATAGTGGTGGTTATGAGAGGGTGAAAACCCTTAAGCTCCTGGAAGGCATTATTGATATCTATATGCCTGATTTTAAATTCTGGGATAAAAAATGGGCAGATAGATATTGCAGTGCATCGGATTACGGAGAAATTGCCATTAGGGCCTTTAAAGAAATGTATGCCCAGGTCGGTGATTTAACAATAGACAAGAACGGTATCGCTGAAAGAGGGTTGCTGGTGCGGCACCTTGTAATGCCTCATGAGATTGCCGGAACCAAGGATATTATGGAATTTCTCTCTAAAGAGATATCATATAATACATATGTAAATGTTATGGATCAATATAGGCCGTGTGGTACCGCATATCAGGATGAATATCTTAATAACAGGATCTCAGTAGAGGAATATTCAATGGCCCTGAAATGGGCTCACAATGCAGGCCTGAAACGATTGGATCAAAGACAAGGGCGAAGATTATTATATCAGATTTAATAAAAAGGTATGGTAACCTTATTGGTTATGAATTAGATATTTTGTAATATTTTAGCTCTTTGAAAACTTCCCCTGGCCTTTAGGCCACAGAGATATCATAGGTGAGACGCATGAGGTAATTTCAAAAAGCTAAAATGTTACGATATTTTATGTTGAAAATTTTATCTAATGTGATACATTTTTTCTACACATTTTCTATAAGAGGGAGGTAGTTATGGCGAGTTTAAATAAGGTAATGTTAATTGGTAACCTTGGTGCCGATCCTGAATTACGATACACACCAAGTGGAGCAGCTGTTGCTAACTTTAGAATAGCCACAAAGGATCAATGGACAAATAAAGAAGGTGAAAAGCAAGAGAGGACTGAATGGCATAGAATCGTGGCCTGGAGAAGACTGGGGGAGATCTGTGGTGAATACTTGCATAAAGGCAGCCTCGTTTATATAGAAGGGAGTTTACAAACGAGAGATTGGGAGGATCGGGATGGAAATAAAAGGTATACAACAGAGATTATTGCCTGGAGAATGCAGATGCTGGATAGGGCAGGCAAAACAGCAGAGGCTGAATATCCTGAAGAACGTTTTCCAACTGAAGAGCCAGTAGA
>DATKWM010000075.1:0-14399 GCA_035529575.1 Desulfatiglandales bacterium
TCAGCAACTTATCTATGGGGGAGTCCCGCCCGCCTCGCCTGAGCGGCTCGCGATGGCGGGCAGGTTTGCCTTCTTCCCGCTTCAGGCGGGATTTCCCCCACTGATAAGTTGCGAAAAAACAGCGCCCTTCGACTCGGCCAAGCCTTTCGGCCTCGAGCCTGTCGAGAGCCTCTAGGTCGAACGACTCTAGGCCGAGAGGCTCGGTGCGGGCCACCAGTCACTTCAGAAAAGTCCACCCTCTTCATTGGGGTTCCAAAAACCTGCCCTGTGGAATCCCCCAAAGGGGGTCCCGCAGAGCGGGAATTCCACAGGGTGAATAAGGTTTTGCAAAGCTCTAATGATTAAGGCCTGTCAATATCTTTATAAATTTACGTCCCGTGCAGTGCTCGCAGCCTTCGAATTTTCAATATAACACCCTCGCAATTCTATAATTTCATTAGAAATGATTTTATTTTTAAACGCAATTGTCGTGCCATCCATAACGTATTGATATTATGATATTTATGCTATATAATGAATATCACATGCCAATTCCTTTGTGCAGAAATGCACATTTTTTTGTGCATTCAGGGTATAATTTGCAATTTTTATGGAGAAATAGATATCAAAAGAGATTGTAACTACACAGGTTCAAAGTTCCGGGTTCACGGTTCAATGATTATTTGCTGAACCATTAACAGTTAAATGGGGGTTTTTCATGAGCCGGTTGAGGAGTCTTGGCATGGGCAATGGTTCATGGCTCCAAGTTGAACCCCTGAACTGTGAACCTTGAACCTGACAACCTGGGTAGTTACGAGAGATCTTAAAATGATAGGCGGAAAAGGAGGGAATAAATATAATCTTTATATCTTCATGCCCAATTCATTTATTTTAGCCAAAAGTGTGTTACGATGAATGCCTAGTATTTCTGACGCCTTGGTTCTATTCCAGTTAACACTTTCAAGGACAGCACCAACATACTGTTTTTCAAATGTTTTGATTGCCGTTTTAAGGGGCATATTCTTAATTTCTGTTTTAGTTATAGTAAACATCGGGATATCCTTGAGATGAATAATGGGCTCTTTACATAGGGTAGACAATCTTTCGACTAAATTTTCAAGCTCCCGGATATTGCCAGGCCAATCATATTTCATCAATATTTTAATAGCGTCCTGAGAAAAGCTTTTTGCCTGTAGATTCCTATCTCTTGAATGTATCTTCAAAAAGTGGTCTAGGAGTAAAGGAATATCATCCCTTCTCTCTCGCAGGGGAGGCAGTTTTACTGGAAAGACATTCAGCCGATAAAAGAGATCCTGCCTAAATTCTCCTTTTGAGATGAGCTCCTCTAAATCTTTATTGGAAGTAGCGATGAATCTTACATCAATCTCGATTACTTTGGTGCTTCCCAATCTTTCGAATTCTTTCTCCTGAATAACTCTGAGGAGTTTGCCCTGCATATTGATATCCAGAGACTCGATATCATCGAGAAAGACAGTACCTTTATGGGCAATCTCCAGTTTTCCTATAGAGGTATGAATAGCTCCTGTAAAGGCCCCTTTGTTATGACCGAAGATCTCACTTTCCATAAGCGTTGACGGTATTGCAGCGCAATTAATAACTACAAAAGGATGATCCTTTCTGGAACTGCGGCGATGTATGGCTCTGGCAACCAGTTCCTTTCCTGTTCCGCTTTCTCCCTGGATAAGAACCGTTCCATTGCTTTGAGCGATCGTTGCTATCAGCTCAAAGATTTTCCTCATCTTCTTATCTTCACCCACCATCTTTTCAAAAGGGTGATGCCTTTCCAGTTCATACTTAAGATAGGTAACCTCTTTTACAAGGCTGTGTTTTTCCAGGGCTCGGTGAATAACTGATATTACCTCATCAACAACGAATGGTTTAATGATATATTCGTACGCACCTAGCTTGATTGCGTTTACAGCTGTCTGAATTTCTTTGACCGCAGTCACCATGATAATTTCAGTATTTGGATCCATCTCCTTCAGTCTCTCCAGTAAATCGAGACCGTCACTATCAGGCAAGAGGATATCAAGAAGGATTAAATCAATGGTGTTTTTTGAAAAGACATCTATCGCTTCGTTCCCAGATTCGGCTAAAAAGACTTTAAATTCATCTTTTAAAACCATATAAAATGACTGGCGAACCCCATGTTCATCATCAACAACAAGAATTGTAGCTCTTTTTTCGACTTCTGCCATTATTTAACTCCCATGTTTAATTCTTTAAACCTTAAAAAATGGTGGTTTACGACAGAGATAGTCTTCCAGGGCGAAACTATATGAGCATAGAATTTAATGGGCGTCAAGGTTTTCGCTCCAGATAAAGCCAGGCATATCAAGATAAACTTTCAAAAATATGCACCTAATATTGTGCATGTTTGCACAGATTTTTGTGCAGTCTAAGATTAAATTTTTTATTTTAGGAAAGCAAACTTTTAGAATCTCTTTTCAGAATTATTATTTATGTACATTACGCTTTCCTGAAATGACCATGGGAAGAAGAATTTAGGATACAATGAAAAATACTACCTTTTAAAGTGTAGGTTATTTTTTAAGTGGGGATAATGCATTCACGATTTGGCACGTATGTTGAGAGCATTTTTTTGATTTATGTAGAGGGAGCAAAAATAACTTAATAAAAAGAAGGGACTAACTATTATGCGAATAAGTCTGAGCAAATTTTTGCAGCTGAGATTTAACGTTTTTCTTTATAAGAGATTGAGTTGGGAGGCTGTCTTTCTTTATATCATCATTCTTGGAAAATTATACTTTTTTTTCAACAGAAAAGAGAAGTATAAAATTGAAGAAGCTGTTGAAAGCGTATTTGAAGGCTGTAGAAGCAAATCCGAAATGAAAACCATCAAAAGGAACGTCTTTCAAGGGATAATATCTCATTATTATGAAAAACTTTTTAATGCCTATGAGAAGATAGAGGGATTAAAAATTTTTTTTGAAGAACGCATAGAAATACATTGTTTGAACAAATTGGATAATGCATTGAGAGATGGTAAAGGTGTACTGTTTGTTACCGGACACTATGGTGGCATCGAATATATTCCAATATTTTTAGCCTTGAAAAAATACCCCATTTCGGTAATTGCCAAATTTGAAACCAATGATTTAAAAAATACATTATATACGAAAACGAATAATTTGGGGTTGAAGATTATTGACGCCATTCAAAAAAACGGAGTTCTAACCTCAATAATCCAGGAGTTAAAAGAAAACCGAATAGTTTTTATTGAATGTGATGAGATTGAAGAATGGAAGCCTTCTCAAAAAGAGAAAATATTTTTTCTGGGGAAGATGATAGGAGTAGATAAAACTATCAATCTTATACAGAGAAAAGCGGGAGCTGAGGTCATTTTCGGAATTCTACATCGGTTCAACTTGGGGAAATATAGCTTAATTATAGAGAGCTATCAGGATATATTATTGAGATTTTGCAATACCCCTTCTTCAGTAGGAAAGGCTATTTTAGAATTTTTTGAACAATATATTTACTCCTATCCTGAAGAATGGTATCAGTGGAAAAACTATATAAAGATAAAAACGCTTTCAGGCTCAGGCATCAGGGTTGAAAGACCAACCCCTTTCCCATCGTTAAAACCTGCGCTTGGTAAAGTTATATGAAAATGTATCGAGGTCTCGAATGTGATAAAGAATTAGGGGGATTGCTTTGATTTTATTCATTGAACCTATTTCAAAAAACATAGGTATTTATGTGCCCGCATATCCATTACCCATCATGGAGATTGCAAGCTTTGTTAAATCCAACATTCCCGAATTAGAAATTGGGATTATTTCTATATCTGTGGATTATGGATTACCTCTTACCCAGGAAGGAAAAGAGAAGATATACAGAGAACTTCTAAATGACATATCAGAAATAAGACCAAAGGGTATAGGGATTTCGTGTACGGCTATTGCTCAGGCTGAAGAGACACTCCACTTATGTGAGCTCATTAAAGGGTGCGATCCAAATATTTTTATCTTTTTAGGGGGTTATTTCCCCACTATCTACTATGAGGAAATATTGTCCAGAACATCAGCGGTTGACCTGATCGTAATTGGTGAGGGTGAACTCCCGGCACTTAAAATAATCCAGCTTTTGGAGAGGGGCGAAAACCCGATAAAAAAGGATATTCAGAACCTGGCATGGAAAAAAGATGGTCAAATCCATTTAACCGAGAAAGGCCCACGATTTGATCTTAAGAAAAAGGCCCTCCTAAATTTGGAATTATTAAGGTACCCAAGGGCATATGATATTCTGCCTTATGCCTTCAGTCGTGGATGTCCCTATCATTGTAATTTTTGCATGGAAGAATTCATACGACCGCTCAGGAAAGAGGTTCCTCCAGGGATTGTCCGAAGAGACCTAACAGATTTGTCACATCAAAGCAACACCCATACCCTTATGATCAGTGATGCCCTTTTTAAATCTTTTGATTTATTTCCTTTTCTTCGATCATTAGACATGAAAATTAATTTTGAGACCCGTTGTGATGTCCTGGATACGTCTATAATCCCTCAAATTGCGGATGTTTGTGGGATGATGGCACTTGGATTTGAATCAGCAAGTTATAATACATTAAGAAGAATGAATAAGGTGAGGGATAGAGCTCACTATCAGAAATATATTTCCAACACCATAGCTATATTTAAGGAAGCCGTAAGAAATGAAATCCCAATAATGGTTTTTATGATTGCAGGGTATCCGGGAGATACAGAAAGAGACCTTGAAGAAAGCCTTCTTTTTGCTAAAGGGTTATCAGAAAACAATGGGCCTGGAGGGTATGTTTTTAAGGTTGGAGAATGCAGG
This sequence comes from Desulfatiglandales bacterium, assembly GCA_035529575.1. Lineage (GTDB taxonomy): Bacteria > Desulfobacterota > DSM-4660 > Desulfatiglandales > B25-G16 > B33-G16. Next base: position 4,822 of record DATKWM010000075.1, read on the forward strand.
GTATACCCAAAAACCAGGCTTTACGACATTTCCTTGGCCCTACCCGATGTTGTTTTTGATGATGACGGTGTTTTTGGCCAGAATATTGTCAGACAGCCTTCGAAGGATTTAAACTTTGAAACAGTTCTTGCATATATGAGAGAGATCTTTAATCTATCCAATAATACACCAAAACTTCAGGCAACTATCTCAAATATGATGCCTTTCTTTAGGCTGCCTGCCCATGCTTTAAGGGATGATATGATTCCTGACACCTGTTTCAGGGGTAACAATAGGGGGATATTTAATGTAAAAGCAGAAAGTCTCTTCACTTTCAGGGAATTGGTGCCCAGTCTAACAGAAAAATATAAAAAATGGATGTCAAGTCAAAGAAGCACACGTGATTTAACATTTTAAGTCTTAAAAAGTGTTTTTATTTGCATGAAAAAAGAAACAAGCTGCATAAATTCCAAAGCCATCCTGGATTATATAAAAGAATACAATTGTGGAAACTGTTCCGGCCTGTTGGAAAACCTTGACCCTGAGATTGATTCACTTCCTGACCCAGAAAGCTTCTTAAGGGATCCCAATAATTGGATCTCATGCACCGTATGTTCCAAATTACTGGAAAGAGCCAAATTGATTCTTCATGACGAAATGGCTGCCTATAAAATCGCCAGATATGCTGTTGAGGAAACCTCTCTGGGTTATGCTCAGGGCATAATAGTAAAGGCATTGTGGTCATATAAAAAAGCCCTTAAACATGCTCAAAAAATAAATGACAAATGGAATAAGAGCAAGAGGGTGGAGTTGTTGAAAATTAAAAGAAATGAGGCTGTTGTCCGCCTGCATTGGGATCTCCAAATGGATGTATCAAAAGATATATGCCTGATGAATCAGGGCGCTTATACTTTTATGCCGCTCATCTGGGGAGGGAGACCTCTCACTCTCAAAGAGGAATGTTGTTACTTTGAAGGTGCTCCATACTGTGAATATCATCTGAAATGGCCTGCCAGGAACAGATTTCATGAGATTTTTTCACGATTTTTCTCTTCAAAATCTGTTCTCATGGAAACAATAATGGAAATGGAGGAGGACAAGAAGGTAATTAAGCGAAAATATGAAGAGGTAAACCGGCTGAATTTAGAGCTGAGCTATAAAATAAAGCAGCTTTTGGCTGTGCAGGAAACCGGAAAGGCAATCCTCTCTGTACTGGACCTGGACCGACTGCTGACTGTTATCATGAACCTTCTTTCTAGCGTATGTAAGATTAACCGTGCCCTCATCATGCTTGTCAACGAAGACGAAGGATATCTTGAGTATATATACGGTGTTGGCTTTGATGTTGAAGTCCCAGAAGAGATTAAAAATTACAAGGTTCCTCTCCGTCGGGTAAGCAACATCCTGGCAAGGGTCACCAGTACGGGACAACCAGAGTATGTTCCCGAGGTAAAAAGTTCAAGTCTGAGAAAAGAAAACATTATGTTGAGGCACGGAAAACCTACCTCGGTGTATGTGGTTCCGCTAATAACCAGATCTAAGGTGATTGGTGTTATTGCCACGGATGCTGTTGAGAGGAAGGGTGTCCCAAAGGAAACCCGTGAAACACTGGAAATCTTTGCACCTCAAATTGCTATCGCCATTGAAAACGCAAGACTTTACTACAAACTACAAGAACAGATGAAGGAGCTAAAACAATCGCATGCCCTGCTGAGCAGGGTGGAAAAGTTCTCATTTTTGGGTAACCTGGCTGCAAGACTTGCCCATGAGATCAAGAATCCCATGACAGCTATAGGAACCTTCCTACAGATGTTACCCCAGAAATTCAACGATGAAGAATTTCGAACAAACTTCTATAAAATTGCAATGGAAGAAACAAGCCGGGTTAATAATCTGATTACAGAACTCCTCGATCTTGTCAATACAAGAGAGTCACATTTTGAGTTAGATGATCTCCATAGCCTGACTGATAGAATGATCTTCCTCATATCGCCCCAATGCAAGGAAAAGAAGATTGATATTATCCATAAATTTGATACCTCAATAGGACAAGTAAAAATGGATTCTGAAAAGATGAAAGAGGTTATTTTAAATCTTCTCTCCAATGCTGTAGACTTTACATCTAAAGAGGGAAAGATCGAAATTTTAACAGCAAAATCCTCCATGAGTGGAGGGAGAAAAGGTATTCGGATAGAGATTAAGGACAACGGGATCGGGATTCCTCAATCTATGATTGACAAGATATTTGACCCTTATTTCACAACTAAACATAAAAGTACTATCCATAACGGTACTGGTCTTGGACTGTTTATTACCCATCAAAATATTCAGGACCATCAGGGGACGATTGAGGTTAAAAGTGAGGTCAATAAAGGGACAACATTTATTCTTACCCTGCCCTCTGATCCTTCGATGCGACTATCAGCTAAAGCGAAGAGTTACAATTCGTGAGAATTGATAGAGTTAACATATATAAGATATCCCTTCCTTTTACAGGAGATTTTTCTCATTCACGTAAAAAAGGGTCTTCTGCCAATAATATCATTGTCGAGGTCCTTGCCAATCAAGGAAAAATAAGAGGATACGGTGAGGGTGCACCCAGATCCTATGTCACAGGGGAATCACAAGAAAGTGCTGCCAAAACTGTAGTCAATTTAATTCAAGAAGACTCTTTTCTTTGGGAGTTTAATCACGTTTCGCAGATATGGGATTTTATAGACAGTGCACCAAAGGGAAAGGAAAATAATGCAGCAATTTGTGCCCTTGAGATGGCTCTTTTGGATGTTCTGAGCAAAAGCCAAAATAAATCCGTATTAGAATATTTCCAAAAGGATTTCTACATCAGCCCAATCTATTATGGGGCTACGGTACCTCTCGCCAATAATCAGCGGGCAATGGAAGTATGTCGGTTGGTTAAGAAAATGCGAATTAAAAAAATCCGTCTAAAGATGGGAAAAGGCCTTGAACAAAATAGAGAGGCTATTAAGACAGTCAGGTTGGTTTTTGGAGATGATTGTGATTTAAGAATAGATAGTAATGGTGCATGGGATTATGAACTTGCCTTAAAACATGTTCCGCTTCTTAAAGAGCACAAGGTCAAGGTTGTGGAACAGCCCATGATGCCAACCGATCCGGACATTGCCGATTTCGCTAGCGCAATGCAAGCTAATGGTATAATCCTAATGGCTGATGAGTCGGCATGCTCTCTAAGTGATGTAGAAACAATTGTCGGAAAGGGCTGCTATAAGATGATAAACGTAAGATTGTCTAAATGTGGCGGATTTCGAAGGTCAATAAGGATAATTGATGAATTACGGGACAGGGGATTTTTTTTCCAAATTGGATGTCAACTGGGTGAATCGGGAATTCTTTCTGCTGCAGGGAGAGCGCTAAGCCTCCTTTGCCGTGATGCTGTTTACCACGATGGCTCTTATGATAGATTTATGTTGAAGGAAAATATTACTACTGAGGATGTATCTTTTGGGCCAGGTGGTAAAGCAGGCCCACTGGATGGTTCTGGGCTTGGTGTAAAAATAAATAAAGACAGCCTACTCCGTTTAAGCAACGGCTCTCCCAACCTAACGATCTCGAATCCTTTCTCCTGATGAAGACAAGTATGAAATCAGCCATTGAGTATGCTCGTTGGAAGGAAAATCACAAAACAATACTGGAAACTTTCTCTGATAAGAATGTAATGATGTTGTTTTCGGGTGGCAAGGATTCATCTCTGGCAATGGATTTTCTCTTACGGGCAAAAAAGGAATTTGGGTTTGATTTTAAAGCACATGCTGGAGCTTGCCCTGTTCACAGATACCCGGATAAAGAAAAGAAAAGGATTGAATCCTATTGGGATAAGAGAGGTGTAAATATAATATGGCATGATATGATTGAAACAGATGAGTATTTAGAGAATGCACCCAATCCTTGTGTTGCATGTCAAAAACTGAGAAAAAAGTTGCTAAAGAGTAGCCTGACCAACTCGATTGAAGATTGGAGTCGTCTTTTTATAATAATCAACCATAGTCTCTGGGATATTGTCAGCTATTCCATAGAACATATCCTGGATGATCTTTTTTCAAATTCTGTAGAACCTGAAAATAATCAAAGATTCATACAAACAGCCCAGCGTTTTTATCCTTTGCTAAAGATGAAGGAAGGCTACACAGTTTTCAGGCCTTTAATCAGGTATAATAATGTTGATATATTAGAACTAATTAAGGAAGCCGGTATTCCAACTCTTTCAATCCCATGTAAATTTAAGGAATTTAGACCAAAGAGGATTTTAGAAAGGTACTACCAGAAGATGGGGATTTACTTCGACTATGATAAGGTATTTGATTTTGCAAGAAGATCACTTGGGCTCCCAGATATTACTACCTATACCTCAATTGACAGAGACGAATACCTCCTAAACATTTTTTAATCATCATTTTTCCTCCAGTTGACATTTCTTCAGATTCAAAACAACTATCACTATTTGGAAAATCGTGATCGTCATTGACTTTACTGATATTCTTGAATAGATTGAATGCCAATGTTTTATGGTTAAAAAGCGAGCTATATACAAAAAGGGAGCATTAAGGGATTTTTTATGAATGATAAAATTATGCATGCTATTAGGCAAAGGGTAGCCAACGAACCATATGCCAGAAAAATGGGTTTAAAGTTACTCAAATTAGAGCCAGGATATGCATTGGTAGAAATGGACTTTACGGATGATATGGCAAATATTTTTGATATGACCCATGGAGGAGCTATATTTTCCTTAATTGATGAGGCCTTTGAAATATCATGTAATACTCACGGCACAGTAGCTGTTGCCCTGAATGTGGTAGTTACCTATCATAGGTCCCCAACAAAGAAAGGAGCATTGAGGGCGGAATCAAAAGAGATACATCGATCAGCAAAGACGGCAACCTATGATATAAGGGTTACTGAGGGAAAGAATAATATCTTAATAGCTACATGTCAGGCCTTGGCATACCGAAAAAAGGAAAAACTTCCTTTTCTTTGATACTCAGCTGTAACTATTTAATCGTATATCCCTTTCCATCCACCTCTATCTTTCCAGTTTCTTTCTCTATATCAAATGTAGACGGAAGAAATTGCTTTATTACCCAGATATTTGTTAGGAGATGTTCAGTTATCCGTTCAGTTATCAATGTTGAGCGCCCCCTGGCCAGAGCCATATAAAGAACAAGTTGGTCAGCAAGGTGAATATCAATAACACCCCTTGAATTTAGAAATTTGATACACTCATCACAGGCTTCATTCGCTATTTCCTCAGCCCTTTTTCCTTTTTTGCCCAACGAGGTAAATCCTCCTCCGCCTCCTTCAAATTGAGCATGTAAAAAAAGAACTGTGCCCTGACCATAAGATGGGGCGTTTTCAATGGAGGTGGTGGGGTTGAGCCTAAGATGTTCAAGCCTTTTTACGCTTTGATCTCTTTGCCTTTCAGCTATGCTTAACGGAAGATTGGAGACAGCAGAAAGAATATGAAGATGTAATAATTTGCCTCGATTGAAGAGATGAATTGGCTTAAGGTCTTTGGTGTTTTTTATTACGGCACGAATTGTACCGCCTCCTTTTGGATACCATCCCCATTTATCAATCTCTACAGTAACGTTGGCTCCCATTGTCTTAAGGGCAGGCAGAAACACAGTTTTAAGGTAATGAAAAGATGGGCTCCACGGAACATGTGTTCCCCCTGTGATCTGAATTTGAGAGGAGATTTTTCCTAAGAGCAGGACTGGAATCATGGCCTGCAAAACCAGACCAGTTGAACCGGCAGTTCCAATATGAAATGAGTAATTTCCTTCATGTATCTCTCCAGGTTCAAAGATAAGCTCATGTGAGTCGATTGTAGCACCTTGAACTTTAGCCTTAGTAATAGTTGCTAGTGAATTTATTGCTATTAGGTGTTGGGGTTTGAGTCCTGGCTTTTTCCTATTACCCCTGATGTGGTGAATGTATAGTGGTACTTGACAGATGGAAGATAATGTTAAGGCTGTTCGAAGGATCTGACCACCTCCCTCACCGTGCCTGCCATCTATTTGAATTTTTTTATTTATTTGCACGATTCTATCCTCGCATAGGTCAAAAATAATGGTGGTTCAGAGAAATTCATTTTAGTAAAAAATTAAAAAATACAAAAGACCAATATATTATTTTTCCTTAAAATGATTTATTATAGTACCATAAATGGTGTGAAAATATCGGTATAGATACAGATAGCTGGAATAATCAAACAGCATGTATAAAGTTGGAATAATAGGTGCGGGCATTGGAGGGTCCTACCTTTCCTATCGCTTAAGCAAAGAGGGGGTAGATACGATAGTTTTTGATTTTCGAGCTCCCCGTGAGAAAATCTGCGGAGGGGGAGTTAGTTACAAAACAATTGAAAGATTTCCAATTATCAACGAACTTGCTATTCCCAGGAAGGAAATCTGGAAGTCAACCTTGATTTCCCCGAAAGAAAGAGTGGTGACAATAGACCTGGAAAAACCACTCACTATATTTAGTCGAATGGATCTTGATTATTCTTTTCTTAAAAAGGCAATGAGATTTGGTGCTCATTTCAGAAAAGAAAAGGTTCAGTCCTTTGCCCGTGAAGGTAATTCCTGGAGGATTTTTACAAAAACAGGTGATTATAAAGCCGAGATTTTAGTTGGGGCAGACGGTGCCTTAAGTAGAACAAGAAGGAAACTGAATGTATTGTCTGTGAAAGAAGATGCCTTTTTTGCCCTAGAGTGTTTTTTGAATGTACAAGAAGATGTTGTCATATATAAATTCTTTCCTGATATTAAAGGGTACCTGTGGGCATTTCCGAGAGTTGATAACCTTGCGGTTGGCATAGTCTCAAAGCGTTGTAGAGAAACAAATGTTAAGGATATAGAAAAGAGGCTGCTCTATTTTATCGAGAGGTATTATCCTGAACAGACACCAAGAATCTCTGTGCAAGGCGCCTACATCCCTCTTTTTTGTGCAGACGATATTAAGAATATAAGTATCTGCGACAATAATTGGGCCTTAATTGGAGATGCTGCTACTTTTGTAGATCCAGTGAGTGGTGAAGGGATCTATTATGCGATATATTCAGCTGAGAGTTTGGCACAATGTATACTGGAAAACGAATTAGCCCTTTATCAGCAATTATGTATGAAACATTTTGGTGAAAACTTGGTTAAAGCCCTTCAGATTTTTGAATATTTTTACCAGGCTGAGTTTATAGAGGTTATGATTCAAATGGCTAAAGAGAGCCTATCGGTGTGCCGAATTATAGCAGACATGATATCTGGCAGTTTAGATTATTTAAGCTGGAAAGGGGCATTGAGAAAGGGATTGTATAAGATAATGAGTGATTTTATTTTCAATGCCGACCTGGCAAGTAAGCACGAAGTGATAACCAACCTTTTTAAACTGCCCCCAAAGCATTATAGGCCTTTTTCAGGAAACAAGACTTCATGACTTTTCGGACCACAGTTAAACAGAAGGTCAAAGGCAGAGAGATTATGGATAAATGCACCCCAGAGCTGGGGGTACACAGGAGATGGAGGTGTAAAAAAATGTAACGTTATCCCTGCGCGAGAAAATAGATCCTTATCCAGATATTTTTCTGCACTCTTTTGAGCCAGATAGTCAGATGCACCTATTTTCATGCAAATTTTAATGAGAAGCTCATGCCCTTTCCCTTTAATGCCTAAATCGGACTGCAGAGCCAGAGGCGTAGGAATCATCAGATGTTTTTTCAGATAATGGAGTATGCTCATATTTAGATCTATTAATTTTTCAAATCTGTCTGAAAAGATCTCACCCACAAAACCTAAATGCTCTTTAAGATATGGGGCATTGGCATAGGATATTTTTAAGCTCGCTATGTGTTTTTTTCTCCAGTTCCCCTCAGGGTATATATTTACCTCGTTGATTTTTTGGAGTCCCAGTCCTTTTCTCCAAACTGGGATAGTAACCCATAAGATTCCTTGGTCGTTTTTAAAGCGATTTCTGGTTATCCAAGTTGTCCTCTGAGGGAATTGGACGCTGTCCAAAACAATCATCATGTCGGAAAGATAAGCCTTTGCGAAGAATGCAGAAAATGGAGCAAAAAATGGTTGGTAGGTAGATATGATCATTTTACCGTTTTTACTTTATGCGTTAATAAGCGATTTAATTTTGGTAAATTCATCAGGTGTATTGATATTGAGGAAAGCCTTGCTCGGGCAACAAAATTTGCGTATCTCATCTTCTTTAACATATCTGACTGGTATAGAGTCATAAAAAAGCCTGGCTTGGTAGCGCTTAGAGTCAATAAGGAGCCTGATAGGCTTCAGGCATGATCGGAAATAGATAGCATGGAGGGGTTCTATTTTATCGGCTACCGAGGGAACCACGGCTCTATGATTTCCTTTTATATCCACCATGTAACGAACTAATTGCCTGTTGATACGTGGCATATCGCATGCAACAAAGAATCCTGCCTGGTCAGGTATGCTCATTAATCCTGTATATATTCCTCCTAAAGGACCTAATCCTTTTACAATGTCCTCAACTATCGGTACTTCAAGGTATTCATACTTTTTCTTCTCATTTGTGATCAGAATTACACGTTTAAAGATAGTTTTCATTTCTTGTAGTATACTGTCGATCAATCGGACACCCCCGATTTTTAAAAAGGCCTTGTTTTGGCCGTATCGCTTGCTGGAGCCGCCAGCTAGTATTACCCCTGTGATGTGGTCGTAAAGTTTGTTATGCTCAAATTTTTCCTTCATGATAGCTACACTACTCCTTATTAATTTGTGTTTATACACAAATGTCTTTTATTCGTCAAAACACAAAGGCAGATGAGATTTTTTTATGAAAAACAAGGATTACATGCTCAATTTTAGCAATTTTAAAAAATTTAAGATAACATATTGACATAAAAGGTATTTTATGTCATATAGACAAAAAATTTAATAAATCTGAAGACATAAAGAGATAGAGAAGGAATTGAGCAGAGACGATCTAATACATTTAGAAGGCGTGGTCACACGGATGTTAGGCGGGGGAACCATGGAGATTGAGTGTGATAAAGGGGTTAAGATTACTGGCGTACTCTCCGGCCGAATGAAAAAGAATAAGATCAAGGTAATAATCGGGGACAAGGTTCAAATTAGTGTTTCCCCTTACGATACTGCGCATGGATTAATTACATACCGCCTGAAATAAAATACACACTTTTTTCGACATACCCTGTTATTTCCACCTAAAAAACAACCCTTTTTCATCACAAAGAAAATAATTACAAGAGCTTTTTAGTCGCTTGCCTGTAATATCAATCTTCTGTGCCTTTTTCTGTTGTCAAAATCTATAACAACAATCTGTTGCCAGGTACCTGTTAGAGACTTGTTGTCCATGAAGGGTACTGTGAGAGAGGTCTTACATATCGCTGATCTGACATGAGAAAAGCCATTTCCATCTCCCCACCTTAGATTATGCCTGTATTCTATTGTTTGAGGAATGAGTCTTTCAAAGGCATCTTTCAAATCATCAATAACCCCTGATTCAAATTCAATAGTTGTCACCCCACCGGTAGAACCAGGGACAAATATGATAACAGAGCC
>DATKWM010000076.1:0-9447 GCA_035529575.1 Desulfatiglandales bacterium
TGATGAGGTTAAAGGGGGATTTCTGGCCACAGAATATCTGATTAAAAAAGGGCATAAAAGGATAGCCTTAATAGATGGTTTTCTGTACAAGTCACCTGCTAAAGGTAGATTAGAGGGGTACAAGAAAGCCATGAAAAAATACGGGATATCTATGGATGATGCTCTGGTAAGCGTTGGGGATATAGATGTAAAAGATGGATATGAAAGAACCAAGCAGATGTTGGAAAAAGATTTAAATTTTACCGCTATCTTTGCTTACAACGATATGATGGCCTTTGGTGCAATGCAGGCTATAAAAGAAAAAGGTCTAAGAATACCAGAAGATATCGGGTTAGTTGGTTATGATGATATTCCCTTTTGCTCACTTATTAGTCCATCACTAACTACCATTAGATTAAAGAAAAAGGAGTTAGGAGCGGAAAGTGTTAAGCTGTTACTTTCTCGTATAAACGGTAATCGGAAAAAGCCCAAAAAAATAATGTTAGATGTAGATATCATAGCAAGAGAAACTTAAATTGTAATGTTGAGAATAAATTTAATAGGCTTTCAGAAAACTCGCTCTTTGATAAGGGTTTCAAGGGTGGAGGTGAAGTAAACATATACAAAAAATGCCCTCAAAGTGGTTTAATTAGTGGTGTTGAGCCTACTAAAAACCCAAAGAAAAGGAGCACTTAATGGCATGATTGATAAAATTGAATTCACAGCAAAAAACCTTACTTCAAATGCGGGAGTTTTACAATTTTTAAACGGGAAAAAATAAAAATAAAAGTTTCTTTGAAAGGAGGTGAAGAAAATTGTAGAGTTTGAATGTAGATTTATAAATTCATCTTGAAACTTAAATGATTTAAGATGAATTTAACAAAAAATCTGCGTAAATATTTTAGACGCAGATTTTAGGTTATATTAACTTTTTAAGGAGGTTCTTTTATGTTAAATTTTAAGAAGATTGGTTTGATGGGACTTGTAACGGTTTTTTTCTTGGTATCTAGTTTTTTAGTAGTGTGTGGTGCTGAAAAACCTATCGAACTTAGCTACTGGACCCTATTCAGCGGCGGGGAGGGCGACTACATGGCCACTATGGTGACCCAGTTTAACGCCGAGCACCCCAACATCAAGATAGTGGAGATGCGTGTCAAATGGGAGGAGTACTACCCTAAACTTATGACGGCCATGGTAGCCAAGAGCGCTCCCGACGTTGCCATCATGCACACTGCTACCCTTACCGACTTTGCCTCTAAGAACGTACTGAACCCTGTAGATGTAGAGAAGTTGTCGAACGTCGATGACTTCGTGCCCGGTATATTTGCTGGAGGTAAATACAATGGGGTGCAATATGCTATTCCGATAGACACCCACCCGCTGGTGCTATATTACAACAAAAAGGTCCTGGAAGCAGCCGGATTGGTGGATGACCAGGGTAATCCTCTCATCCCCAAAAACGGGGACGAACTGCTTAAATATGCGCGGCAAGTAAAAGAGAAAACTGGCAAGTGGGGCCTTTCCATGGAAGTTCTTGGCTATATGCCCTTCCGCTGGTGGTACAGTTTGCTCAACCAACAGGGCGGTTCCCTATTAGACAAGGATGGCAAGGCTGTTGCTTTCAATGACGAGAAAGGTCTGACGGCCCTGGAATATATAAAGCAGTTCACCGACGAAAAACTGACCCCTAATAATGTCGGCTATGGCGACAGCGAGACCACCTTCACTGTCGGTGAATCCGGTTACCATATCAACGGGGTGTGGGCAATGGGTGCCTATGTCCTCATCGACAACCCTAACTTCGACTTTGGAGTGACCCTGCTGCCCCAGGTATTTGACAAACCGGCGGCCTGGGGTGATTCCCACAATATTGTATTCCCCATCCAGAAAATACCCGATGAGAAGAAGTTAGAAGCGAGCTTCATCTTTGCCGACTGGATCTCCGCACATTCTCTGGAATGGGCGAAGGCCGGGCATCTCCCTATTCGTAAATCAGTCCAGGAGAGTCAGGAATTCAAGAGCATGAAGTATCGGTCGGATTATGTCGAAACGGCCAATTTCGTCGCATATCCGCCAAGCGTCATCGGCTGGAGCGAGATACAGGATGTCCTAATGGATATGACACAGAAGATGCAAGTAGGTAATGAGGCCCCTGATGTAGCCTTGAAAAACGCTTCTGACAAGATTAATGAGATTTTAGCCTCACGCTAAATAGTTCCACAGGTCGGGGTCGTATCTTCGGATGCCAACGGGGTGCCCCGGCCTGTCTTGTTTTTTATTAAATAAAAAATGGGTGAACGATGAATATTAAAACAACCGTAAAGTACCGGCGTAGCCGACTAAATGAAGCCATATCCGGCTACCTTTTTTATCTTCCTTTTGGAGTGGTGTACCTGGCTTTTTTGGTCTATCCCATCTTCAGGGGGCTATTGCTAAGTTTTTACAAATGGAACGTCCTCGAAACACCTATTTTCATTGGCTGGGGCAACTATAGGGTTATGGCTAGCGACAGCACCTTTTGGCTATCTCTCAAAAACACCTTGTACTTCACGGGGGTGAGTACACCGCTTCTGATCGTGATCGGGTTGGCCATGGCTGTGGCCCTGAATGTTAAATTCAGAGGGCAACAATTCTTCCGGGCCTTGTTCTTCAGTACCTACGTGCTTTCTATCTCCGTGGTGGCTACCATCTGGCTATGGCTCTATCAACCCCAGTTCGGACTTATAAATTACTATCTTACCCGAATTTTTCACATCGCCCCCCCATCTTGGCTGGCCGATACCCACTTGGCGATGAACTCTATAATCATTGTCACTATCTGGTGGACGGCGGGGTTTAATATTGTCCTTTTCCTTGCTGGTCTCCAGGAAATTCCTCAGTCGCTTTACGAGGCGGCCCGTATCGACGGGGCTGGCGGCTGGCAGAGCTTCTGGTACATCACCCTGCCCTCGCTTCGGTATACCATACTTCTGGTCGTCGTGCTACAGGTCATAGCTTCCTTTCAGATCTTCGGGCAGGTATATATCATGACTCAGGGAGGTCCCTATGGCAGGACGCGTGTCCTGGTGCAATACATATATGAAAATGCTTTTAACTATTTTAAGATGGGTTACGCAGCGGCTATGGCTTTTGTACTTTTCCTGATTATGGCCTTCTTTTCTTCACTGCAGTTCCGCCTGTTTGCCCCAACCAAATTAGGTAAGAAAGGAAAATAACAGGATTATGAGGATAAAACAGAAATTGAAATTCTGGCTGTTTATGGTGAGCTTATCTATCATAGCTCTGATCTTTATAACCCCTATGGTCTGGATGCTGATCACTTCCTTCAAGTTGGAAGGAAGAACCATCACCTTTCCCATTCAGTGGATACCCCGGCCGTTCAGCCTGCAAAGCTATCGCAACCTTTTCGAGCGGGCGCCCATTATCATTAGATGGTTGTTTAACAGTCTGGTCACGTCCTCTCTCACCACTCTATTGGTTATTGTCATTGATGCCCCGGCCGCCTATGCCCTATCCCGGCTGCGATTCGCCGGCCGGAATTTCCTTTTCATCTTTACTCTGGCCGGGCTCATGGTGCCCTTCCAGGTAATAGTGATCCCCCTTTACCTGATGATCAATAAACTGGGTCTGGTTAATACTTACATGGGCTTGATTTTGCCCCGGCTAGCTATTCCTTTGGGTGTATTTATTTTGCGCCAGTTCTTCATGGGGATTCCGGTGGAACTAGAGGAGGCGGCGATATTAGACGGCTGCTCCCGCTTTCGGGTGTTCTACAATATTATTCTGCCTTTGTCAGGACCGGCCCTGAGTGCCGTGGCTATATTCACCTTCATCGGGACATGGAACGACTTCTTGTGGCCGCTGATTATCGCCTCTCGGGAAAAAATGTTCACCCTGTCGGTCGGCTTGGCCTCCTTACAAGGTACATACCAAGTGAAATACGCCATGCTGATGGCAGCAAGCGTTATAGCTTCGACCCCTATCCTGATTGCCTTCATTATCTTTCAGAAGAGAATCATCCAGGGCGTCACCATGACTGGGTTGAAGGAGTAAGGGGGTGTGGAGCTAGGAATGATTAGGTTCAATTTATCTGCCGGAAGATTAATTTTCGGAATTAAACTACTATTTAGTGATGCACTTTTAAACAGATATCCTGCAGTTGAAGAAGATAAATATAATAAGACATCAATCGAATCACTAATTACAAATAACTTAATTCAAAGGAGGACAAAATGAGAACAAGACGGTATCTAGACGGGATGTGGGAAGTCGCCTTCGGGGATGAGGAGAGGGAAAGGAGTATCTGGCATCCCATAACCGTACCTTCCTGCTGGCAGGCGCAGTTTCATGAGCGTCGAGATTATTACGGCCCAACGTATTATCGTAAAAGTCTTAATCTACAAGGATGGGAAGAAAGCGAGACAACTAGGCTGAGGTTGGTATTCGGGGCGGTAGATTACATGGCCAAGGTTTACGTAAATAAACTCAAAATTGGGGAACACGAGGGGGGGTACCTGCCCTTTGGACTACCACTTTTGAATTGCCTAACGCGGGGAAAAAACGAGTTGGTGGTAGAGGTATGGGACCCTCCCCCTATGGGAAATGCACACCCCGGCCTCTCCACCCATATCCCCCATGGTAAGCAAAATGCGAGCCCCAACTGGTATGGCAATATTGCCGGCCTTTGGCAGAGTGTGTGGCTGGAGGAAATACCAGCTATATACATCAATAGGGTGTTAGTAGATAGCGACATCAAAACGGGCGAGATTACTTGCCGGATAATGATAGATAGAATTAACGAGAGCAAGGGTGGAGGCGAGATAAAGGCAGAGGTGTACGACGGGGAGAAAAGGGTAGCGACCACTGGCCTGGAGGTGGGCGCGGAAGAAAAAGGTATCTCCTTTTCGCTGAATATTCCGGAGGCACGACTCTGGTCTCCTGAATCACCCCAACTTTATCGACTTAGCCTCACTCTCTCTACCAAATCGGGGATAGACAAGTGGAGCGAAGAATTTGGCCTGCGCAAAGTAGAGACAAAAGAGGGTATGATTCTCCTAAACGGTAAGGAAATTTTTATTCGGGGGGTGCTCGACCAGGATTTTTATGCTGATACCCTGTACACCTTGCCCGACGAAGGGTTCTTGCGTGCCCAAATAGAAACGGTTAAAGCAATGGGCATCAATCTGCTGCGGTGTCATCTCAAGCTGCCCGACCCCCGGTATCTGACACTAGCTGACCGGATGGGGCTTCTAGTGTGGTGTGAGTTACCCAACTGGGACCGGTGGAACGAAGAGGCAGCCGGCCGGGGGGAGGCCACCTTACGCGGCATGGTGGAACGGGACTATAACCACCCCTCTCTGATCATCTACAGCATAATCAACGAGAGCTGGGGGATTGACTTGAACCGACACTGCCAGCGCGTCTGGCTTAGGAAGACCTACCACCTACTCAAGGCCTTGGACCCTACCCGCTTGGTGGTAGACAATTCGCCCTGTTCGCCTAACCTTCACTTGGAGACAGACCTTTGTGACTACCATTTTTATAGAAGTCTACCCGATAGCCTATGCCAGCATCAGGAAGAGGTGCGAACGCTGGCCATTCATCCGGAACGTTTCTATTACGCGGGCTCCGATTCCCAGCGACGGGGCGACGAGCCAATCTTACTATCCGAATTTGGCAACTGGGGCCTGCCCACCCTGCAGGCAATGGGCCGGCATCTTGAGAGGTGGGAGCCTTGGTATTACCTCACCATAGGCGAAGGCCTCACCATAGGCGAAGGCCTACCGGTGTCGGGCCTGGAGGAAAGGTTCCAGATCCACCCCTTAAGCAACTTATATCCAGACCTAGATAGTTTTTTGCGGGATAGCCAGTGGCAAGAATTCGCCGCCCTCAAATACCAGATTGAGGAGATAAGACTTCACCCTCAGATCAAGGGTTACGTGATAACCCAACTCACCGATCTGTTCTGGGAGGCGAACGGTCTGCTGGATATGTACCGCAATCCCAAGGTTTTTCATTACCTTCTACCCCGCCTTAATGCACTGGACCTAATAATACCCAGGGCGACGCGCTACAGCCTATGGGAAGGAGAGGAAGTGGAGATAAACCTCCAACTTTCCCGGTTATCTAAGCAAGAGAAAGAACATGCCGGGCAGGGGAGATGGGAATGGGTCTGGGAGGAAGAAGGATTGACAGGCCAAGAAACCGGGGTAGCTCGGGCGGAGAACGATGACGTTGACACGATCAGGGTAGCTGCACCTCGACTTGGTTGGAATAAAAGTGATAACAGGGGTGAAATTAGGCGGATAAACATCAGATATCGCAAACCAGTAGTGGGGGAAGGTAGTTATCAGGATAAGAAAGGGGAAGACGGCTCCTGCCTAGAGAGTTTCCTGGATTTTCTAGTCTTTCCCAAACAGGTGAGCCAGGAGTGGGAGCAATTGTGCCAAGCGATACCAGGCGGGTGGACGAGTGAAAACCAAAGCCAGGAAGTTCGGGCCTTTCGTGTAAATGGAGATGGTAAACTAAGCGTAGTGACTGACCTTACGTGGCAGAGTGAGGGGAGCCGAGAACCAGGAGTTGATGAAAATATCATAATATTTGCCGATGGAAACGGCCACTTTCCAGACTTCCAGGGAAAAGAACTAATAAAAGTTCATCCCAAGACCGGTGACTGGGTATCTTATTTCAACTGGATAGATACCCATTGGTTTGGATACCTACCCCTCTCCCCTCTTAACAATCTTTACCTGGGCTATGAGCCTCTCCTTCCTAAATATTGGATAGAGGACCTAAGCAGTAAGGGTATATCCCTGTTCGGTCTGGTCTTTGGCTGGCTGTGGAGATCAGGATCGTACCTTTTACAGATGCCGGAGGATGGGCGAAGTGGTAAAGGGGGAGTCTATATCTCCTGTTTGCGTGCGCCGTCACCTTCCGATAGTGATCCAGTAGAGCAGGCTTTTTGGGTGAGTTTGCTGAAGAAAATAGGAATGAAGTGGTAAAATCTTGAGTCCTGCTCATAATGTTCAGGTTGATACGAGCGTCGAGAATGTCCTAACTTTACGGAAGCTATCATCGGGGTATACAATGATTTAGTTGGTTATGATGATATTCCCTAATAAACAATCCTCGTTAAATAATTTACATAAATATAAAAATATGAGAAACTCTTTTATGGAGAAAAATGTCTATTAAAATAAATAACGATAAAAAGAAATGGTTTATAGAAACTAAAAATATGGTATATGTAATAGGGGTAGATGAAAAGAAAAATTTACAACATCTTTATTGGGGAGAAAAATTGCCTTATGTTAGTGATTATCCCAGAGTACTTCTACCACAAGAGTTTCCGTTTGATAATTTTGAACAGATAATCAAAGAAGAATTTTCTCCTTGGGGTGGAATTCGTTATAAAGAACCTGGATTAAAAGTTATTTATGAAGACCAAGTGCGAGACTTAATTTTAAAATATAAGACTTATAAATTAATTGATATTGATAAATGTAAAACACTTATTATTTATCTAACTGATCCAATATATAATTTGGAAGTTGGATTAACCTATCGATTAATTGAAGAATATGATTTAATTGAACGGTGGGTTAATATAGAAAATAAAGGTAATCAATCAGTTAAAATTGAACAAATATTATCTGCCCAATGGCATTTACCAGATATTCAAGATTATAGGTTAAGTTATTTATATGGTCGTTGGGCTAGTGAAACTAAGTTATCAAGGACTGAGTTACCCTATGGCAAAAAAATATTGGAAAGTCGTCGAGGAATTACTAGTCACCATTTTAACCCTTGGTTTGCTGTGGATAACGGTCAAGCTGATGAGGACTTCGGAAAAATTTATTATGGCATTTTGGCCTGGAGCGGAAATTGGAAAATTGTTTTTGAAAAAGATTCTTGTAGCCGATTACAAATTGCTGGGGGAATAAATGATTTTGATTTTTCTTGGCAATTGAAACCTAATGAGTGTTTTGTTACACCTAAATTTATTGCTGGTTATACTAATAACGGATTTGGGGATGCCAGTCGCAAGTTACATCATTATCAATTAGATTATATTTTATCAAGAAATGCAAATCATAAAATAAGACCTGTTCTTTATAATTCTTGGGAAGCTACCTTATTTAATGTGAATGAAGAGGGGCAAAAAAAATTAGCTGAAAAAGCAGCAAGTTTGGGTGTCGAATTGTTTGTACTTGATGATGGGTGGTTTGGAGAAAGAAATGATGATAAGGCTGGATTAGGTGATTGGTATGTCAATAAAAGGAAATTTCCTCATGATTTAACGAGTTTGATTTCTTATGTGAATGAATTAGGAATGGATTTTGGTCTTTGGGTTGAGCCAGAAATGGTTAATAAGAATAGCAAATTATATAACCTTCACCCAGATTGGGTTTATCATTTCCCCAATCGTGCTTGTTCCGAATCAAGGAACCAGCTTGTATTAAATTTAGCCAAAAAAGAAATTGTAGAATATATATATGATTTTATGAATAAATTATTAGATAATTATAATATAAAATTTATTAAATGGGATATGAACCGACCTTTCAGTGAACCTGGTTGGCCTGATGCACCCAAATCCCAGCAACAAGAGATTTGGGTTCGCCACGTTCAAGGCTTTTATCAGATTTTAGATAAATTGCGAAGCAAACATCCCGACGTTATTTTCGAATCTTGTTCGGGTGGAGGAGGAAGAGTTGATTTGGGTATTTTACTACGGACAGATCAGGTTTGGACAAGTGATAATACAGATGCTTTTGATCGCTTAAAGATTCAAGAAGGATTTTCCTATGCATATGCCCCTAAGATTATGATGTCATGGGTAACTGATTCACCTAATTGGTTGAACCAAAGGGAAGTAAGCCTTGATTACAGATTTAATGTTGCAATGATGGGAAGTCTGGGTATTGGAGGCAATTTAAATAAATGGTCTGATGCTGAAATGATGCTGGCTAAGGGGAAAATAAGTCAGTATAAAGAAATAAGAAAAATAGTTCAACATGGAGACCAATATCGCTTGTTGCCAACTTGTAAGGGAAATTTAGTTGCGGTTGAATATGTAAACGAAGATAAAGATAAAGTTGTTCTTTTTGTATTTCTCCATTCTCAACAATTTGGAGAGAAATTACTTCCAATAAAATTAAAAGGACTTATTAATGACACTTTATACCAATATTACGATGAGGAAAATGGAAAAGTAATATTAAGTGGCAAAGCTTTAAAAGAAATAGGTTTGAAAGTTGATTTAAAAGGTGATTTTGATAGTAAGGTAATTATTCTTGAGAAGAAAAATAATAGAAATGATAAAGTGATATAAAAATGTTCTTTTATTGAATCAAATAAAAGTCTATATTAATAACAATATTTCTAATAATTTAACGATTGATATATAAGTGAAAGATTACAAGGAGGATAATTTTTTGAAGTTTAGGAAATTTGGAAAGTTAAATT
>DATKWM010000077.1:0-2812 GCA_035529575.1 Desulfatiglandales bacterium
GCTGGTCAGGATTGATTTCAAGGGATTTTTCCCATGCTTTTAGCGCTCCCTCTGAGTTGCTTATTCTGAAATAGCTTTCTCCGATCATGTTTAAAACCTTGGTATTTAAACCATAGAGGGAGATCACCTTATCAAGAATAATTATGATCCGATCGAATTCGCCAAGATTAAGGTGTGTCTGCCCTAAGAGAAGGAGAACCTCATAAGCTGGCTCAGGTTGAGCTGCAAATGGGAGAAGGATTGACTTGGCTTTTTTATACTCTCGTAAATCCCTGTATATTCGAGCTAGTGCCAGCGAGTAATCCGCAGATCCGGGCTGTTTCTCTAAGGCCATCTCTAGATAGGTTCTGGCCTTCTTATAGAAACCGGAGTTTGTAAATTGCACCCCAAGAATATAGGAATAGTAAGGGCTTTCTATTTCCGGCAGGATTCGAGAATGAACCCAGGGACGGGGGATAGAAGTCAGGGCCGTTATGGCAAATTCTTTCTTTTGACTGATGAACTCCATATTATTTTCCATCAAGGAAACCTGAATTATATAGTGAGCTGGCGAGAAATAGTGTAAAGGAAATTCCTGGAGAAAATTAAGGGTATCTGGATATTCCCGGATATTTTTTGTTAAAGTGCGGAATTCCTCATTATTTTTAAATATAGTAAATTTCAGAGCAGTCTTGTCTGCAACTTCAGGGTTTAGGTAATGGATCTGAAAGGCAACCACAAGGTTATCGGTATTCAGAAAGGTCTGATTTGGCTGACAGGAAATCAGATAAGATCCTAAATGAAAAGGTTTTAATCTCTTCTCTTTGAGTTCTTCCAAACTTGCTTTATAGCCAAGAAGGAGGGAGCTCATTCGGATCATGGCATCATCTGCAGGAATTGTCAGATAAGCTTCCAAGGAAGTGAACTCTTTTGATGTTTCGTTTCGAATGAGAACGGAAAACTTATAATCACCAGGAATAAGAGGAAACATGTCATGCAGGTTAAAGGGTTTGAGGTCGAATTCCTTTAACCGGTCAGCACTGAATTGATAAGAAATAGGCTTTTCATATTGATAGATGATCTTTCCATTTTGATTGGAGACAGTGCCGTTGAGCTTGAGTGAGAAATAGTAATTATTTCCATAAGAGCCGACCGAAAGCCGGGGGAGCTCAACCATGTAACACACAAAATGAATGCCTCCTCTATCTTTGGTGATATGTATGAGTAAATCGCTGTCCATATAATTGGCCGAGTATTCAACTTCCACAATATCTTTGTATTCCAGAAATTTTTGGGCGTATCGGTCTTTTATCAATCTTTGAGGTGTTCCCTCGACTTTTTGAATCAACATATCCGACACCATGCTGGGACGTCCGATATTGATTCTTTCCTCGTTGGGGACTAAAGAGAGAAACCCGAGCAAGGCTGGGCTCTGATTCGGCCAGTTCTCTGTAGGCGGCCAGGTAATCCATCGGATCTCCATCATAGGCTGCCAGGAGCTTTTGTGGCCCGTCTTGGAGAGGGCTATAGAGTCTAAAATCTCCTGAACCTTTTTCCTGGAAAAAGACTAAATTAAAGCCTGGAGGCAGCCCAGTTTTGGAATCTAGTTGATACCACCAGACTTCAGAAGGATATACATTTTGTTTTCCGGCATACGTGACTCTGTCGCGAGGTTCACCGAGGATAATGTATATGCGGCCCCTGTCCGTTTGCCTGCCTGGTTTTGGAGCATTTCTGCCGAAATAACGATTTGCATAATTTATACGCCGGTAATGTTCGGTTTTGAATTCATTCTCCATAGAACCGGGCGAAGGATCTCTATGTTTCCAAAATGCCTCTATAAATACATCTCTTTCCCGGTTGGTTTTGAGTGATTGAAAGACTTCCTTTTCAAGCGGAGTGATTATATAGACGACCTCTTCTTCCTGCCATTTCTTATAACGTTCGGGAAGATCGTCTGCGCTGTTCTTAGCTTCTGAGCTTGAATTGAAAAAGATTGAAGTCAGAAGACAAAACATCAATAGTTTTTTCATCTAAGTGCTCCACCGATTTTGATATGATCGAAGTATATTGAGAATTATCCAGGGTAAATACTGAAAATTCCCTTTGTTTACCCAAATAATCGGATAAGAAAATTTTTCATCAAATTACTGATTAATTTTCATTAATTTTAGTTTCCATGCTGCAGAGATCTACATCTTTTGTCATAGTGGCATCATTTTTAGATAAAATCTGTTAGGTTGGAGACAAAATATGCTGTAAATAATGGGAATAGAAACACTTGTCCATCGGAAGCATTTAACATCAGGTGGCTGGAAATCCTAAATCAATAGCTCAATACGCTTAATACATAAAAGATGATATATTCTATGGAAGGTTTCCAGATATTTATAATTAGCTGATATGCGGAGTATAGTTTTGCGGGCATGATTGATGACAACCCCTGCAATATTTATCAGGCGAAACCTTAATTGCTTGATGCGTAAATTCCACCAGCTTCTCTCGAGGTTCGTGTATTTAAAATATTGGACCAGGTTGTAGGCTAAAAGCTGCATTGACCATGAAATCTTCTGCTAGTATATTCTCTACCGCAAAGCCTTCTTTCTCTTCTTTTATAACATTCTCAGCGTCTCCTCTTTCTCTGTAAAAATGAACAACTCTATGCTTGTCCCAATCTGTATTGGTAAAATAAACCCGGTAGGTGTATTGAAACTCTGGAAATAATGCCATCTGTTGGCTTTTGCGCCTCACCACAACAAAACGATAAACATCTCCCCCTTTCTCAGGCCCTACAAAGTGAACACTCTCGGCCACTTCTTCTTGAAAAGCAGAG
>DATKWM010000078.1:0-4296 GCA_035529575.1 Desulfatiglandales bacterium
TTTGAGGCCGAAAAGATTACAAATGCTGTTACTAAAGCTGGAAAGGCAACAGGGGAGTTTGATGAGAAGGTTGCTAAAAGGCTTACCATCAAGGTTTTAAATTTAGCTAGTCAGGTAATTGGGGAAGAGCCCCCAACAGTAGAAGAGATTCAGGATATTGTAGAGGAGGTGTTACTTTCCTCTACGTATCGTAAAACTGCCAAGGCCTATATTATCTATAGAGAACAGCATGCAAGAATAAGAGAAATAACTGATAAAGCGAGCGTTGCATTGGTGGATCAATATCTAAATAAGACAGACTGGAGGGTTAATGAGAATAGTAATATGGCATTCTCTCTACAAGGATTGAATAACTATGTTTCCTCAGAGATTAGCAAAGTCTATTGGTTAAATGAAATTTATTCTCCAGAGATCAGGGAAGCGCACATACAAGGTGATTACCATATCCATGATTTAAACATTCTCTCTGTTTACTGCGTTGGTTGGGACCTGTATGACTTGTTGGTAGAAGGATTTAGAGGGGTATGGGGGAAAGTAGAAAGCGGGCCTGCCAGACACCTTAGGAGTGCATTGGGACAGATCGTAAATTTCTTTTATACGCTTCAAGGAGAGGCGGCAGGTGCTCAGGCATTCTCTAATTTCGACACTCTGTTAGCACCTTTCATACGATTTGACAGGTTAAACTATATTGGGATAAAGCAGGCCCTGCAGGAGTTTATTTTTAATATTAATGTGCCCACAAGGGTTGGATTTCAGACCCCTTTTACGAATGTTACACTGGATCTTACTGTCCCTGAATACTATGCAGATCAAGGTGTTATTATCGGAGGAGAGGCACAGGATGTTACCTATAAGGATTTTCAGGAAGAAATAGACCTATTTAACAAGGCCTTTTTAGAGGTTATGGCAGAGGGAGATGCTGGTGGAAGAGTTTTTACTTTTCCCATCCCGACATACAATATTACCAAGGAATTTGATTGGGAAAATCCTATTCTAAATGATCTATGGGAGATGACGGCCAAGTATGGGGTTCCCTATTTTTCTAATTTTGTAAATTCAGATATGAACCCAGAAGACGCGAGAAGTATGTGTTGCAGGTTGAGAATAGATAATCGTGAATTAGAGAAGAGAGGAGGTGGACTCTTTGGTTCAAACCCTTTGACCGGCTCGATTGGTGTTGTAACAATTAATATGTCGCGAATAGGGTATCTTAGTGGTAGCGAGAGGGAATTTTTTAGCCGACTTAAAGATTTGATGATCCTGGCTAAAGAGAGTTTAGAGATAAAGAGAAAAATTCTGGAGAGATTCACAGACGGGGGCCTTTACCCTTACATCAAATATTATTTAAGAAATATAAAGAAGCGGTTTAATGAGTATTGGAAGAATCATTTTTCAACTATCGGGCTTGTTGGAATGAATGAGGCCTGCAAAAACTTTCTTGGTAAAACTATTGGTGATAGAGAAGGGAAGGAGTTTGCCATAAAGGTTTTAGATTTTATGAGAGAGGTCTTAATAGATTTTCAAAGGGAAACGGGAAATAATTATAACCTTGAAGCTACTCCTGCAGAGGGAACCTCATATAGTCTGGCAAAGATTGATAAGGAAAGATATCCTGATATAATATCCGCAGGCAATGGAGATAGAGATCAATGTTTCTATACCAATTCTACCCATCTGCCAGTTGACTTCACCGATGATGTTTTCGATGCCTTGGATTTGCAGGATAGCATCCAGCAAAAATATACTGGAGGAACGGTATTTCATATCTATGTAGGTGAGAGGATTTCCAACCCTGGTAGCGTTAAATCCATGGTACGCACAATATGCGAAAAGTATCATCTTCCTTATTTTACCTTTTCCCCTACATTTAGTGTCTGTTCTGTTCATGGGTATTTAAACGGAGAGCAGAGTGTGTGCCCAAAATGTGGAACAGAATGTGAGGTATATTCCCGGGTGGTCGGTTATCTCAGGCCGTTGAAACAGTGGAACAGGGGAAAGCAAGAGGAGTTTCAAAAAAGAAAGATGTTTAAGGTTTGAGATATGATTATAGGGGGATTTCAAAGGTTTTCCCTGATTGATTATTCAGATAAAATTTGTGCAATTGTCTTTACTCAGGGGTGTAATTTTAGATGCCCTTACTGCCATAACCCAGAACTAGTAGACCCCAAAAGGTCAGCCAACATTGGATTAAAAGAGGATGAGATATTGTCATTTTTAGATAGGCGGAAGGGAAAGCTTAACGCTGTGACCATAACTGGTGGAGAACCTCTTTTACAAAGTGATTTAAGTCCTTTTTTATCGGCGATAAAGAGATTGGGGTATTTGGTGAAGCTTGATACCAATGGGAGTTTTCCTTCAAGGCTCAAAAAGATAATTGAGTTAAAATCCGTAGATTATGTTGCGATGGATATAAAGGCATCTTTGGATAAGTATAATAAAGTAATAAAGACAAAGATAGATATAAAAAAGATTCTTGACAGTATCAGATTAATTATGGATTCAGGATTGGATTATGAGTTCAGGACTACTGTTGTAAAAGCCCTTTTTGAAAAGGATGATTTTTATAAAATCGGTCAGTTAATAAAAAACGCACGTTTATATATTTTGCAAAGGTTTGTTCCCTCTAAGACTTTAGACGCTACATTTTTAGATATGAAAAGTTGCACAGATGAAGAACTCGACTGCTTTAAGGAAATCATGGAAGGCTTTGTCCAGAGATGTATTATCCGATAATTTCTGTATTGGCGTAAGATATAATATATGTAGAGCTTTGCAAAACCTGACAATTTTTGTCACCCCAATGAAGAGGGTGGACTTTTCTGAGGTGACTTGTGGCCCGCGACGAGCCTCTCGGCCTAGAGCTCGAGGCCGAAAGGCTCGGCCGAGTCGAAGGGCGCTGTCTTTTCGCAACTTATCAGTGGGGGAAACCGCAGGCCCCGATTTATCGGGGCAATGCGGAGGGGGGCAAAACTCCCTCATAGATAAGTTGCTGAAAAGACCAGCCCGGGAGCCTTGGAACTGAAGAAAAGCCCATCCTCTTTAAGGAAATATGAGTTATGCAAAGCTCTCATATGGTAGATTGAAATGGTTTATCAATGTGTATGGAGACTGAGTCATTTTTACCTAACGTTGTTTGTTGCTCTTAGCCAGTTTAGACTCAACAGTCTTGATAACCCCAATAAACTCAAAGAAGAAGGATTTATCCATGAGGATACTTTTTTGTACTGGGGGTAGTGAAAAATCAGAAAACGCTATTCGAGCAGGCGCATCCCTAGCCACTAAATTAGGTGCAGAGGCTACAGTTATCAGCGTAGGTCCATCCCATGCTCTTATAGACAAGATGCTTGGTGCAGAATTTAGGATGTCTGAAGTGACCATTGATACAGATCGGGCTGTGACCAGAAATACCTCTAAATATGCAGAAAGTGGCGCAAAGATACTTAAAAAGGCTGGTATTAATGCAGTGGCAAAAACTGCAAGAGGTGAGATAGCAGACGAGATCTTGAGAGAAGCAGAAAGTGGCAATTATGACTTTATTATTGTATCAGCCAAAGGAAAACCAGGGGACAGAAAGCTTTTGGGAAGCAATACAAGAAAGGTTCTGGCTAAAGCAAAGATACCTGTGTACGTTGTGTAGCCTCTGGCGGCGGAAAGTCATCTATTGAGTGATTGCAATTTCGATATCACTCAGGATCCGTTTTGCAGCCTCAGCAGGTTTTTCTGCATTCCGGATAGGTCTGCCAACCACAATATAATCAGCCCCCCTTTTTATTGCTTGATCAGGAGTGATAATTCTCTTTTGATCGTCCTTTCCTACGATAGACCACCGTGGCCTAATACCAGGGGTGACAGCGATAAAATCTTTTCCTAACTCAGCCTTAACCTTTTCGACCTCCAGTCCAGAACAGACAACACCGGAACAGCCAGCCTCTTTGGCCATTCTGGCCTTAAGCATAACCAATCTCGCTATGTCTGTAATGTATCTATCGTTGTAACCTAGCTCTTTTAGATTTTTACTATCAAGGCTGGTGAGCACTGTGATAGCCAATATTTTGACACCGGAAGGGTTATTGTCAACAACAGAGCGAAGAAGATCCTTTCCTTCATCACAATGCACGGTCGTAAAGGTCACACCATAGGCACTTGCAGCCAGAAAGGCACCTTTAACAGTAGCAGGGATATCATGAAACTTTAGATCAAGAAATATCCCTGCTTCACTCCTTTCTTTAATAGCATTGAGGATTTTCGGTCCAACACTGACAAAGAGCTCCAGGCCGACTTTGAAAATGCCT
Organism: Desulfatiglandales bacterium; assembly: GCA_035529575.1. Classification (GTDB taxonomy): domain Bacteria; phylum Desulfobacterota; class DSM-4660; order Desulfatiglandales; family B25-G16; genus B33-G16. Next base: position 4,293 of record DATKWM010000078.1, read on the forward strand.
ACAT
>DATKWM010000079.1:0-3765 GCA_035529575.1 Desulfatiglandales bacterium
GGGAACGAAACTGGAAGATTGGAAGAAATTTCTCGATAGAAAAAAAGACATAGGAATCATCGGGGGTTTACTTAAAACGGATGAAGTCAAAGAGCAGCATTATGAAGCTAATACAAGAATTGAGAATGATGCGCATTATATCGAGAAAATTGAATATCCGGAGTGGAAGAAGTTCGGGAAAATGAGATATTTCCTGTGTGATTTGATACTCAATGTCTTCATGATGAGACGGACTGTCTGGGAAGATTGCCAGTGGGACAATCAGTTCAAAACGGCATTTGAGCATTCTGATTTTTTCCTGCGTATAAAAAATGATACGTCATGGAAGGTTGTCTACACCCCGGATGTTTGGATGTATCATAAGAGAGATACGATAACAAACACGGATTATTTGAAATATCGCAGAAGACCCGCTGGTTGGACACTATTCGGAAAGAAATGGAACGTAAAATATTCCATATCATCCTATAACAGGACAAACCCTATTGTATTTGACTCCATGCTTCCAGATTATAGTATAAAGGATGAGAATTTGGAACTGGCGATTAACATTCTCAATAGGCACAAGTGCAAATGGTGGATTACGGCAGGTACTTGCTTGGGTGCAATCAGGGAAAACAATTTCATTGCCGGTGATCCTGATATAGATATTGGCCTTGACGGGCGGCATACGAGTCTCTGGAAAGCTTTCATAAAGGAATTTCAAGAGGCAGGATTCAGTCTATACAAAGAATGGGAGCACAAAGGCAGGAAGACTGAGTTGAGCTTCAAAAGAAAGAACATAAAACTTGATTTGTTTTTCTTTTTCCACAAGGGCAAATCCTATTGGCATGGAGTTTTCGGACCTGATGACAAAGGACGGTGGGGCAAGAACATGATCTTTTTTCCTAATGTCTTCTCTGCATCCCTCTTTTCCAATCTCAGGGAGATATTTTTCCGTGGAAAAAGATGTTTTGTTCCTTATCCTACGGAGCAATATCTTATGGAACGATATGGGGAGGGCTGGAGAAAGCCTGATAAAGATTATAAATATTGGAAGGATTGCAAAGCCATTGATAGGAATTTTCTACGCAGAAAGAAACCCCAAGTAAAAATCGAAACAAAAGAAGTCAAGATCGATAAAACTAGAATAGCCATAGGGATAAAGACTTTCCTGAGAGAAGAGCTTCTGTTCAAAACTCTGGATGCGATAGAGGAACATTTCCCATTTTCCTATCGATTATATGTTGCCGACGATGGGAGTATATCTAATGAGAAAGAATATAAATACCAAAAACTTGAAGAAAATGGGCATGTGATAATCAGACTTCCTTTTAATTGCGGCATCTCTGTGGGAAGGAATGAAATAGTGAAAAAAGCAACAGAGGATTATGTGCTCATTATGGATGACGACATAATGATTCAGGATTCCGAGTCTATTGTGAACATGAAAAAAGTCTTAGATTCAGACAAGGATATCGGCATTTGTTCCGGAATGCTTTCCTCAAAAAACGGTGACTATATTACAAATGAGAATTACCAGAAGGGTCTTTGCTTTAAAATCGATCGGGGAATGTTGTTCAGGTACCCGAGTGAAAGGAAGCTGTATAAGGTAGACGGTTCTTTATTTGTTTATGCTGAGCAGGTCGTCAATTTCTTTCTTGCCAAAAGAGCCATTTTTGATGATGTTAAGTGGGACAATCGGATAAAAGTCGAATGGGAACATCTGGATTTTTTCCTTCAATTGAAAAACACAAAATGGAAGGTGGCGGCCTGTCTTAATACCAAGGCAATCCACATGAACTCAATACACGATTCGACTTATAACTATTACAGAAGATCGGTATCAAATAATTATTTTTACAACAAGCATGAAATACATAGTGTAATAAATAGGTTTCAATGAAATGACTACAAGAAAATTGGGATTCACAGAACTGATGACAGCGGTCTACTTACGGCTAACGACACATGCCTTAACGCTGACCTATTCATTTTTCAATCATGTGCCAAAAAATACAGCATATCCATATCATGTCATAGGCAAATTAATGGGAGTGCGATCCGCAGAGTTCACAACCAGGGATACCGAGGGAGAGGATAATGCTTTCCAGATAGATAGTTGGGTGGATCAGACCTCTGGGTTGGGTGATAAGGCATGTGCTGATATGCAGAACAATATAATTCAGGCATTGACATCATCTACATTATCTATAACAGGCTATAATGCCATTCATTTTTATCTGGATTATACGGAAATTATGCTTGATCCAGAGAATCCGGAACTAGAACTCAGGCATGGGATTTTACGATTTAGACAGGACATGAGTCCGTCTTAATAAAATCATGGAGGATATATGACTATATAAATAAGAGGTTGGAGGAGGGCTGCCGCCCTCCCCCTGGCTCTAAAATTCAGGAGGCACTGTAAGGTAACCTCGATTTGGGTAAGAGCCTTTTTCATTTTACCTGCCTTGCCTCCTGAAATCAATAAAAATTTTTAGGAGGTAAAAATGGCTATTTCAACAGGAATGACGGGTCATTTAGCAACTCTCGCTGTAGAGGGTGCGGCAATCGCAGAAAGCACAGATTTTTCCTTGCATTGCGGACAGGCTGTGGTTGATCTGACCAATAGGGACAGTGCTTACTGGCGACAGTTGGTCACTTCAACAAGAGATTGGTCTATGACTGGTACTGGAAATTATTTTGTTGCAAACATTGGTAAAAAGGTGCTTCTCGATCATTGGGAAAAGCGTGATGCTGGTTCTATAGCTACTCTCTATATCGACGTTATTTTCACTTTTGCCGATGGTGCTGTAACGGCTACAGGCAAAGCTTTTCTGACAAGTCTAGACTTTCCTTCTCCAGATGCCGGTGCCGCTGTATTCAGTTTCACGCTTGAAGGGACTGACGCATTAGCTCTTTCTGCAAGCTAAGAGAGGGGAGGATTGAACAATGCCAGTTAAGTCTATCCCGATAAAGTTAGACAAGCAGAGACGGCTTTGCTTCGATTTCAATGCCTTTGCTGAACTTCAGAGAGAATGCGGAATTTCATTTTTTGACCTACAAAAGTTTGTTAACCTCGCCGCAATGAGGAAAGGCGAGAAGGCAGGGATTATGCTTCCATTTTATGAATTGCGTGGGTTCATTTGGGCAGGACTTCTTGATGAGACTCCCGATATCACGCTCAAAGAGGTAGGAAAGATATTGGATGATTGTATCGTAGAGCAACCGGAAAAAATAGGAGCAAACCTGGTAGATGCGCTAATGCAGAGCACCTTTTTCAAAGAGGCTAAAAAAAAAGCGGTAAGGCCGAAGACAGTGAAGAAGAGGACTGGAGCAAAAAAGACTACATCGAAGAAAGTTACAACCTAGCGTTGAAGATAGGGCTTCGGCCTTGTGAGTTCTGGAAGCTAAAGCCGGTCGAGCTTGCCGATATAGCGGAGTCATATTTTGAAAGAGAAAGAGAGAAGGACAAGCAGGAATGGAGACGTGTGGCTTTTATTGCCTCGTGGATCATTAATACGGCAGGCAAGACCTACAAGCGGGATATCAGTGCAAATGATTTGGTTAGCTTCAAGGATGAGGTAAAGAAAGAGGACTTAAAGCCGTTAAGTCCGGAAGAGAAGGAGAGGAGAACGCAAGAAAGATTGCAGTTTCACAAGAAGAAATTCTGGGGTCTTCTCAAGACAGATAAGGAAGGCAAGGTGAAGATTTTTGACGAAGAGGATTATAAGGCTTTGCAAGAGAAAAGGAAGAAAATAAAATGAAGGTAGGCGAACTCTT
>DATKWM010000080.1:0-5832 GCA_035529575.1 Desulfatiglandales bacterium
ACTATAATAACTTACATTGCTAATTAATTTATTAGAATAGATTTATATTGAAATTAAATTAAAATAAGAATGATTATGCCATATTAGAGTAATATTAGTGTTGCAAAACATAAAATACCTCAATTGGGGGCATAATCATAATTAAGATAGTAGGCAAGGGATATAAATATTTCATTAAACAATTCGATGATTTCTTAGGTGTTAGCAGTCTGACTGTAGTAAGTCTCAAGAGTATAGATGGTCAAAAAAAATACAGAGAAAATTTTGATAAACCGCCTAAAGAAAAACATGTCGTGTCCCTAATTAATTGACAATAATTAAATAGTTTAAACGTAATTCCCTTTTTTGAGGGAAATTAATGGATTTAGAACTGGATTTATCAGATTTTTGTTGTTTGAATAAAGATTGCCAGGATTACGGTAAGAAAGGTAAAGGAAATCTAAGAGTCAAAGAGAAATACGGATCGAAAAATCGAGCGCTATTGAGATGCAAAACATGCACTTGTTGCTTCAGTGAAACCAGAGGCAAGATATTTTTTGGACTTAAGATTCCAGATGAAGAAATACTTAGAACACTGGCAATAATACCTGAAAAAGGAAGTATACGTGGAACGGCAAGAGCCACAGGACATGATAAAGATACTATATGCAGATGGCTTGACATTGCAGGAGCACATTGTCAAGAAGTTACTGATTACTTTTTTCAAGAGCTTGAGCTTGGCCAGGTGCAAATAGATGAGATATGGTCATATATAAAAAAAAGGAAAAAAACGTGAATGATGACGATCCTGATGAATATGGTGATGTTTATACACTAACACCTGACTTTGAAAGATCCTCACAAACAACCCCTCATCCTATCGTTTTCTGTTGCCACCAGAAATTTTTAAATAAAACCCACGAATCAGATCTCTTTCAAAACCGTCTCCAGTCCAAGTGCAGTAAAAAGTCTCATCTGATCTAAGCTCATAGTTTCAAACTCAAACTGCGGTTTCCCGTCACCCTTTTTCACCAAGGCAACTCTGATCTTCTCAAGTTCTTCAATAACTCTCGTCTCTGAGAGCACCTCCTCCTGTTTCTTTAATATCCAGAGCAAAAGCCTGTAGAATACCAACCCCATAACACAAAGGAATGAATGCACCTTTATCCTTTTATCTTTCCGAAGGAAAAAAGGTTTCATAGATATTATCATCAATCCCTTCATCCACATAAAATCCTTTTCAACAAAGTCTCTCTGATTGTACGTTTTCACTATTTTTTCTGTATCCCAGTCATGCTTATCTGTAAATAGAATAGTCTTACCAAAAGTGAGTACTAATTTTTTCTCAGCCTTCTCTTCAAACGAAAACATAAACACATTCTCTTTTTCAAACCCTTCAAATGGGAACACTTCCTTATAGTCATCAGGAACAACTTTTGAAGCATCGATCAGTGCATTTGTGATACTTTTTTTCCTGCCCTTCCCAACTCTTTCGACAGATTGTTTTATTTCATTAAGTTTCTTAAGAATCACAACCTTCTTTTTTTCATATGTTTGCTTTTGTTTTCTGTAGCTTCCTGAATGATATCTCACCACTATTGTAAATTCAGTTCCGAACACTTCTTTTTTTGTCCGATAACCCAATACCGTGTGTTTTTTCTTGGTTTCGTAAAGCAGATCGAATTCATCAAGTGGAACATCATATAGTTCTTCAGCTTGATTTTTCTTCACCGAACCAACGATATGCATTTTTGAGATGACCTTGTCGATATTTATCTTCGAATTACAGCCCTTGTCGAAAACCAAAACAATATCCTCATGTGGCACATCTATCGAATTTAATCTCTCAACGATTTTATCAAAGATCATTCCAAAAACTTTAGAGTCCTGAATGTTTCCAGGGTACGTTTCATGGAAAAAAGGAATGTTTCCATCAGATACTGTTAATCCTAATCCAACCAGGTTCTTGTCATATCTCTTTTCTTTGCTTCGGCTCTTTTTCGGGATATCTTCACCATGTTCAATGTATGTGAAGAAATTCGTAGTGTCAAAAAATAATGTCGATGGCTTTATACCCTGCTCTACAAGCTTTTTACCAATATCATCTTCTATCTTTCTCATCACATCATCTGTGATGTAGTCCATGTGATTAGTGAAGTTGTTGGTATTCAGCTTGTGAGGGAATGACCAGATGATATCGAGAAATGAATCTTGGAACCATTCTGACGTTTTGCTTTTACTTATTGGGCCACTGGCTCTGCCAAGAATGATCAAAAGGAGATATTCGCCTACTGTGAGCCCCTCAATATTCTTTTTTGTAGTGTGTTTGTTGACAATGTCAATAAAACCCAGTTCCTCAGAGATTTTAATTAATGCTGAAGTTCTGCCATATTCAAAACTGGTTAGCTGTAATGAGGTTTCTTCTTCGTACATATCATAGACTTTTTCGATGGTTTCTGGCGTGCCGAGGTATTTTGACCAAACACGTTTGACTTTACCGTCAATTCTTGTTTTTCTTACGAGTTGATAATATGTATTCCCTTTGACTATTTTTTTCTCAAGATATGGTTTGATCTTACGAATATCCATGTATAGTATAATTGTGACCATCCTAGTTATAGTTGGTGGCACATTTTTTTATTAATTCTGCTTATTACTACCTTTTTTATTTGAAATATGTTGGTGGCAACAATACGAAATGAGCAAACAATGGAAAAACGCCAACAATAGACGCCATAAAAAAGTTGAACAGTTATGATACAAGGTTATCTTTCAAACTCAGGATATATACAACTTCTACATTTTGGAATCCAACATTAGTAAAAATGTCGATAGAGATGATCACACTTTCTATTATAAATATAGAAAAACTAATAAATTTAATTCAGTTTAAAGAATAAATTGAAAGTTTAGATATATCTATTCATTTTCAAATTAACCGAAATTTATAATCCCACTATAATTTCCGAGCATCCTCTCAATGCCCACGGACAAAGCAATAGCGAAATCCGGGGTACGTGACTAGCGTGCTTTGAAGCATAAAAGAGAATGATAACAACCAAGACATTGGAGAAAAGAAAGTATGTCTCACAAAGGGTTAAAATCCCGCCGTCCGGGTCTGCTCCTGGACGAATAGAACGGGAAGTGCGGTATTGCGAAATACGGTGCAGAGTTCCCTAGTATCGGCAACCACAGCCCGAAGCGTAAGCGAACAAAAGGTGGCCTTAGCGATTTGCGACACTCCCAGTCACAGTGGAAGCTCGAGCAAAATATAATCGCTGGGGTGATTACAGTAGAGATGGTTGCGATTGCTCTTTTATATGACCGAGGGAGGTCTCATGCTGTCCTGCCAGAAGCTGGGTTTATATCCTACACGGTTCTGGATCAATGAACTTAGTGGAAGGAGAACAGGTAGGCGAGGTATAACCTGATGGGAAAGCCAGACCAATGCAGTACGAGAATTCGGATGGATTCATAGTAGCTATGATGGTCAGGCCGATGATACACAGAACCTGTGCCACAGGGTGCAGGGGGCGACTGTGCGAGGAGAAAACCTGACCTAGCAAAGGGATCTTAGCTTTGGATAGAGTTGTAAGGTTGACAGTGCACATAACATCAACCGGAGAAAAAAAAATGCCGGAAAGGTAGTTATCGAAATAAAGTAGTAAAAACGCCATCCGGTGCCAATATATGAAGGTGATGGAAAACGGCTGAGCAACCGGACCGATGGAAAACAAACATATGAAGAAATGGAATCAACAATACCATGACAAACTCAAGAAACACAGCATGATCAATCAGGTCTGTGATGAAAAGAACCTTGAAAAGGCATGTACTCATGTAAAAGCAAATAAAGGAAGCGCAGGAATAGACCGCGTAAGTATCGATGAGTTCGAACAAAATCGATCATTTGGCAGAGATACAGAGACTGCTCAGACAGAACCGCTATGTACCCAGCCCGGTAAAAAGAGTTCTTATACCAAAGGACAATGGTAAAACAAGTCCTTTGGGGATACCTACGGTAAGGGACAGAGTGGTTCAGCAGGCACTGAAGAACATACTTGAACCGATCTTTGAAGAAATATATCTCCCCCAGAGTCATGGGTACAGACCCAATATGGATGCACACGGGGCTGTCAGGAAAGCAGAAGCATACCTTGAATCAGGTTATCACTGGGTAGTGGATGCTGATATTCAGGGTTTCTTTGACCACGTAGATCTTAAGCTGCTCATGGATTTGGTATGCGAAAAGATCAGCGATGGCAGAGTGCTCTCTCTTATTGAATCGTTCCTGAAAAGCGGAATCATGAATGAAGGCAGACTGGAGGCCAGTAAAGAGGGTACTCCCCGGGGTGGAAATCTCAGCCCGCTGCTGTCAAATATTTATCTTAATCACTTTGACAGAAGAATAGGGGAATTGGGGTATCTGTCCCTGCGATATGCCGATGATATTCTGATATTCTGCAAGTACGAATGGGAAACACAGGATGCACTCAATCGGGCACGTGAGATTCTGGAAGGAGAGTTGACGCTGACGCTGACGCTGACGCTGAGTCCTGAGAAGACCAGGATCGTCCATGGACGTAAGAAAGGGGTGGAATTCCTTGTTTTTCACTTTAACAGACGTTGGAGGAGACCGAGGGAGAAAGCACTCAAGAAGTTCAAGGAAGAGATCAAACATAGAACCAGACGACAGCAGCCTAGGAACCTTGAACAGGTAATTCAATCCATCAACCCGGTAATCCGGGGTTGGGGGAATTACTTTAAAGGGGGCACTGTGAAGAAAAAGTTCGAAGAACTTGACGGATATGTTAGAGGACGGCTCAGAAGCTTTAAGGTTAAGAAGCGTACATGGCGGATTATTCTTTACTCTACCACACGATGGGTGTTTATGCTCGTAAAAAATGAAAAATCCAAAATCACCTTTTTGCGTATTTAAAGAGCAGATATTTATTATATTAAGATTAAACAAATAATTTAAGAAAGAAATAATCATCAACAATCGGGGACTTAATGAAGCAATCTGAAAATGAGCCAATTATAAAAGGAATTGCCATTGGAATAGGACTTCTATTGGTCAATTTGATTTTTGGTTTATTAATAATTATCACCATCGAAGATATTTACTTTGTGTTCTTTATGTTCTTATTATTTTTTATGTTACTCCTTTTAACATATTATTTAGCTGGTCAATATTGTGGGAGACATTGGCCAAATCCGTCTTGGAAGTGGGGTATCTGGCTAACAATTCCCCTGATTGTATTGCATATGCTTCTCTTTATGCTTCTCTTTATAATTGAAGTAGGGTCAGTAAATGTGATGCTTTTTTCTTTTGGTTTGGATTTTGTTTTACTCTTAACCAGTTCATTAGGAGCAATTGCAGGGGGCAAGGCATCTCCAGAAACTCTTCACCAAGTCTTACAGAACATTTTGAACGTTAAATTCTTACAGAACATTTTAAACCTAATCATAAAGGGAATATTCTTTGCAATTATACCCGCTTTTTTAGTATCATTTATAGGATTACTTATCGTTGCCTACCTTATATTTAATGTATTTGTTTACCTTTTTTTGGGTTATAAATATGGTAAACGTTGGCCTCAACTTTCATGGATGGCAGGAATAATTTTTACCCTTCCATGGTTCGTAATTACTTATGCTATGTTTTGGCATCCACCATTTTATGGTGGTGATTTAGGTATTGTTTTTGAAGAGTTTACGATTTTTGGTTTTTTTAATCTTAATGTTGCATGTATAGGAGCATATTTCGGAGCTAAGGAACGCAAGAAAGAAATGAAAATATGAGTTATTTCTGCAATTTCTCAATTTACACTTTGTTAAATTGCGCTTGAA
>DATKWM010000081.1:0-2432 GCA_035529575.1 Desulfatiglandales bacterium
TCATTCCAATACGCATATCAACTATACGGCATAACTCAGCGTTGTGATATCTAATCGGTATCAAATCAAATACAAAAACCCCACCTCTCTATGTGTGAGAAATGGGGTTCAAAATAGTGATATATATTCTCCCTTTGTGTCAGGACTAAAAGGATATTGTTGTCAAAGTACCAAGGCAAGCCAAAATTGAATTAACAGCAGGTAAGAGCAGGCGAGATATCAGAAAAGAAACCCGAAAGGGATTATGAGGCAACCTGTTGATAATAGAATTAATTTTCGATTTGTTTTTCTCATAATCTTGCAACCTTGTCAAGTGTTTACCAAAACTACTACATGGTAGCAGTTAAAGCTTTGCATTTGACATTCATGCCGATTATTGAGATAAATAATATATCATTTCAACATTTTATCACATGAGGAGCCCTCCACCATGACACTTACAAAAATTCAGATCGTAGAATCGATCCATAATGAAACCGGCATTCCCAAAAACAAGTCCACAGAAATCGTGGAAACCTTTATAGAGATCATCAAAAAGGCACTGGCATCTGGTGAGGATGTTATGATCTCTAATTTCGGCAGATTCTGTGTAAAGGAAAAGGCAGAACGTAAAGGCAGGAATCCGGCCACCGGGGATGACCTGATGCTTGAACCAAGAAAAGTTGTGACGTTTAGGTGTTCAGGGAAATTGAGGGATAGGATTGATAGATAATAGCCGTTTGGTCTCACACAAAACAAAAAGCGATTATTGGAGAGATCAATGAGAAAGAAACAGGACCGAGATATCGAAAAGGGATATACTGTTCAAAAAATGGTGGCAAAATTGCGAAGGCTTGCTGATTGTTTAGAAAACGATAAACCATTCCGAATTCAGATTGCAGGTGAAAGGTTAAATATTCCCTCCAGAGCGATTTTTAATATTGAACATGAAAGAGAAGGCGAAACGGAGGAGGTTGAATTTCAATTTAAGTGGAAGCGGAATTAGTTCCGGTGGTTTTAAAAGCTCACCTTCCATTCGATAAAAATTTTAATCTCTCACATTCTGAGGAAATCTCATGTTGTCATTTCTGGATAAAATACCATATTCGATCCTCATTGTGTTTTCGGTTATCATGATACTTATTCCATTTAGCCCCATGCCCCATTTTGTGGAAAAACTCATCATGTTAAAAAACGGAACCCTGAAAAAGCCTATGGATATTTTAGATCTGTTTTATCATTCAGCACCGTTGTTCCTTTTGATTATTAAATTTTTCAGAGACTATTCAAACAAAGGATGATGATATGGCCTATACGGTCAAATATCATCTCGGAATCTGATCAGAAATGAAAAAGGCAAGGCCATCTATGCCCTGCCTGTATTAGCTCAGTAGCCTCCCACTTTTTGACCACCAAGCGTCATATTCTTTTGGCTTCCCAAATTGCCGTTGTACAATGCAGTCTTGCATTGAGATGCACGGTCATCCGAGAAGCCCTATAAATGTCACATCAAGCCTCTCTTTGTACAGTGTAACCTTCGTGAGATTGAGTCATCACATGGTTAAATTCATAGTGTTGAAGCTGAGTGACATTTAGTTTAACCAATATTTAATCATTTTATAAAATTTGTCCATAGGCAAGAGGCTCATTTTGATAGGGGGAAATCCTATCCCTATAGGGTTTGCTCCCAGCAATCACCCACAGGGTTTTCCTGAATTTACTTTGGGATTGTTGGGGATAGCGGTGGGTATTACACCTCAAGAAATAAGGTTCTTCTCCAATTTAGTTGGAGAAGAGGGTCCAAGGATTCTAGGGGTCAAGGATCCAAGGGTCTATTTTCTAAAGACTTTATCAGCGCTTTTAACATTCTTTCGATTTCTGCGATGTCTTTTTTTACTGTACCCAATTCACTTTTTTCAATTAAATCTAAATCCCCTGCTAATAATATCTGCGTTTCCAATTCGCAAACAGAACCATAAGATATGTAAAGCATCCTAAAGTAATCCAAGGTTGTCTTTCTTCCATATCCTTCTGTTTACCCTGTTAAATAAAATCTCATTTCTTGAAATAAGATTTTAATGCAACGCACTATTTAACAGGGCAGGTATTAGAAGGAATAGACACAACAGATCTTCTTATCTGTGAAGTTAGACCGTATCTTTCTTCCTTCGGGAATTTTGCTGTTATTCTATATTATCTCTAAACAGAGTTCGTATGACTTTTGCCAGACTTTCAAATCTTTGTAATTCTTTAGCATTTTTATCCGCCTGTTTTGTGGCGGGTCACTCGAACCCTTGAATCCTTGAATCCTGGAATCCTCTATAATCACCCCTGCTCAATTGGAGATGACACACTTATTTTACCCTAATAAACTACAACTAATCGGGAGATGATCTCTTTTTTCGAATTTTCATCTTCCGGATCTAAACTTTAAATGTAGTCATTTATAATTC
>DATKWM010000082.1:0-3521 GCA_035529575.1 Desulfatiglandales bacterium
GATTGGGGGAATGTTAATGAAAACTCATAGCTCATTATTGTATAATCTTTTCTGAGGAAAACAAAACAAGTTTAAGAGTAACCCAATTCAGGGAGAAAACCCTTATGGGATTGGAAAAAGCTCATACATGTCATTAAATATAATAATGTATGGGCTTTTTTATCTTAGGAGCAATTGGAGGATTTTATGATGGCCAGAAAACCAACCTATAAAGGATTAGAACAGAGGGTCAAGGACTTAGAAAAGGAAGCCGTTGAGCGCAAGGGCACGGAAAAGGCGCTAACGGATTCAGAGGATCCTATCATTGCCAACAAAACCGGAACCATCATAGCAGGAATTTTGATTTTATTCGCGCTGTATCTAACCAGCCTTCACAGTTACCTCCTTTTCCACGGTCTTGCTGAGATATTCAGCATTGTCGTAGCTTGCGGCATTTTTATTCTCGCCTGGAATTCACGTCGATTTCTGGACAACAATTATCTTCTTTTCCTTGGTATTGCCTATCTATTCGTCGCGGGTCTAGATTTGATTCACACACTGGGCTACACAGGCATGGGTGTGCTTACGGGATACGCTACCAACTTACCAGCTCAACTCTGGATCGCTTCCCGGTATATGGAAAGCCTTTCTCTTCTCATTGCCCCTCTGTTTATTGGCCGAAAGCTGAAGACGAATTTCGTATTCGCTGCCTATACTCTGGCCATCTTCGTTTTGTTGGGGTCCATTTTCTACTGGTCCATTTTCCCCATATGTTTTGTTGAAGGGGTCGGATTGACTCCATTTAAAAAGATCAGTGAGTATATTATCTCTCTTATTCTCTTAGGATCTATTGCCCTGTTGTTTCAAAAACGCAAGGAGTTCGATGCAGGCGTGCTCCGGTTGCTGATAGCGTCTATCATTGTGACCATAACTTCAGAATTGGCCCTCACGTTTTACAAACACGCCTATGGTCTTTCCAATTTAATAGGTCACTATTTTAAGATCGTCTCTTTTTATCTCATTTACAAAGCCATTATTGAGACAGGTTTGGTAAAGCCTTACGACCTTCTTTTTAGAAACCTGAAGCAAAGCGAAGAAAATCTTCGATATGAAAGAGATAATCTTCAGAAAGCCTTGGCAAAGGTAAAAATATTGAGTGGTTTGCTACCCATCTGCGCTAACTGTAAAAAGATACGAGATGATAAAGGATATTGGAATCAGATTGAAGCTTATATCCGTGATCACTCTGAAGCTGACTTCAGTCACAGCATATGTCCGGAGTGTGCAAAAAACTTTTATCCGGAATTTTATAAGGGAGATTAGCATAAGAGAGAAAATCTTTTTAAACACCGAATCTCTACTCCCATATCTTGTGACTTCAGCAATTCAGTAAGAATTCCACTACTGCTATACTTGGAAAGAATTGGAAGGCCGAAAAACTTATGACTAGCGAACGAAACCTTGAATAGAATCTAATTTGGCTTTACGATCGACTATGGCACGTAGTGCTGAATTTTCAAGTATAGAGGCCAACCGCAATATGTTGTGGTTCTTCGAATAAGGTAACTGAGAGGAATGAATGATGTTTTATAAAAAGAATGAGACAGGATACAGAGTGGTAATGGATGGGATACGGCTTACAACTTTTGCAACCAAAAACTCTATCTGATTTTGTCGTAGGTAATAAAGATTAGTAGCCTCGTCTAATTATTTTGTCATAAAATTCCTTTTCCTCTTCCCGCCAATGCGTTCCGTGGAATCTTTGCTCAAAGAAACTACCCAAACGATCAAACACTTTTATCCAGGGACTTTTCCCCTCATCAATTGACTCAAAAACGTCAGCGAGGAAAGATGCAATATCATTTATCTTGTCCTTCGGGGCGTAGTAGGCAGCTCCTTCCTCAGCTGACCGTTTCAGGTTATCACTTGAGAGGGCATGAGCTGTAAGCATAAGGGCAGGAATATTGCGGCTGTTGGATATCTTTAAAAGCTCATACCCATCAACCCCCATAATATCCAGTACCGCAATATCATACTGATTCTCCTCAAGTAGTTTCTTGGCTTCACTGAATGAGGATGCTGTATCGAGTCTGCACATATCCAGGAGTTCAACAAGGGCATCCAAAACATCTTGTTCATCATCAACGATGAGGACGTACTTTCCGGCTATTACTTTTTCTGGTTTCATCTGGTTTCCCTCCGTAAAGTTAGCTATTTTAAAAAAAATTAAGCATTTTATTGAGTATGTCAACCGATAAATCCGGTTTTCGTGGACACTGTAGGGAGAGGAGAATACGAATTGGGAAATGGCTTAATCTTTATTAAGGTGAGACTGGTTTGGGAGCTGGGTAGTTCATTAGACAGAATGGGATGGTGGAGGTTGCATTAATTTCCTCCAGCGGTAAAACATCCTGGCTTAAAAGAAGGCGTTGGCCTACACTTTTAAAAACAATGGAGTATCCATTAAAAAGTGTAGGCACAATGTACTCATAGTATGTATCTATTCTTTTCCTTTAGCGGTAGAACAGGGCTTGGTAGAGTCCACTGCAAATATTAGAAGTAATAAACAACCCAGTATTGCAGGGATAATATAAACTTGCTTATAATTTACACCTTCCCACCAATAGCCGAACACTGGTGAACCTAACCATGCACCGAACCATCCGATGAGGACTTTAGATAAGTATGACCACCATCCGGAGACGATGTAATACTTAATTCCGAAATGTAAAATTCCGGAAACAACTAAGCTGATAATTAATAAAATAAGGAAGCTAATAAAATTCATCCCGATCATTTCAGACCTCCACATAGACACTTATATGGTCTATCTTAGTGCCAGTTATTATTGCCATAGTATCAAATGGTGCGCTATTACGGATATTACAGCAATGTCAAGCGGGGCAGAAGGAAAAACAAAAACCAAGATGAATGGATGCCCTGTATCCTTGAAACAAATGAATCTTCAAAGGAATATCGAAAGAACTGGGCACGATTGATACAAAAAATCTATGAGGTTGATCCCCTAACGTGCCCGAAATGTTCTGGAAAAATAAAAATAATCAGCGTGATTGAGGACGAGGAAATTATAAAAAAGATCCTCAAATATCTGGGATTGTGGGAAGCAAAGGCAAGGCTGCCAGCAAAAACCAACGCCAATATCCTATACATCGCCTTTGCAAGATTCGGGAGGGAGATTTATAAAAGAAGACAGAAATCAATGAAGGCGGAGTCAAAAATGATCCTGCTTTTTTTGGAAATCCCATATATTGTATAGGTACTGTCTATCACTTCGCTTTTGCTTTCTGTTATGAATGTGGATAATTCAAAAGCCGAAAAACTTATGACTACCAAACGAAACCTTGAATAAAATATAATTTGGCTGTACGATCGATTATGGTACGAAACCTATACTGTTGGGATGAGGAAACCAACCACAGTATCTTGTTGATTTACCCGATGAAAAGTTGCTTTACATTTAATCTTTTAGATAAGAAAATATAGCAACATAAAAGTAAGATATAGGGAGGAAAAATTATGAA
>DATKWM010000083.1:0-2751 GCA_035529575.1 Desulfatiglandales bacterium
CAATTTTTGACATAAATTATCTAATAATTATCTTAGTTTTTAGATGGCAAAGATTGGATATTTTCCAATGATTACAAGACAAAAACTAAAGAAGACTCAGGGAGGCATGGAACTTATACGTAGAATCGCAGCCGAAGGAGACCGCGTCTTTTCTACGGAGCGTAAAGGGGGACGTTCGTTCTGAAATTGCATAACTATTTAAATATAGTCTAATTTTTAGACTTGTTATAGCGATAAAATCCCACTTGCAACATATAAAGGTTCTAACCAAAGTCACTAAGCGTAAAGCAATTTCTGCACGAACGTCCCGGTTTCATGGCCTTTTTGAGATTTGTTCATTCTTCAACATAGGGAATATTGTTATCTTCACACCAGTCAATGGCTATCCGCTTGAAGGCTTCCCTGCGATATTTGAACCAATCTTCTTCAATGCCACATTCGTAAATGTTGTCCTTGAATCTCGGGAATGCACCCTTTCCTTTAATGGAATGGTACATTTTGTCACTTAATTCTTCGTCATTCAGGGATAAACAGAATTTCTCCATGATACTGTACTCATGAATGTCGAATTTTGTGGGTAATTCTATATAGTCATCTGACTCTAAAACTTCTCCAGCCAATTTGATGGCTTCTTGTTCCAACTCTGGATAATCAGATAGATCATCTTCATCTTCCGCTACCCGGAAATGATCATCTGTAACCATAACAATTTCGCCTGTTTTCTTGTTTAAATATGATGAATGAAAGTCAGATTGGATTTCCATTTCATCAATAATGTCTTTTAATTTTACTGTGATAGCCATATTTACTTTGCTTTTGAGAAAATACTGACGTTATGCAGTTTTTGCCTTTTTCTTTTTCCGTTTAGTAGCTTTGCACTTCTTCTTTTTTGGTTTATTTGATGCTATCAATTCTAATTTTTCACCATACTCTTTGATAACTTTTTTTCGTATTTCCTCACACTCTGCAGAGTCAACACCATAACCAGATATTGTATAGTCCCGATAACTTTCCCGAATCAAATCACGTTCTAATTTCCCGGCACATTCTTCGCAAAGTCCCAAATCATTGAGAGGTTGAAAAATGTCGCATCCCTGGCACTCCCCCTCATAAAAGCCAAAGTCACTTCAATCATCAACTTCAAAATCGAGAGTCGCTTCTGTAAGCTGGCTTTGCCCCAGTTCAGTTAACAATACCTCATCCATTGAACGCTCGCCGCACGTGGGACAAATTATCTTCTTTTCAAAAAACGGCCTATCGGAGTTTTCGGGCAAACTGACATTGCCAATATCGCAATCGAAAATACACCCGCATTTCTTACATTCAAAGTTTATTTCCATTTCCGTCCTTTTGAATTTAAACCGCAAACGTTGAGTTCACCGGCGGTGGGTAAATACCAATGCCGGTTGAACAGGCACAAAGTAATCAAGAGCTACGACCTATAAGCCCCAACTTATAACCGACAGAGTGGCACGACTGGTTGTACTGCATACACTCCCGATCCCCTATCCTGTATAGCCACATACGCCGGTTCTTGGAGAATTAACTACAGGGAGCAACATTTCTTCACTGCATTCATGATTTTCAGCACAAGATTGGCACAACCATCCTCCTCCTTCACACTGGCACTCAGTGCAAATCTGTACAGCAGGAGCTTTTCCGCATTCATCACATGGAATTTCAGGGGCTTCGTTTCTGGATAGAATTTCAACAGGATTATTCTTTTCCATTGGACCTTCATACTCGCCGAGTACCTTCACCAAAAGCTCTGTAGTAGTGCCAAAATCATATTCATGCAGCAACTCCATCCCTGAAGTTAGCACGTCCTTAA
This sequence comes from Desulfatiglandales bacterium, assembly GCA_035529575.1. Classification (GTDB taxonomy): domain Bacteria; phylum Desulfobacterota; class DSM-4660; order Desulfatiglandales; family B25-G16; genus B33-G16. Next base: position 1,832 of record DATKWM010000083.1, read on the forward strand.
GTTTTCGCCCCATTGCCAATTCATTTCTTTGATAGCTAAATGCGCTCAGATGGCCACAGCACTCTAACCAGATGTCTCTTAAAAATTGATCTAAATCCTCCAACTTAGAGTTACTAGCTACTTTCAAATGCAGCCAGTATCCAGGCGAATAGTATCCCTTGACCAAGATATGAAAAAAAGGCTGTGCCTTAAATTTCTGCTGTCTACGTTGATTCTCAAGACTTTTAGGGAGGCACGATTGCAAATGTTTCGTCATACCTGTTCCGGTGTATTTTGACTTGCACAGTAAACACGTAGCCTTTGTGGCTTTTTCTGCCATCTCTTCCTCCTTCCTTTAGTAGTTGATAGATGGGGCCAGATCTTTTATTTTAAAAAACAACATAAAAATTCTGCCCCTGTTTTCTAAATGAAATCCCACCTATCTTTTGGGTCAATATTTATGAAAGAGGATTTCATTTAAAATATTTTTTCCTCAGCCTAATCGGGATAGGGAGGGGCCTCGCGACTCCCCTCCTCCCACCACCCCCGATAACGGAATCTCCGACAGGCATATGGATCTCGTATCCCGCTGCAAGCGGGATACGGTTGATTACTCCGGCTCATGCAAGCCAGCCGGGTTTTCAGATAGAGCAGCTCAGTTGACCATTGCCTAACCATAAGGGCCAAGCCACCACGCTTGCGTGCCGGTATAATGAATGCTGTCCACTAAGCTTACTGACCCTCTCATACCGTTCGAGCCTTCAGAGGCGGCATAACATTGATTCCTTCTTCCGTTTAGACCGAGAGTTTCCGACACCTGCTCTTTCGATTGAAGGGCGGGTTCCTAGTTCGTCCATGCTTCCAAAGATTAATGCCTGTTTCATTCCTCCTATCCCGCCTCGGCGGGACTGACTTCTGTACAGCGGTCAGAGTGGATTGCT
>DATKWM010000084.1:0-31366 GCA_035529575.1 Desulfatiglandales bacterium
GACACCCATTATATTTTTAGTCATAAAATCTAAGTTTATATCTCTAAGCGTTATCCCGCTAATCTGTTCTAAATCCCGCGACCCTAACAAAACTTCAGCCATTAAAAGATTATAAAAAGCGACCTTTAGGTTTTCTTCTACCCTCTTTCTTGCGTCTTTATATTCCTTAATTACTACCATGAACTCAGAAATCAATGCATCTCTCTTTTCCTTCAAAAGCCTGTGCCCTTTATCAGCCAGCTTTACCCTCCTCCTGAGCTTCAATAATTCCATCCTTGTGGGCTTAACATTTTGTAGAATCTCTGCCATCTATTATTCTTCTCCTACCGCAACTACAGACTCTTTCTTATAATATTGTTTCACGTATTTTTCATCTATTCTTTTCAGCTCCCCCTCTGGAAGTGTTGAGAGAAGTTCCCATCCTAAATTAAGTGTTTGCTCAATAGTTCTATTTTCGTCCACTCCCTGTTTGACAAACCTCTCTTCAAAAATATCTGAAAATTTTAAATTGAGGCGATCCCTTTCGCTCAATGCCTCCTCTCCTACAACTGCAACGAGACTCCTCACGTCCCTTCCTTCAGCATAGCCAGAATAACATTGGTCAGACACCCCTAAATGATCCGCCCGTGTCCTGCCTTCCCCAATTCCTTCATTCATGAGCCTCGAGAGGCTAGGGAGAACATCTACGGGAGGGTAGATTCCTTTTCTGTGTAATTCACGCGAGAGGACAAATTGTCCCTCGGTTATATACCCTGTAAGATCAGGTACCGGATGCGTTATATCATCATCTGGCATGGAGAGAATTGGCATCTGAGTGATAGAGCCTTTTCTTCCTATGATTCTTCCTGCCCTCTCATAATGGCTTGCTAAATCGGTATACATGTAACCCGGATATCCTCTTCTTCCGGGAACCTCTTCTCGTGCTGATGAAATTTCTCTCAGGGCTTCACAGTAATTGGTCATATCGGTGAGAATAACCAACACATGAGTGTCGTAATTAAAGGCCAAAAACTCCGCAGCGGTAAGGGCCATTCTTGGTGTGATAATCCTCTCAATGGCCGGGTCATCAGCCAAATTGATAAATGAGACGATCCTCTCCAATGCCCCAGTAGATTCAAAGCTATTCATGAAAAAATTTGCTTCTTCATGGGTTATCCCCATAGCAGCAAAGATTACACTAAATGGTTCCTCTGAACCCAAAACTGTAGCCTGTCTTGCTATCTGTGCAGCAAGGGCATTATGGGGTAATCCAGCACCTGAAAATATCGGAAGTTTTTGTCCCCTCACTAAGGTATTCATGCCATCAATAGTGGAAATACCGGTTTGGATAAATTCATTCGGATAGTCCCTTGCTGTTGGGTTTATAGCCGCACCTGTAATTGGTAGTCGAGCCTCCGGAATGATCTCCGGGCCACCATCAATCGGTCTGCCCAAACCATCAAAGGACCTTCCGAGGATCTCCTTGGAAAGGGCTATCCTCATGATGTCCCCAGAAAATCTGACTTTTGTCTGGTCTGTATCAAGTCCTCTGGTGCCTTCAAATACCTGTACTATGGCCAGATTCTCCTGTGACTCCAAGACTTGACCCATTCTGCTGTCTCCCTCGGGTGTCCTGATATACACAACCTCTCCATAGGCCACCTCTTCAACGCCCTCGACAATCATAAGGGGGCCTGCAACCTGGGTGACAGACCTGTACTCCCTCGATTTTATATCCTTCGTTTTCTCTTTCATTGTTGATTCCTCAAAGATTCAAATTCAGTTTCAATGGCCTTTATTAACTCCTCATATCTCTGTGGAAAATCCGGGTTTGGCGTGTACTTCATTCGAGCTATCTCATCCTTAACCTTCACTGCTGCTATTCTGCTCGCCATAATACCTGCCTCAATTGCCTTGTTCACCTCTTGGTAGAATTTCATAATGATCTTAAGCATGAGAAACTGCTTTTCTATAGAGCAATACGAATCTATTTCGTGGTATGCATGTTGTTGAAGATAGTCTTCTCTGATCATTCTGGCTACCTCTAAGAAGGCTCTGTCTGATTCTGGTAACGCGTCCTGACCAACCAACTGCACAATCTCCTGCAACTCGGACTCTTTCTCAAGAAGAGCCATCATCCTTCCTCTAAGGATTTGGAATTCCTTGTCTATATTATTATCATACCATTCCTTGACAAAGTCCAAATAGAGTGAATAACTGGTCAACCAGTTGATGGCAGGAAAATGTCTCCGGTCTGCCAGGTTTGTGTCTAATGCCCAGAAGGCACTTACTACCCTCAAGGTGTTTTGCGAAACCGGCTCAGAGAAATCACCTCCTGGCGGAGATACAGCCCCAATAATTGAAACCGATCCAAATCTCTTTTCTTTCCCTAAGGTTATTACCCTGCCTGCCCTTTCATAGAAATCAGCAAGCCTGGTACCCAGATAGGCTGGAAAACCTTCCTCGCCCGGCATCTCCTCAAGTCTTCCTGAAATCTCTCTCAGTGCCTCAGCCCACCGTGAGGATGAGTCAGCCATCAAGGCCACATCATATCCCATATCCCTATAATACTCAGCAATTGTGACCCCTGTATAGATAGATGCCTCTCTGGCTGCCACTGGCATATTCGAGGTATTGGCAATTAAGGTGGATCTTTCCATTAATTTCTCACCGGTGTTTGGATCATCCAATTCTGGGAAAGTCAGCAACACCTCTGTCATTTCATTTCCTCTTTCTCCACAGCCAACATAGACTACAACCTGGGAATCAGCCCATTTTGCCAGCTGATGCTGGCTCACCGTTTTACCAGTTCCAAAGCCCCCAGGAATTGCAGCCGTGCCCCCTTTGGCGATAGGGAAAAAGGTATCATAAATCCTCTGGCCTGTTAACAGTGGTACTTCCGGGTCAAGTTTTTCTTTTAAGGGCCTTCCTATCCTTACCGGCCACTTTTGTTTCATCATTAATTCATGCTTTTTTCCATTCTCATCAAGAATAGCAATAATGTCATTAACCGTAAAACTCCCGCTTTTAATCTCTACCACCTTACCCTTTATCCCTGGTGGGACCATTACCTTATTTAATATAACCTTTGATTCCTGAACCTCCCCAATGTAGTCCCCTTCAACAAGCTCGTCACCCTTTTTAACGAGTGGGTTGAAGTCCCATTTTTTTTCAGGATCCAGACTGGGAATGTTAACCCCTCTCGTTATGTAATCCCCTGTCTGGTTTTTAATTCCAACCAAAGGCCGTTGTATCCCATCATAGAAATTAGTAATAATTCCCGGACCAAGCTCCACTGAGACGGGAGCGCCGGTTCTCACGACCACTTCCCCTGGTTTAAGCCCGGTGGTATCCTCATAAACCTGTACATATGCCAAATCCTCTACGAGCTTTATTGTCTCTCCCATGAGACCTTCCTGGCCAACTCTCACAACCTCATACATCTCGCAACCTCGCATATCTTTGGCGATTACGAGTGGGCCGGCAATGCTCTTGATCTTTCCTGTTTGTTGATCTGCCATAATTCCCTCACTATGCTATTTCGAATCCAACAGTTCTTTTAATAAGCTCCCGCATAGGGTCAACCTTGCTGATTAATGGGCCACCACTATCCGGAATCTGTAAAATTATAGGCATTATACCCTTCCTGAATCTATCCATCTCTTTTAATATATCCCTTATTTCTTCGGCTATCTTTTCAGTAATCAATATCAAGGCGGTGCTATCCTCAAATAGACCCTTCAGTATCCCTCTAATATCTTCCTGCCTACTATCCTCAATCAAGAATGTTTTTTTTATGCCTGCCAGTCTGAAACCATAAATTGTGTGCTTATCTCCGATCAGTGCAATTTCCATCATTTCCTCGCAAGTGCTTCTCTGATTTCATCCCTATCCAGATCAACCTCGGTACTCCTCACAATAGTCAAAAGATTTTTTACCTCTGCATCCTTTGATACAAGAAACCCGACGAGGGGTCCTGAACCAAAGGGCTTTTTCTTTCTAATGTCTTCTGCCTTTTTGAGCACCAGATTATCAAGCGCCTGCTCAAAAGCTAAAATAGAGCCAGTTTTCTCATGCTCCTGCTGAGCGCTTAATAGGGGTTCAAAATATATTGTGTCTTCCAGAAGAGGAATGAAGTCTGACAAATCCTCTTCGTCAAAAGCAGAAAGCAATGCATTCAGGGCTGTGCAATCAGGGATTAAAAAAGGATTAATGTCTTCTAATAAAAGTCCGTCATTTTTTGCCCTCAAAATAATTTTAAGATTGTGCGTTTCAACACATACCCCTATAAACTCTCTGAATTCTTTAATTCCTTTTATCTTCAAAACCTTTAACCATATATCCTCCCAGAAAATTCTATCTAATGAGGCCTCTAAAAAAAAGAGATTCTTAGTCTCATTATAGTTACCCAGTCCATCTATCAGCGATTGATAAGGGGTCTTTGCCAAGAGAGCAACAAAATCATCCATACTTTCTGCATCGATGAGGGTCTTAACAAAAGCAACGTCCAATTCGCCTCCCTCAATAAAGGAATCCGCTATTTCATCTTTTTTCTTTGCGTCTCCATGGATTCCTCTCATAACAGCTCTCAAATTTATAACATCCCATTTCTTGAGGAGATATTCTTTTATTGGCCATGCCCCTTTGGGAATAATTGTGGATATCTCCCTCCCTAAGGAGGAAAACTCTTCTAAAACAGCTTTCTCTAATTCTTTTGAATCATTAATTGCCGCCTCATTGAGGTAGGGAAAATAGTCTGTTCCCTCTAAAAGAGATGCTATCTCTCCAGGCGATGTACATCCCCATAGATCCTCCCATCTTGATGAGGAAATAAACTTCCCCTCTTTTGCCATTATCTTTGCATTAACATAGAGGTATGAAAGAACATCTCCAATCATATCCTGTCCCCAAATAGGATCTTGGCTACATCTACCCTTAGGTTCTCTTTAAGCCGGTTTAATTTGGTCTCAAGGGTATTGTCAACTTCCACATGCTTTTCCAAATCCCTAACAACTACACCTCCAATGAACTGCATGGTCTTATCTGTTAAGGTCAGAGAGACATCTCTTCCTGTTCTGTCTTTGGCAAATGTAGTTAATTCTCCCAACATCTTTTTGTTGAAGATTTTGCTGTCCCTCTGGTTAAAGACTAGCTCAAGTTTGTTTCCGGCAACAACTTCAGAGGCAGAGGCAATCAAGTTAAACATGATATCCTTATATATGAAATTATCCCGTTTCCCCTTTTCAGCTAATTCTTCCAAAATCTTTTTAGCCTCTTCAAATGACTCAGCAATTGCTTCTTCTTGAGCATCCATCCGCTTCCTTCTAACATCGATTTTGGTTTCTGCAATTATCCTTTGCCCTTCAAGGAAGGCGGCTCTTTTCCCGTTTGAAAGGACTCTCTCTGTCTCTCTCTTCGCTTTTTCCTGAGCAGCTTTTGTAATAGTATCCGCCTCTGCTTGAGCCTTAAGAAGTGTCTCAGATATCTCCTTCTCGGCCTCAGCCTCTATATGGGATATTATTTTGTCAACCCCTTTATCTGACATAATTCCCCTCTTTAACTACAGTAAATAAGATAAAGTTAAAAGTGAGATAGGGTGCCTTGTTAAAAATCGATACTGTGAGGCACTTTTTTTAATCTTACCCACCCATAATCTTGGTTCCAACAAAGATCAGAATGGCTATAAGGAGACCAAAAATAGCAAATGTCTCTGCCATAACAGCAAGGACAACTGCCTGCCCGAACGTTTCCGGCCTCTTGGCTACAGCGCCCATGCCACTGGCAGCAATAGCTCCCTGGGCAATAGCCGTAACACTACTTAAACCAATTACGATGCCCCCTCCAAGCGCAGCATAGCCCATGCCAACAGGGATTGCTTTAATCTCTCCCCCTAGCACGCCGACACCGATGAGGATCAAAACGGCCCCCAAAAAACCATATATTCCCTGCGTTTGTGGTAGGGCCTGGAGAACTAAAACAGGTCCAAACTTTTTTGGATCCTCTGATATAACACCTGCTCCCGCAATACCAGCCAACCCGACTCCAATCCCTGAGCTAATGGCTGCCACACCCATAGAGATAGCCGCACCAATAATTGCCAATACTATTCCTGATGATAATTCCATACAAACACCTCCCTTTTATGTAATCTCTACTACTTCATACCTTGTCTCAAGGGGTGTAAACTCAGCGCCCCCGCTTTCAAAAAATTTGGTAAACAATTCTACATAATGCAGCCGGAGCCCATGAACAAAGCTCCCCATTGCATTGATGACAAAATTGAATAGATGCCCAATAAAAAAGACAATGATAGCAAAAAAGATTCCGATTGAACTACTAGCGTAAAGCATATCTGAAAGGACATTAACTGTCATGGCAATCCCTGTTGTGCACAAGCCCAAAGCCATAAGCCTGGCGTAAGAAAGAACATCCCCCATGAATCCAGTTACTTGAAACATGGCCATGGCCTTATGTCCCAGCAAAAGCAGTATGAAGGAGATGACTATAAATAGTAACCCTACCGACGTATACCCTACTAAAAAGAAAAAAATGCCAGGCTGAGCAAACAGAAACCACAGATTGCCAGTTAAGGCTTTCCATACCTCCCTTCTTTTTAGCCTATTCCAAACATTAATCACTACACCTACGTTAACGTGAGTCAGACCAATAATGAGGGCAATCAGCAAAAAAGTTGTTACCTGGACCATGGGGTCAAATATCTGCATAGCTTTTAGTATAGGTACCTTGAGTCCAAAATCGCCTAACCATCCCCCAGCAAGGGCACCAATAATAATAGTAGCCGCGCCTGCTGATGATAAAATAACACCGGCATCCTTAATGAATAGATTATATCTTCCTCCCCCCCTTACCAATAACAGACCCAAAACAAGGGCAATCACCCCATACATTGCATCAGTTAACATAATTGAAAAAAAGAGAAGAAAACCTGGAACTAAAAACAGGGTTGGGTCAACGCCATCATAGGTTGGCATACCGTAAAGACGTGTTAATAGCTCAAAACTCCTAATAAATTTAGGATTTTTTAATAGCACTGGCACATCATCCATCTCTTCAGGATCCGATATCTCTACCACGCATGCCCCATTGCTAACTTTTCCTATCTCCTGAGCGGCTTGGTCTGCTGAGTTTTCTGGAACCCAACCCTGAATAGCGACAACATGCTCCATTTGTGCGAACTTATTCTGACTTACCACTCTCTGTCGCTCCATCACTAAAAGTTCCCGGTACTTTTCAAGCTCATCTCGCCATTTTTTAGCTATAGCAACAACGATTGTCTCTTGTTTTGTCTTCTCTTCAACTAATGCCAAAATTTTTTTATTAATCGAATCTCTTGCCTCGTTTGGTGTTCCTTGCTGCCCCGCTATTTCAATCTTTTCCCAGCTTATGCGGCGAAGATTAGCTAATACCAGCGATGCTTGTTCTTTGAGACAGACTAATAGTGTCACCAGCTTATTCTCAGATGTCTCCTTTACACCGAGGTAAAAGTTACCTTCTGTCAATTCATTTAATCTTTCCCGTATAGTATCCGTCTCTTCCTTTGGCATACTACCTAAGAAGATAGACAAAAAGTCTGATTCCCCAACATCTGCGAGATCTATCTCTAAGGTTAAAATCAGGTCCAATAGCGCCTTAATTCTCTCTGATTCTACAATCTCTTGCTCAATTTTTTCTAACTCCTTAACTGGCTCCTCTGTCTCTTGCTCAATTTTTTCTATTATATCGTCAACGGTATTGATGAGTTCTTTGCCGTATATTTCTCTCGTTTCAATCTTTTTTGGCGGCATAGGCGCAAAGATCCCTTTTATAAAACCCTCTTTTTGTTCAGGATCATAGCGTTCAAAAAGATCTAACAATCGATTTATTGCAATATTAAGAGCCGCTATTTTTCTGATATTTAATGATGGGGGGTGAGGTCTTAGTAGGTTGTTCCAGGTAGGGTCTTCGAGCTTTTCAGAATAATCAGTGAGATGGATAGTGCCAAGTGTTTGTAGTCTTTTAATTATTTGATATCTCAATGCTTCTAAGGCAAGTATTTGTATCTTTTTCATCCGCATTGGTTGTAACATAATCTCTACCCTAATAACGAACGTAAAATAAACTCTTTGGCCTTTTCCAGGTTCTCTTGGGCCTTCTTGCTAAGTGCTTGGGTTTCCTTTGTCCATTTATTAGCAATGTTCAGGCCCTCTTTTTTCGCCTCCTCTCCGGCATCTTCTCTCATCTTTTCAGCTTGTCTTTGAGAATTTTTCGCCTTTTCAGTTAATAATTTTTCTGCCTCTGCCTTAGCTTTCTCAATTATGCGAATTGCCTCTCCTTTGGAATTCTCTATCCTCTCTTTTACCTCAGCTTCGGCCTTTTTTATCTTATGTAAGGATTCTAAAATCATGACAAACCTCGAATGCTAATTAAAAATTGTATAAAGGAGAGATATTGCAGCTATTTCAAAACAGAGAGGCCTTCAGTTTGTTTTTGGGATACGGCACGATCGTTATTTGTCTCTTCTTTTAGATCTTTCATTTTGCAGTTACCCTCAAAAATAACCCCTTCTTCTAAGACAAGTTTTGGAGTTTTAATATTACCGAAGAGTTTTCCTGGAACAGTTATTTCGATCTTCTTTTCTGCAAATATATCACCATGCACCTCTCCACTTATGACCATATCAGCAATATGAATCTGTGCTTTAATAACTGCGCTTTCACCTACTATCAAAGTCCCGTTTGAAAAAATTTCTCCAGAAAGTTTTCCATCTATCCTGACAGCACCAGTAAAGGAAAGTTTACCCTCAAATTCTGTGTCCTTACCTAAAAAAGCATTAATCTCGTATTTTGATTTCTTCATTGATTGCTAACCCCCTCTATATTTACCAGCGGCTTAATAACATTATCGTATAGACGATTGCAAGAAAAATTGTATTGCTAAATGAGGTTAATTTTAAAAAGATTTTAAAGCCTCGGCCTTGTCTATTTGTCATTCCTGAAACATAAACCTCCTCATGCTTATATTCATTACCAAACCCATAGCAGCCATAGTGGAAATTACCGATGATCCACCATAGCTAAATAAGACTAATGGTATCCCAACTACAGGGAGGAGACCGATTGCCATGCTGACATTTATAATGAGGTGCCAGAAAACCGATGCAGCAATACCAACAACGATTAGGGTACCGAATTTATCTTTGCTGTTTTTTGCTATGTTAAGGCACCATAATATTAAAAATAGATAGACAAGCAAAAGTATGGCTGAGCCTACAAATCCCCACTCCTCTGCTAAAACAGAAAACGGAAAATCGGTATGTTGTTGGGGAAGAAAATGTAGCCTCGTCTGAGTCCCTTTAAGAAAACCTTTCCCCCAAAAGAGGCCTGAACCAATAGCAATCTTGGATTGGGTAACATGATATGCGGCACCCAAGGGATCCAAATCAGGCCTTAAAAATGTTATTATCCGTTTCTTCTGGTATTCTTGAAGCGTGATCCAGAAAAACGGTGCTGAAAGAAAAGCGATGGATAAAAAAATCACTATTGATTTCCAATTAACATTAACAAAAATAATAATCGAGAAGGAGATTATGAGTAACATCAGTGCCGTTCCCAAGTCAGGTTGATAAATAATCATTATGAAAGGAATGGCAATTAAAATTAATGGTCTCAACAAATCTCTAAGTCTATAATTTTCAGTTCTTTCCAAGTCTGAAAAATATTTAGCGAGAACAATAATAATGGATATTTTGACCATCTCAGAAGGTTGGATAGAAAAATAACCTAAACTCAACCAGCGTTGAGAGCCATATGTAACTTTACCCGACTTTAGAACGGCCACCAGAAAAATAAGGGAAATAACAAATAACGGATACGCAAGTCTATCTAAAACATGATAGTCAAAAGTTGTCATTAATAGCAGAATAAAAAAACCTATTGTATACCAAAGAATCTGTTTAAAATAAACATGGCCTCCTCCCATAGATCCGATCGAATGGGTAGCGCTATAAAGATTAATAACGCTTAGTGCTCCTATAAATATCAATATAGCTAAGAGGATCCAGTCAAAGTTATTTATCAATCGACGATCAAACATGCTCGTCTCCCGCTTCTCACTTCTTGTTTTGTTAACAAAAAATGGGCACCTATAACGGTCTCACTGTCTCGAAATAACACTCGAGTATCTTTTTTGCAATCGGGGCCGCTACACTCCCTCCAGTACCACTATGCTCTATAAGGACAGCTAATGCTATCGCCGGGTTTTCAGCAGGCGCAACAGCCACAAACCATGCATGGTCTCTAAATTTATACGGAATGTCCCTTTCCCTCGCTAACTCCCTTTCCTCTGGCAAAGCAATTACCTGAGCAGTGCCAGTTTTACCAGCAACTCTTATTTGATCAAGTTTCGCACTTTTTCCCGTTCCATGGGGTTCATTTACAACACCGACTAAGGCCTTTTTTATCAACTCCATATTTTCTTTTTTTATGCTCCATCGACGTAATGAGCTTGGTTTAAATTTAAAAATTCTTTCCTTGTTCTCTTTCTCTATCCATTTGGTTACCTGTGGTTTAAACAGAACACCCCCATTAAAAAGGACTGATACAAATCTGACCATTTGGATAGGCGTTACGAGAGCAAAGCTTTGTCCAACTGCCACGGACAATGTCTCCCCTTCCTGCCACGGAACATGCCATCGTCTTAGCTTCCAGGCCCTATTTGGAATAAGCCCTTCCTTTTCGTCTCCTAATTGGAGGTCTGTTTTAGAGCCAAAACCAAGGCTCTTGGCATATCTTGCGATAGTATCTATCCCTATCTTCTGACCCATTTTATAAAAGTAGACATCGCATGATTCAACTAATGCCCTGTGTAAATCAACATAGCCATGTCCTTCCTCTTTCCAATCACGATATACCCTTCCTCTAAAGCTATAGCTTCCTCCACAAAAGATTTTTTCGTCGGGATCAATAACTCCTTCTTCTAATCCTGCTATGGCTACGACTATCTTGAAAAGAGAACCTGGTGGATACTGTCCTGAGATTACCCTATTTTGTAGTGGAAAGCGAAGATTAGAAACCAATCTTTTCCATCCCTTCTCGTCCATCCCTGTGGCAAAGTCATTAGGGTCAAAGCTCGGTCTACTTGCCATAGTCAATACCTCTCCAGTCATTGGATTCATGGCAACAATAGCGCCTGCTCTGTTCTCGAGGGAATGTTCTGCCAGCATTTGAAGATCTTTGTCTATTGTGAGATATATATTAAATCCTGGCTCTGCCGCCTTTTGGTATAACACCCGTAATCTTCTGCCAGATGCATCTACCTCAACCTGTTGTCCTCCCCTAATACCATTCAAATATCTTTGCCATTTTTTTTCTACGCCAAATTTGCCCACAAAATCACCGATCTTGTTCCTTTTATATCCTTCCTTATTAAGCTGTTCTTTGTCAATTTCCCCAAGGTAGCCGATGAGGTGGGCAGCAAGGGGACCATGTATATAGTGCCTTTTTGGCTTTACCTCGATAATTACGCCTGGCATGTGAAAAGCATTAGTTTCTATTCTGGCTAACTCATCTCTCGTGAGGCCCTTTTTTATGTAAACAGAATTAAATGGGTTCTGCCGTAAGCCCTCATTTATCTTTTTTTTAGCAGACAGGCCATCGATCTCTATCAACCTACTGATATCATCTATTAGTCCATCAATGTTTTTAATATCCTCTGGGATCACGCCTACGGCAAAGGATGCTCTGTTATCGACCAGGAGCTCACCGTTTCTGTCAAAAACCATTCCTCTCACAGGTAAAATATCTCTTAAATCTATTCTGTTGCTCTCTGATTTTTTCCTATATTGGGCCCCGCTAATGATTTGTAAAAACCACAATCGTACAAACAAAACACCAACCACAATAAGGACAAAGAGAGTCAACGTTTTTAGTCTTTTCTGATATGTTTCGGCCTCTATAGGATTAATTTTTGAACGCCATATCATGAATTATCCCTCAAAAATGGCTATAAATATGCTAGGGATCCTTTTTGGGCGTGATCCTGGCTCTCTTGTCCTCTTAGCAGATTTAGGAAATAAAATAAAAATGGGGTAATCAGGCTTGTTATTACAATGGAAACTGATAATAAAACAAAAGGAGTCAAGGCGATAAATTCCCTTATAGGGAGAAATCTCACTATAATCAGGAGAAAGGACACCTTAGCCAAAAGAAAAAAGACCACCAATAACATTGAGGTCTTGATATTGTTGAGATCCAAAAATCGTCGACAATGATTAACTCCAAGAAGAAGAGCAGAATAGGTAAAAGCAAATAAACCGAGCTGACATGGAGCAAATATATCTGTCAATAGCCCCATAAAAAAAGCGAGACAGCTCGCCTTATAATTTTGATCTCTTGCGACGAGATATATCAGGAAGATAGGGATTATATCAAGATCTAACCATTCGATCCTTAAAAGATGGTTTATGCTTCCCCTTAAAACTACAAAAAAACCACATGTCAACCAGATTAAAGGATAGAAAAATATCCTGTCTTCTTTCCATAACATAATAATTTTACTAATCTTCAATCCAATACCTTAGTGCTTCACTCTGCAAATACGGTGACGTATTTGACAGCTTGTTTTAGCAATGTTGCTTACGCAACACTAAGTTCTGAGAAAATAAGTTCGCCATCGAACTTATGAATCGAAGGACTTAATGTCGTGCATTTTAGATTGCCGATTTTCTTGCGAACGGGATTTAAAGCTTTCTTCTAAAATGGATCCGCTCCTTAAATCGTCAATCATTCATTTGTGCCCCCGGCACAAAACCTGATCTCAAAATTACGAGAACCTCTTCCAATTTTGAGAAATCTACAGCTGAAACTACCATTACATCCTTGAATAGCTTATCAGGAGAATCCTTTATCTTTTTAACTGTACCCAGGTAAAGACCCTTGGGAAATGCTCTCCCCAATCCTGAGGTTACAATTGCGTCACCTGTTTCTATATCACATGCCTTTATTACATAATCAAAAGAGCATTCACTTAATCCTCTTCCTTTAAGCATGCCTCTGCATCTTGATCTCTGAACCAATCCATCAACAGTACTGTTTTGATCTGTAACCAATAATACCTGTGCATAATTAGGTGAGACAGAAACTGTCCTTCCCACAACTCCTTTTGAATTAACCACCGGCATGTTTATCTTAAGACCATCGTTTTCCCCTCTCCCAATAATTATGGATTTAAACAATACGCTTGAATCCCATCCAATCACCCTCGCTGGCAAAAAGGTCTCTTTGGTGTTTTCTTGAAATTTAAGGAGTTGTTGCAGGCGCTGGTTAGTCAAAAATAGTTCTTGATATCTGCTGTTTTCTATCTCGAGGAGGTCTATCTTTTTGTTGAGACGCAAGTTCTCTTGACGTGTCTCGACTAAGAAAAAATAATTCTTCCATATATCCCTTGCTGTGGATATTGTTCCGATAAAAATTTTTTGAAAGGGGGCAGTAATTTCAATCGCAAGCTTTTCTGCAGGATTCCATTCCCGTCCCTTGCCAATACTGAGAGACAGCAGGATTAGGGATAAGAGAATAAAAATATAGGAAATCCATTTTGCCCTATGCTCTAAAAAAATGGTCAATTATTTTAAACCTAACCGTTTTGATTATTTGACTGTAACCTCTCTTAAAATCGATAGATTATCCAAGACCTTTCCTGCCCCTATAACAACGGTGGTAAGTGGATCATCCGTGATAGTTATTGGGAGACGTGTCTCCTCACGAAGCAAGACATCGATATTTTTTAATAGTGCACCGCCACCAGTTAAAACTATGCCTTTATCTACCACATCAGCAGATAATTCAGGTGGGGTCTGCTCTAGAGCAATTCTTACTGTTTCAACAATTGCATCTACCTGTTCAGATATTGCCTTTCTAACCTCCTCTGAATCTATAGTGAGTATCTTTGGTATGCCTGTGACAAGGTCTCTGCCCTTAACTTCTATACACTCCGCCTCTTCAGTCGGATACGCATTTCCAACAGTGACTTTGATTAATTCCGCTGTTTGAGGACCAATCAAAAGATTATATTTTCTTTTGATGTACTGCAGGATAGCCTCATCCATCTTATCACCAGCCACCCTTATTGAACGCGAATAGACAGTCCCTGCCAAGGAAATAACAGCCACTTCCGTAGTCCCCGCCCCTATATCAACAATTAAATTGCTTGTTGGTTCAGTTATAGGTAAATCCGCCCCTATAGCCGCAGCCATGGGTTCCTCAATTAAAAAAACTTCTCTGGCCCCTGCAGACTCTGCAGACTCACGGACTGCCCTCTTTTCGACCTGAGTTATTCCCGATGGAATAGATATAATTATCCGGGGCCTCACAAGAGATCTTCTATTATGAACCCTTCTAATAAAATACCTGAGCATGGTTTCGGTGATATCAAAATCGGCAATAACCCCATCTTTCATTGGCCTGGTCGCTACAATATCTCCGGGTGTTCGCCCCAGCATTATTTTTGCCTCTTTTCCTACTGCTAATACCTTGTTTCCTCCCCGGTCTCCCTTTCTTATCGCTACTACAGAAGGCTCATTCAAGACTATTCCCCTGCCCTTTACATAAACCAATGTATTGGCCGTGCCCAGGTCAATGGCAAGATCGTTGGAGAATAAACCGAGTATAGGATCTAATAGCATCGAGTCTCCTTTCCGTAATTTTTGTTTCTAAACTACCATACATAATTAATTTTACAAGATTTATCAAATATAAAATATTACATTGTCAGTTAAGAATTAAAAGTGAACCGTTTTTAGTAGATTTAAAGTTTAAAAGTGAACACCTGAGAATCCATAATCTAAAGCCAAAAGGAGGTTTTAGATTATGGTACAGTTGCATAAGGAATTTACAGACAGCCAGGTTAAAGAACTAATTGAACGCTATTTGAAAAATGAAATAGAACGAAAGTATATCCAACAGGTTTTGGGCATTGGAAAAACGAGGTTTTTTGCTCTCATAAAGGAGTACCGTAAAGATCCCAACAATTTCTCTATTCAATACACAAGAAACACCAAAACCAGAAAGATTTCAGAAAGCATTGAATATAACATTATAAAAGAGCTGCGAATCGAAAAGGACATGATAGAGAATATAGAAATACCCTTGAGATATTACAATTACAGCTATGTCAAAGATCTTTTAGAAACAAAGTATAACCAGAAAGTATCTTTACCTACCATTATTGATAGAGCTAAGAAGAATGAGTTTTATCTGAAAAAGAAGCCTAAAAGAGATCCTCATGACCGTGAAGTATTAACCAACTACATCGGAGAAATAATCCAGCACGACTCCTCTCATCACCTGTTTTCGCCACCCGCTAAAGAAAAATGGTACCTTATAACCTCCTTAGATGATTTTAGCCGCTTTATCCTCTATGCAACTCTGTTAAAGAAAGAAACCTCCTGGGCTCATATCCTTGCCTTACAAACGGTAATCTTGAAGTATGGCTCACCCT
Organism: Desulfatiglandales bacterium; assembly: GCA_035529575.1. Lineage (GTDB taxonomy): Bacteria > Desulfobacterota > DSM-4660 > Desulfatiglandales > B25-G16 > B33-G16. The sequence goes on from DATKWM010000084.1 coordinate 15,472, forward strand.
TTCTCTATTACGTAGACTCTCATTCCATTTTTCGGTTTGTGCAAGGCAGAGACTCTCTCTGGAGGAAACACTATACCCTCACTGATGAGGCTGATCCTCAATGGAAACAGGTGATGGGTGACTGTAATATAAAGGTAACCTATGCCCTATCCCCACAGGCCAAGGGTAAGATTGAAAGGCCTTATAGCTGGCTTCAGGATAGAGTTATAAGAACATGCGTGAGAGATAATGTTACAGATATAAAACAAGCTCAGAGAGTTCTTAATTATGAGATCCAAAGATACAACTACAAACAGGTCCATTCAACAACGCAGGAGGTTCCTTACTTCCGTTTTCAAAGAGCACTGGAAGAGAAGAGGTCTCTATTTAGAGAGTTTAGAGTGAAACCACCTTTTCAATCTGTGAAAGACATCTTCTGTCTGCGAGTAAACAGAATCATTGATCCTTACAGAAGAATATCTATTAACAACCTACAGCTGAAGGTGAATAATGCTACTCCAAGAAAAATTGTAACACTTCGTATTTATCCTTTGAGCAATGATATATCTGAGGTCAGATTCTGGTGTGATGATAACCTCATTGATGTCCAAAGAGTTAAAAATATCGACCTTAAGGTTGTTCACTTTTAATCTTTAAACAGTTCACTTTTAAAATTTAGCTAACAATATAAAATATTACATGACTCTTTTATCTTGACAACTTAGATAACCTATGATTATTAAAGTGATCAATTTTTTATTAAAGGCACGTTGATTTATGAAACGAACATTTCAGCCAAGCAACATAAAAAGATCTCGTACACACGGTTTTCGGGCCAGAATGAGTAGTAAAGGTGGCAGAAATGTGATAAAGAGAAGGAGGGCAAAAGGCCGAAAAAGACTTTCGGTTTAAAATATTAAATGTAGCAGCATGTTATACGGGTTGGGTTTTGCCCATATCGTAGCGATAAGCTTTTAAGATGGGATTATTTTCTTTTAAACGAAAGGAACGAATATTAAAAAAGAAAGAGTTTATTTCTTTAAAGCTTCACGGGAGGCAGTATTATACTAAAAATTTTGTTGTTATTATAAGAAAAAACAGGGGGGCTATTACCAGATTAGGCATAACGGTCAGTAAAAGGGTTGGGAATTCTGTAAAAAGAAACAGGATTAAGCGACTGATAAGAGAATTCTTTAGGCTCAACAAACAACAGATCCCAAAAGGATACGATCTTATAATTACTGCTTTAAAAGGAAATAATACGGTCGACTTTTTTAAGGTACAAGAGGAGTTAGAAAACTTACTGCTAAAAAATGATGGTCCTTTCTTTTAAGCCTCGAGCCTATATAATTTCATTAATTAGACTTTATCAGGTATTAGTATCACCATTTATGCCATCCTCTTGCCGCTTTATGCCTACCTGTTCTGCCTACGCCTCCCTTGCCATTGATAAATACGGTATAATAAAAGGAGGGTTCCTCGCTTTAATTAGGATCCTTAAATGCCACCCCTTTCATCCGGGGGGCTATGATCCTCTCAAGTAAGCCCAGTTAGAATTATAGGTGGAACTTTATGCCCTGTGTGAAGGACAAATCTCCTCTAGGAGTATCTCCTGAAAGCGTCCCGATCCAGACACATTCTAACAGGGTAAACATCTATTTAATAGCATTTTTGAGTATTGATAACATTATTTAGCGTTTTATTTGTCAATCAAGCAGCACAGGTTGATAATTTTACCATTAGCTATTATAATTCACTTTATTTTAGAGTGGGAATTTATTTATGGATAAAAAAACTTTGTTGGCTTTAGGGCTGTCATTCCTTGTCTTCCTTGTCTGGTCCGTTTTGTTTGGCCCGAAGCCAACGGATACACCAACTAATAACCAGTCGGTACCCAAAAACGAGCAAAGCCAACAAAAAGATCAATCTCAACCCGTTTTAGAAGATAGACCGATGCCCACAGGCCCAAAGCGGGATCTTATGTTAGAGACGGGAAGAGATACCAGAGATATCACCGTCGAAACAGATCTTTATATAGCTGTCTTTTCTGGGTCTGATCCTCTCATTAAGAGTTTTAAACTAAAAAAATATCGATCAACGCTTGAAAAAAGCGCTCCCTTAAAAGAATTAATTCATGTTAAAAACAAGAGCGGGTGCGGGTTTAATCTCGGTTTCTCTGGGAAAAATATACCCAATATCAACTGGGCTACCTATAAGGTAAACCGCAAAGAAATTGCTATCAGACCGGGCGATCAGCCGAAGGAGCTGATTTATACGCGGGAATCACCTGAAGGAATAGAGATACAAACAAGGTTTATTTTTTATGCCGACAATTACAAAATTGACCTGTCAGTATATGTAAATAATAGATCTGAATACCTAATTGATGATGCCCTTTCATTAAATTTGTTCCATCTTCCTACAAAGACAAAAGGAGGCTATGGTGCCTTTGAGGGTATGGCCCTGCTTCTTGGCGATAAATTAAAAGAGGTTAAAGTTGGAAAACTAAAAGATAAGCAATTTCTTGGCCAAATATCCTGGATTGCCCGTGAAGAACCGTATTTTTTGGCCGCTATCGTCGATGAAAAGAGCAGAAATTCAACTGCAAAAAGTAGCATTCTCCCTGATGACGAGATAAAAATATCGTATATAACCCCTTCGCTCAACCTCAGACAGGACCAGAAGACAACGGAAAACTTTATCCTCTATTTTGGACCCAGGGATCTCTATATACTAAAGGCCCTGAATAAAAACCTCGAAAAGGCTATCAACTTTGGATGGTTTGATATTATCGCCAAACCCCTCTTGGTTACTCTACGCTTTTTCAATAAATACCTGTTTAATTATGGCCTTTCAATTATAATGCTCACTATTATCATCAAGATACTGTTTTGGCCTCTCACTCGTAAAAGTTATAAATCTATGAAAGAAATGAGAAAACTTCAACCTATGATGGCCAAGATACGGGAGAAATACAAAGGAAATAAGCAAGAAATGCAGAAACAGCTCATGGGTCTTTATAAAACCTATAAAATTAATCCCATGGGAGGTTGTTTGCCTATGATAGTCCAGATTCCTGTTTTTTTCGCTCTTTTTCGAGTCTTACCGAACTCAATAGAGTTACGACATGCTCCCTTTGTTCTATGGATTAAAGATCTCTCTGCACCTGACAGGCTTTTCTCCTTCCCCTTCCAAATTCCTTTTATGGCTCCCCCCTACGGTATCCCTGTGTTAACCCTAATAATGGGAGCATCCATGTTTCTCCAGCAAAAAATGACGCCAACTACAGGAGATCCCACACAGGCTAAGATGATGATGCTTCTGCCAATCGTATTTACGTTCATGTTTATTAATTTTCCCTCTGGTTTAGTGCTTTATTGGTTAGTAAACAACATACTATCAATAGCTCAACAATATAGGATTAATAAACAAGTGGGCTAATTTTAGGAGGAAATTTTATGTCGTCTACAGAAATAGAAGCTAAAACAACGCAAGAGGCCATTGAAAAGGCCTGTAAACATTTTAATTTAAGCGAGGAGGAGCTTGATATAGAGGTATTGGAAACCAGATCTGTTGGAATTTTTGGTTTAGCAGGCAACAAGAAGGCTAAAATCAGGGCAACACCAAAGAGAGATAATAGTACAGCGCTTGCCCAAGAAATACTCACAAAAATAATTTCATTAATATCCCCAGATACAAAGATATCTACAAGGAAAACAGTTGATGATATCATTTTAAATATAGAAGGGGATAACCCTGGGATCCTAATAGGACCTAAGGGTAAGACCCTTGAGGCATTGGAGTTTATTATCAATAAAGCAGTAAATAAGGCATCTGAAAAAAAGGTAAGGGTAATTGTTGATGCAGAGAATTACAGGCAAAGAAGAGAGGAATTCTTAGAGAGACTGGCATTTAGAATGGGCGAAAAGGCGAAAAAGACAAGAAAAACTGTCACGATAGATCCAATAAGCCCACACGACAGAAGAATAGTTCATCTTGCCCTTAAAGGAGATTACCAGCTCCAAACAAAAAGTAATGGTGAAGGTTTCTTTAAGAGTGTGTTTATTATTCCAAACAAAAAGAAGATCGATAAAAATCAAAATGATTAGTCCCGAGTTACTTCTTCTATTATGGATTATAAAGAGGAGACCATTGCTGCTATAGCTACTCCAATAGGGGTAGGCGGTATAGGAATAATTAGGATTAGTGGGTATAATGCTGAAAACATCGCACGGAAAATTTTTCGATCAAAGTCCCCCATTAAATCATTTGATAGTTTTCGTCTGTACCTAGGCCATATTATCGACCCGAAATCAAACCTTCCTGTCGACGAAGTTCTGCTTTCCGTAATGCACGCCCCCTTCTCTTATACCCGAGAAGACGTGGTCGAAATTAATTCTCACAGCGGCTACGCAATCCTGTCATATATGCTCCAGATAATTCTTCAAACAGGCGCCAGACTGGCCAAACCTGGTGAATTCACCCTCAGGGCCTTCCTTAATGGGAGGATTGATTTAACCCAGGCCGAAGCAATTATAGACTTAATAAATGCGAAAAGTGATATGTCAGTGAAGTTGGCAACCAGCCAGCTTGTTGGAGGATTAAAAACAAGAATTAATGAAATCAGACAGGTGCTTATTGAAATCCTTACAGACATAGAGTGTTTAATAGATTTTCCTGATGAAGAATCTTCTGAAGTAACAAAATCGCACAAAGCAGATCGTCTAAACGAAAAGGTTATAAAGCCGATTAAAAAACTTATAGTAGCCTATACGCAAAGAAAGATATGGCATGAGGGTACCGCCGTAGTTATGGTCGGTAAGGTTAACGTTGGTAAATCGAGCATTTTAAATAGGTTTTTACAGGAGGACAGGGCAATCGTAACTCCAATACCAGGAACAACGCGCGATATTCTCGAATATACTGTTACTATCGAAGGGCTTCCTTTAAAACTGGTAGATACAGCCGGTATGCGAAAGGTTAGAGGAGAGGTCGAAAGAAAGGGTATAAATTTAACAAACACTCAACTTGGCCTGGCTGATCTAACTCTTTTGGTGATCGACCGAAGCAGACCTTTAAATAAATACGACTTAATTCTTTTGCGAAAAGTCGATAAAAGGGCCACTATAGTTATTATAAACAAAATCGATCTTCCCGCGAAACTAAGTGACAAAAAGATCGATGCTGTATTTCAACGCCTTCCCAAGGTTGCTGTTTCGGCCCTCACAGGGGAAGGATTTGAAACGCTAAATGAAGTAATTTTTAATAAGATTGTTGATAGGAATATAGCTATTTATCCAACACCTATTGTTCCTAATATAAGACATAAAACTACATTAACTAACGCCTCTATGTTTTTAGAGAAAGCATCTAAAAATTTAATAGATGGTTTTCCATTGGAAATAGTAGCAGCGGATCTTTTGTGGGCGAAAAATGCTTTAGATGAAATAACGGGAAATAAAACGACAGAAGAGATATTGGACAACATTTTTAGTAAATTTTGTATCGGCAAATAACCCCTTAATAATTCCCTAAAATTGTCACGCTTAGGGTTAATAAATATATTGTAAATAATAGCCTAATGTTTTATACTACAACATGAATAAGAATTCATTAATCTATATCTTTAGACCACGCTAAAGCTCTTATGGTATTGGTTGAAAAATGGCCTGATTGTAGATTTAGTTTTCACCGGGATGACATTAGAGTCACGCCTCACATATTAAATCTATCTAAATAGATCGATAGAGACATTTAACAATACAATATTAAAACAGGGAGGTAAAAAAATATGAATTTTGAATTATCTGAAGAACTGCAAATGCTTAAGGATATGGTTCGTAATTTTGTAGATGAGAAAATTGCTCCGTTTGCAGATGAATGGGAAGAAAACCACCATTTCCCATACGAAGAGGCTATTAAACCGATGGGTGAGTTGGGTTTTTTCGGCACAGTTATCCCTGAGGAATACGGGGGAAACAATATGGGTTGGCTGGCAGCTATAATACTCACTGAGGAAATTGCCCGTGGTTGTAGTGCACTAAGGGTTCAGATTAACATGCAGACAACGGGTAATGCCTTCACCATATATCATTATGGCAGTGAGGAGTTAAAAAGGAAATATATTCCCAAGCTGGTGAGTGCTGAGTATGTAGGGGCATTCGCGATGACAGAGCCTAACGCCGGATCTGATGTTATGTCTATGAAATCTACTGCCGAGGACAAGGGAGATCACTGGCTCTTAAACGGTTATAAGACATGGATATCTAATGCCAGTGTTGCAGATGCGGTCATTATTTATGCATACACAGACAAGGAGGCTAAGGCGAGAGGCATGTCCGCCTTTGTTGTTGAGACTAAGAACTTTAATGGAATCACAACCACAGATTTAGACAAGACAGGTACACACGCAACACCAACCGGTGAAATTATCATGGAAAACACCAAGGTCCCCAAAGAAAATATTATAGGTAAACCGGGGGATGGGGTTAAGATACTTTTTGGCTCCCTTGCTAACTCCCGTCTTTCCGCTGCCGCCGGGGGCGTTGGTGTGGCACAAGCCTGTTTAGAGTCCGTTACTAAATATGCTATGGAGCGGGAGCAGTTCGGTCAGGCAGTGGGGATGTTTCAAATGAATCAAGACATGGTCGCCCAGATGGTCTCAGAGATCGAGGCCGCAAGACTATCCTGCTACAGGGCAGCATGGCAAAAGGATCAGGGAATGTTGGGAAATAATATGGAGGTGGCTCAAGCCAAGTATCTGGCTGGTGAAGTTGCCTACAAGTCCTCTCGATACGCCATGAGTATTCTCGGGGCTTACGGTTACTCTACAGAGTATCCGGTAGCCCGTTATTACAGGGACACGCCTCCTTACAGCATGGTAGAGGGATCAACTAATATCTGTAAATTTATCATCGCACAAGATCAACTCGGTATCAGAAAGGCAAATAGATAAGATTTAGTACACTCCCCCGCATATGAGTGCGGGGGGATAGACGGTTATTTATTATTTAAATTAGAAGTTGTAAGATTTAGTATAAAGTTACAAACATATACTGGTTTCAAAAGACTGAATTATAGGAAATATATATAGTAAGAAAATACAGTTAACTAAGCATATTAAACTACTTCTAAACAATTAGGTACTTCTTTATTATTATTAGTAATATATATATATAATAATAATATAATTTAAATCTTTGGAGTAAAAATGGAAATAAAAATCAATAGAGATGTTCTTTTAAAAGGTGTGTCTCGTGTTCAAGGTATCCTGGAAAAAAGAAGTCATATGCCTATATTATCTACAGTACTTTTAATAACTAAAGAAGATAAGGTTGAAATATCAGCAACCGATTTAGAGATTGGATTTCAAAATAGTTACCCGGCTGAAATTATAAAACCTGGTAGCATAACGATTTCTGGTAAAAAACTTCTTGATATTACAAGAGAGACTACCAGTAAGAATATTTATATACTAGAAAAAGACAATAACTGGATTTATATTTCCGATAACAAAGCCCATTACAATCTCTCATCTCTTCCTGCTGACGAATTTCCTGTTTTAACAGAGCCAGAAGGCATAATAATGATAGAAATAGACGGTAAAGTGTTGGCTGAAATGATTCATAAGACAATTTACTCGATAACTATGGAAGATACTAGTTTTAAATTGTCAGGTGTTTTTATGGAAATAATAAATAAAGATAAAGAAGATTTTTTAAGAATGGTTGCTACCGATGGCCATAGACTCTCATTAATTGATAAAAAAGTACCTAAACTTCAAGAAATAGATATAAAACAGGGTGTTATGATTCCTAAAAAGGGTTTGATGGAGTTAAATAAACTTGCTTTAGAAAATGGAAACATCCTTTTTGGGTTAAAACATAATAATCTTGTAGGAAAAAAAGAAGAGGCTTTAATTGTGATAAGGTTATTGGACACAAAATTTCCTGATTACAAAGAGGTTATCCTTCCAAAAAAAGAAGATAAAAAAAACATTATTACTATGAATAGAAACCTTTTATTAGAATCCATGAGAAGAATGATGATAATCGGGGGCGACCAGTATCAGGGAGTAAAAATAACCACAGGAACAGATTATTTAGAGATGGTGTCTGTGAATCCCGATTTAGGTGATGTGGAGGAAAAAATAGAAATTAAGTATGATGGCGAACCAATAGAGATAGGGTTTAATCCGAAATATTTTATAGACGTACTCCAAACTATGGACAGTGATGTGATTTTTTTAGATATTAAGGATCAAACAAGCCCATGTTTAATTACCGGAGAGCAAGACGAGGGCTTTCTTGGTTTAATTATGCCGATGAGGGTGTAAGGCATGACAGATAAAAAAAAGTACACTGCATCGAATATTAAAGTTTTAAAAGATTTAACGGCCGTCAGAAAGAGACCAGCGATGTATATTGGAAATACATCAACAGAAGGACTTCATCATTTACTATATGAAGTTGTTGACAATAGTGTAGACGAAGCTATGGTAGGGTACTGCGATCAAATAGATATCGAAATATTAAGCGATAATAGTATCGTTGTAAAAGATAATGGTAGGGGGATACCAGTAGATATTCATAAATCCGAAAAATTACCAGCTCTTGAGGTCGTGATGACTAAGCTCCATGCTGGGGGCAAGTTTGATAATAAAAGCTATAAAGTATCCGGTGGCTTACACGGCGTCGGTGTTTCGGTTGTGAATGCACTTTCTGAGTATCTCGAGGTAGAGGTATATCTAAATGGCAATGTGTATCATCAGAGATATGAGAGGGGAATAACCGTTAGCCCGTTGGAGATAATAGGAAAAACAAAAAGAAGGGGAACGAGTATCCACTTCAGACCCGACGAGGATATTTTTGAAACGATGGATTTTAGTTTTGATATAATTCGCCAAAGGATGAGAGAATTAGCATTTCTCAATACAGGATTACAAATAAACATCTACGATGATAGAACGCATAAAGAGAAAAAACTTTTTTATAAAGGAGGTATCGTATCTTTTGTAGAGTATCTAAATCAAAATCAAGACGTTATACACCCTAAACCTATATATATTAATGGAGAGAGAAATGGGGTTGATATTGAAATAGCACTTCAATATAACCGCTCTTATATACAGAAAATATTTTCATTCGCTAATAATATAAATACGAGAGAAGGAGGGAGCCACCTGGTTGGATTTAAAGCAGCCTTAACAAGAAGCGTAAACTCTTATCTCCAGGGAAGCCAGCAAGGAAAAAACATAAGGCTGACAGGCGATGATGTGCGCGAGGGAATCACTGCCGTTATAAGTATTAAGTTACGGGAGGCGCAATTCGAGGGTCAAACTAAAAGCAGGCTTGGAAACAGTGAGGTAAAGGGTTTAGTTGAAAATCTCGTTAATGAAAAACTCACCATTATATTCGAGGAAAATCCACACATAATAAAAAATATTTTAAATAAGGTTGTTGAATCAGCAACGGTAAGGGAGGCTGCGCAAAGGGCGAGAGAGTTGACCAGAAGAAAAGGGGTTTTATCTGAAACTTTTTTACCAGGAAAACTCGCCGACTGCCAAGAAAAGGAACCTGCGAGATGCGAGGTGTTTTTAGTAGAAGGAGATTCAGCTGGTGGCTCGGCTAAGCAAGGCAGGGATAGAAGGTTTCAGGCTATTTTACCGCTTAGAGGGAAAATACTAAATGTCGAAAAGGCCCGTTTTGATAAAATGCTTTCAAGTGAGGAAATAAGGACTATAATCTCTGCTTTAGGTACTGGAATTGGTCAGGAAGAATATAGTCTTTTAAGGCTTCGCTATAATAAAGTAATTATTATGACAGACGCCGATGTTGACGGATCGCATATAAGAACCCTTCTTTTAACATTCTTTTATCGACAGATGCCGGACCTCGTGGAAGAAGGTCACCTCTACGTCGCAAAACCCCCTCTTTATAGAATGAAAGACGGAAAAGAAGAAATATTTTTCCACAATGAGGATAGTTACAATTCCTACCTGATAGACAGAGTTTCGGAAAAGGAAACAATTTGGGTAAATGGACAAAAAAAGATTACAGGAAAAAAACTTCGGTCGTTACTCCATACACTGATTGATTATCTCGATAGAATCAACAGCTTAGCAAAAAAGGGGTACACCAGGAGATTTTTAAACCTCATATGTCAAAAAGAAATTAATAAAAACCACATAAAAGACAAAGACTTTACTATTTCTCTATCGAAAGAACTGGAGAAGGAAGCCTTCATTACCGAGGAAATATTTTTTGATGAAGAACATAATCGTTACGAGTTGCTATTAAAGGATCAAAAGAATAATGGATTCCCCTTTAAAGTTAATTGGGAGCTTTTAACCTCGCCAGAATTTAAGAAGCTATTAAGCCTTGATCAAGAGCTTAAAGATCTGAATAGCCCGTTCTTTCTGGTTGGTGATGAAAAGGATAAAACAAAAATAGAGACAAAGGAAAAACTTGTTGAATATCTGGTGGATAAAGCGAAGAAGGGGACCGTGATCCAGAGATACAAGGGATTGGGAGAGATGAATCCAGAACAGTTATGGCAGACAACGATGAATCCGGAGAGAAGAGGTCTGGTAAGAGTAACAATTGAAGATGCCGTAGCTGCTGATGAGATTTTTACCTTGCTTATGGGCGATAAGGTTGAACCTCGAAGAGAGTTTATTCAAAATAACGCATTAGAGGTGACAGAATTAGATATCTAGAGAATTAAGAAGAGTGCCTAAAGCCCGCCCTGGCGCGACGCGATTGTAACAAGCTAATGCTGCTTTAATAATTCCAAGCGGGAGCTATTAAGCTTAGCCCTTGCATGCCAGGTCTGGGCCAGGGTTATACGTGCCTAAAGTGCCTAACATTGGGAATCTTACCTGTTGTAACTTTAGGCACTTTTAGTTTTACTTTCATTGCTTAAATTGAGGAGATGCGATGAATCCTTTGCAGGCAATAGATTCAAATACTATTACCATAGAAGAAGAGATGAAAAAATCCTATCTGGAATATGCCATGAGTGTAATTGTTGGTAGGGCATTGCCAGATATACGCGACGGACTTAAACCTGTCCACAGGAGAGTTCTGTTCGCCATGGAGCAGTTAAAAAATTATCATAACAGGCCATTTAAAAAATCTGCCAGGGTGGTGGGTGATGTTATTGGTAAGTATCACCCTCATGGTGATGCAGCCGTTTATGATACTATTGTAAGGATGGCTCAGCCCTTTTCTATGAGGTATCCATTGATTAATGGCCAAGGCAACTTCGGTTCAGTAGACGGTGATCCAGCGGCGGCAATGAGGTACACCGAGATAAGAATGCAGGATATAGCGGAACAGTTTTTGTTAGATGTGGAAAAAGAGACAGTCGACTTTGTATCGAATTACGATGGCTCCTTGTTAGAGCCCGTGATATTGCCTACCAATATACCGAATTTACTTATTAACGGATCGTCTGGCATAGCGGTAGGTATGGCTACCAATATGCCACCGCATAATCTTAAGGAGGTTGTAGACGCTATTATCCATACTATAGATAACCCGGAGATAACCTTAAGAGAACTTATGATCGATGTGCCGGGTCCGGATTTTCCAACATCCGGCTATATTCATGGGAAGAAAGGTATTCAGGAGGCCTATTCCACTGGAAGAGGCATTATAAAGATTCGTGCACGGGCATTTGTGGAGAAGATAGGAGAGAATAAAGAACGGATAATTATAACCGAAATACCATATCAAGTTAACAAGGCGAATTTACTTAAGAGCATAGGAGAGCTGGTTAAAAATAAAAAAATTGATGGAATAAGCGATATACGAGATGAGTCAGACCGTGATGGCTTAAGAGTGGCAATCGATATTAAACGAGATGGTAATGCAGCGATAATCCTCAATCGCCTCTATAAGTTTACACAGATGGAGGTATCTTTTGGGATTATTATGCTGACCATTGTGGATGGAAGGCCAGAGATATTAAGCCTTAAGCAGATAATACAGCACTTTATTAATCACAGAAAAGAAATAGTCACACGGCGGGCATCTTTTGAATTAAAAAAGGCTGAGGCAAGGGCCCATATTTTAGAAGGCCTGAAGATCGCATTAGAACACCTCGATAGAGTCGTTGAGCTTATTCGATCTTCTCCTTCCCCATCGGAGGCCAAGGTAAGGCTCAAAGAGAATTTTCAACTTTCAGATATACAGGCCCAGGCTATTCTGGATATGAGGCTACAAAGATTGACCGGTCTTGAAAGAGATAAGATAAACGATGAGTATAATAGCACTATCAAAGATATCGCGAGATTTAAGGCTATCTTAAGCAATGATGCGCTTGTGTTAGATATCATAAAAAAGGAAACGATGGAGATTAAGGAAAGGTATGGCGACGAACGGCGAACCGAGATTATCAGAGATGTTCAGGATATAGATATCGAGGACTTGATCGTAGATGAGGATATGGTTATCACAGTGAGTCATGCGGGTTATATAAAAAGAAGCCCAATTAGCCTTTATCGGGCTCAACGAAGGGGTGGGAAGGGTGTGTCTGGAACAAAGACCAGAGAAGAGGATTTTGTGGTATCTATGTTTATTGCCTCAACCCATGATTATCTTCTTTTCTTTATGAATACGGGTCGTCTCTACTGGAGAAAGGTACACGAGATACCTGAAGCAGGAAGAATTGCCAAAGGGACAGCTATCGTAAATTTGTTAAATCTTCAGCCAGAAGAATATATAGCCACTATCTTGTCAATAAAGGGCTTTGAGGATGGAAAGTATGTTGTTATGGCAACCAAGAATGGTTTGGTAAAAAAGACAAAGCTTTCTGCCTATAGTAGACCTCGATTAACAGGTATTGCTGCTTTAAAGACAAACGAAGGAGATGAGTTAATAGGAGTAAGGGTAACTAATGGAGAGCAGGATATCTTTTTAAGTACAAAAAGAGGGAAGGCAATACGATTCAGCGAAAAGGGCCTGAGGGCGATGGGTCGCGTGGCCGCAGGAAACACAGGGATTCGTCTTGCAGATAAGGATCAGGTGGTGAGCATAGAGATCTTAAACGAGGGCGCAACCATACTCACCATTACAGAAAATGGCTATGGCAAGAGGACAGACACAAGGGAGTACAGGGCGCAACAAAGAGGTGGCAAAGGTGTCTTTTCAATAAAGACATCAGAAAGAAATGGCCCTGTAGTAAGCGCTAATCAGGTAGCAGAGAATGACGAATTGATGATTCTATCAGGAAAGGGGAAGATTATTAGAATAAAAACATCTGATATTTCTGTTATAGGGCGGCATACTCAAGGGGTAAAGCTGATAAATCTCGAAACACCTGAAAAGGTGGTAGCTGTAGCCAGATTGATGGAAACGTAAGGGTGGTAACAATGGTCAAAATCGGTGTCGTGGGCGGAGGTAGTTGGGGTACCACCATAGCAAATCATATGGCCCTTAAAGGCATTAATGTGGATCTATGGGTGAGGGAAGAGGATGTATATGGCCAGATTAAGGAAAAAAGAATAAATGAGACATTTTTGCCAGGGATAACGCTTTCCAAGGCAATAAGGCCTGTTCAATCATTTAAAGAGGTAAGCAGGGAAAAAGATTTTTTATGTATCGTTGTCCCTTCTCATTTTTTCAGAGATATCCTCACTGAGTTATCTCCTTTTTTTCCTTCTGCGACACCCCTGATAGTGGGGACAAAGGGCATAGAGAATGAAACCCTTATGACTATGTCTCAGGTAATTGCATCCGTATTGCCTGGAGATTGGGGTGATACGTTTGCATGCCTTTCCGGGCCAAGCTTTGCTCGAGAGGTCTGCCATAAACACCCAACAGCCGTAACACTTGCATCCAGAAATAAAGAACTGGCTACCTATTTACAGGAGCTATTTTCTACTGACTACTTCCGGGTTTATACTACCCAAGATGTGATAGGTGTAGAGCTTGGAGGGGCACTCAAGAATGTAATAGCGATCGCTGCAGGTATATCAGATGGCCTCGGCTTTGGCTTTAATGCAAGAGCAGCTTTATTAACGAGAGGCTTGGCTGAAATAACAAGACTCGGCGTTTCTATGGGCGCACAACCATTAACCTTTGCAGGACTGGCAGGCATAGGTGATCTCGTTTTAACCTGTACAGGGGATTTGAGCAGAAACAGAATGGTTGGATTAAAGATCGCTGAAGGTATTTCTGCTAAGGAGATTGTCTCTGGCATGAAGATGGTTGCTGAGGGAATAAAGACATCACTGTCTGCCTATAATTTAGCAAAAAAGATGGGCGTAGAAATGCCGATCATAACAGAAGTTTACAACGTTATTTACAAAGGAAAGGAGCCGAAGAAGGCGGTTAAGGATTTAATGACAAGAGAGCTCAAGGTAGAGCTTACTCTGTAAGGTATTCAGCGCCTTATTGAGGGATGTCGATGTTGGATGCAGTAAAGAATAGTACCGTACCAAACCAATTCAGGAGCGATTACCGTGCTCTTTTTTTGAGAAATGTTTATTATTTCCCATCGGTTTGATCAACTAATGCCTATGACAAGGCACTGGCTAAAAAAGGAGGAGCGGAGAGAAACGCGGTGATGGCAGAAAAACAGACTGAAGGGAAGGGCAGAATGGGAAGAACGTGCTATTCCATCTATTGCCAGGCAACTCACACTAAAATAGATAGATCTGGTGACTGTCCGGGTTTTTGCCAAAGAAGGTAACATCATCAATTTTGTCTACCTTTGGTCCGCGGGAGAGGGCATACAGTGTCCGCTCTATTCCTATGCCCCCGCCATAGGTATCTGGAAAGGTTGATCTTCCCGTATCATCTTTCATGCTCGCTGCTAACAGGAATGGCCCATATCCACCGAGCTGATTGATGTTTTCAATATTCCCTTCCACGATAATAGGTTTTACAGGGATAACTTTATTATCCAGGAGTCTTTCAACGATTGGCTCAAAAAGCCATTCCCTTATGCCACCGGAAAGCAGCTCCCGTGCTTCAGTCTGCTCACCGGTGTCCCTGATAATGCTTTTGGCACAGATGTCATAGTTATACACCATATCAGAAGTTACCTCACCTGCTGTTATCTTTCCATCAGGCTTCAGGTAAGGATATATAAGATCATAATTCTCTCTTGGTATGCCAGTAATCCAGAAAAACTGTGATGATGTCTCTTTTCCTACCCCGACTTCATATTCTTTGAGACTGTATTTCTTTCTCGATTGATCATAGACGAATGTGGGAAAGGGCTGCTTGGGAATTTCTATAGCAACCCCGAGCTCGGTAAGCTCTTCTCTGTTTTTTTCCGCTATCTTTGCCATACTGTGAATAAGCATCCTTTCAAAGAGATCTTTGGCAATGGCCATATCCTCTTTGAGAATCTCTTTTACTTCGGCTGGCTTGGAGAGATAGGCCTCAAAATCAATACCCCGATTTCTCCTCACTTCTATATCCATCTGGCTGAAGTCAATGATGTACTTTCCCCTCTGAACCTTATCAGGGCTCTCTACCTCGAGCCTGATATTGGGGGAATCAATAAATACACCCTTTATTCTGGGATGGTGGCAGGCCAGAAGTTTGGAATAGATCATGCTGTGGGTTAAAACATAATGAAGGCCTTTGTACGAAATAGATGGAACATGCTCCACATCATGGGCCAGCGGGTCCGTCAGGGGACTCAGCTGCACTCTTTCAAGATTACAAAGCCCCTCATCAGTCAGGAATTGGTGCATGGCTGTCACGAATGTAGCTCGTATGGATACGGCAGCAAGGAGGGTGTCTCCCATCCACCTTCGATAGTAGTATTTTTCCAGGTATTCCTTAAGGTTCGAACCACCTTCTTTTAGCGCTGCCTGAAAACCAAACAGGGCATCACCAATTCCTGTTATTATATCATCGTTCATGTTGTTTCTCTCTTAAAGAATCGGAAGATATTT
>DATKWM010000085.1:0-16881 GCA_035529575.1 Desulfatiglandales bacterium
AATGGTGAGAATAGGCCCACCACGAAACAAAGGATATGTTACGGCATAGGGAAAAAATTTCGACCGCTAATGGTCAAAAGAAGAGGATCTCTTTTTGCCCTTCTTTCATCATCAAAAAACATTGGCCCGGTTACGCTATCAAAATATTTATTTCCTGCTAATGCAGAGCGAAAATTCTCTCTTGTCTTTATGTTGTTACCTTTTTCCTTTAAAATTTCTTTGACCACTCGAATAGTATCGTAGCCTATTGCAGCAAGAAATTGTGGTTCTTGACCAAAACTGGCTCTGTACTGCTCAACAAAACTATCTACACCTATATAACCACTACCAGAAAAGAATCCAGAAGGAAATATTGCTCCATGAACATATCTTCCGGCAATGTCTATTAATTTCGGAGAGTTCCAAAGATTTGTTCCTAAAAGGGTCACCCCCAAAACATCATGATAGGCCAACTGAGATGCTATAAGGCCTGCCCTTTCATAACTGTCCGGGATAAAGACAGCATCAAAATCAACGATAGGTTCCAGTTCCTCTTCTAAATCCTGTTCTTCAGCCTTCACTTCCGCTTCCACTTTCAGTTCTTCCATTTTCTGTTCTAATTGTTCCTTATCCTCTTCCTTCTCCTCCTCTTCTTCCTCAATGTTTGGTTTCGGCCTGGGATAGAAAAGGCCAACCATTTTTTTTATCTCTACTGCAAAATCTGTACTCTTCGGATCATACGACTCTACTGCAGTTATCACCCCTCCATTTGATTCAACCTTATCCCATAATTTATTCATAAAGTATTTACCGTAAGAATTGGCAGGATAGAGAATAGCAAATCTCTTTAAACCCATCTCTCCCATAACCTTATTTACTAAGCTTCTTAGCTGGTCCTCTGGGTTAAGGCAATTCTGAAAAACCATCTCTCCCTTTTTTGTAATGGCTTCACTCTGGCTTAAGGTGATTATGGGCATACCTAATTCTTGAGCCTTTTCCACAACCCCTTCAGCTACCTTGCTAATAAGAGGCCCTATAGTAACAAGCGCCCTCTCTTTGACTGCCAGCTCTTTTATAGCCTCAATTGCTGTTTCAGGATTACCTTCTGTGTCCCTGATAACAAGCTCCATAGATGAAAGGCTTTCTTCGTTCTCCTGAAAGATATCAAAACCGAGCTCGAGACCGTTGAGTACCTCCTGTCCATAGAGAGCAAATGGACCACTCAGAGGTAAGAGGCAGCCAACAACATTAGGACGTACTTCCAATCTCTCATCAATCATCTGGAGCATTTCTTGAGGCTTTATAGCCCATTCTTCTTCCGGTGCAAAACTCACAACATTTAATACCGCCTCGCGTGCCTTCTCAAATCTCCCCGAGATAAGATAAAATAATGTAAGCTGGTAGTAGATAGGATACATAAGATCAGACTCTTCAGCATAGGAAGCCATTTGCATGAGTTCATCTTCTGTGGCGTGATAGATAAGATCTAAAAGTTGCAACCTTATTTTTTCCTTCTCCTCTCCTTTCACTGATGATGATTCCAATACCTTGAGCCACCAATAAAATGCCTGTGGATTATTATGTAATTCTTTTAAGGTTTGGCCTAAAAGAAAAAATACTTCTTCTCTGCCAGGATAATATGTATAAATCTCAAGCCAGCGTAAAGCAGATAATCTTGCTTCCGGGTATTTTTGCAGGTGAAAATATGTCTTGGCAGTTAAAAGGTGAATCTCAGCCCTTCTTTCCAGGGGATATTCTTCGATAACATCTAAAAACAGGGGCAAGGCCTCCTCATACTGGTTCGTAGTATAATATATCGTTGCCTTCCTCGTTAATGCATCTCTAACCCTATCTCCTTTTGGTTCTACCGTGAGGTATAGATCGTAAGCCTCTAGTGCCTTTTCATATTTTTTCTCACTCCAATAATTCTCAGCCTCTGAGAAATAATCGATGACTATTTTCTTTTCAGGCGGTTCCTTTACAGCTACCTTTTCAGGTGGTTCCTTTATAATCATCCTCTTCTCGCAAGAGAATACAAAAAAGGCCATTACCGCTATCAAAACAGTAATGGCCTTTATAAAATAAGGGACTTTATTTATTGTCATCCTTTACTTCCTCAAAATCTGCGTCAACAACCTCCTCATCCTTTTTAGCGGTCTCTGCTTCCGCAGGGCCTGCTTCTGGGCCAGCTTGTCCTTGTGATTGGGCAGCCTGGGCATACAAAACTTCAGCTATTTTATGTGAAACCTGTGTTAATTCCTCTGAAAGCCGTTTAATTTCTGATGTATCTTCACCCTCCATAGCCTTTTTAAGGTTACCTATGGCGTTATCTATCTCTCCTTTTGTGCCAGCATCGATTTTATCTCCAGCCTCTTTAAGAGACTTTTCAGTCGAGTAGATAAGGGAATCAGCAGCATTTCGAGCATCAACAAGCTCCCTCTTCTTTTTATCCTCTTCACCGTGAAGCTCAGCATCCTTGACTAACCTCTCAATTTCCTCCTTACTGAGACCACTTGAAGCTGTTATCCTGATGGACTGTTCCTTCCCGGTTCCCATATCTTTTGCAGATACATTAACAATTCCATTTGCATCAATATCAAAGGTTACCTCTATCTGAGGCATGCCTCTTGGCGCTAGTGGAATCCCAACGAGTTCAAAGCGACCAAGGGTTTTATTGTAGGTAGCCATTTCCCTCTCACCTTGAAGGACATGGATAGACACAGCAGGCTGGTTATCTGCAGCAGTTGAAAATATCTGGCTTTTTTTAGTAGGTATCGTAGTGTTTTTCTCAATCAGCTTGGTGAAAACAGCACCAAGGGTCTCAATTCCCAGGGAAAGGGGAGTAACATCAAGCAAGAGAACATCCTTTACATCTCCCTTTAACACGCCTCCTTGTATAGCTGCACCGACCGCAACAACCTCATCAGGGTTAACACCTTTGTGTGGGTCTTTACCAAAGATTTGCTTTACCTTCTCCTGAACCATAGGCATCCTGGTCATCCCGCCAACCAGAATAACCTCATTAATATCACCAGTCTTATAACCGGAATCTCTTAAGGCAATTTTGCAGGGCTCGACTGTTTTATCAACCAAATCCTCTACAAGAGACTCGAGCTTTGCCCTGGTGAGTTTAATATTCAAATGTTTCGGCCCGCTGGCATCAGCAGTAATAAAGGGAAGATTAACGTCTGTCTCCATTGCGGTGGAAAGTTCCATTTTTGCCTTCTCAGCCGCCTCTTTCAGACGTTGTAATGCCATTTTGTCATTCCTGAGATCAATCCCTTGATCCTTTTTGAATTCATCAGCAAGGTAACCCATAACTCTTTGATCAAAGTCCTCACCCCCTAAATGGGTGTCTCCGTTTGTGGATTTAACCTCAAATACCCCATCACCTATCTCCAGGATAGAAATATCAAAGGTTCCACCTCCAAGATCAAACACAGCAATCTTTTCTTCCTTCTTTTTATCCAGACCATAGGCAAGTGATGCAGCCGTAGGTTCATTAATGATCCGTTGAACATTCAATCCCGCTATCTTTCCAGCATCTTTTGTTGCCTGTCTCTGGCTGTCATTAAAGTAGGCCGGAACGGTAATGACAGCATCAGTTACCTTTTCACCAAGATATTCTTCAGCAGTCTGCTTCATTTTCTGCAATACCATTGACGAAATCTCCGCTGCACTATGATCCTCGCCTCTGACGGTTATCTGAGCATCACCATTTTTTGCCTTGGTAATCTTGTAAGGGGATATCGTAATATCTTTTTGAACCTCAGGTGAATCAAACTTTCTTCCAATTAGTCTTTTAACCGCATAAACGGTGTTCTCCGGATTGGTGATTGCCTGCCTTTTTGCAGTCTGCCCTACGAGCCGTTCTCCACTATCAGTAAATGCCACAACAGACGGTGTAGTCCGATTTCCTTCAACATTGGCAATTACCTTTGGGTCACCACCCTCCATAAGAGCTACACAGGAATTTGTGGTTCCCAAATCGATTCCGATTATTTTAGCCATTATCTCCTCCTTAACAAATATTATTATCTGGAAAAACTGCCTAAAGTGTTTAACGTTTTCTGAATTCTACAACCGGTTGATATCATGAATTTTTTAATGACAATTGATTATTGTCACCCAGCTGGAATAATGGAATGTTGGGATACTGGCCCGCCCTGGCGCGACTTTCGTAGAATACATTGCCATTGCTGTAATATTTAAGGAATATAACCAGTAAACCAATGCAACATAGGATAGGTCTGGGCCAGGGAATATTGAGTTAAAAGAGGAAAAAATAATGGTCAATAATTCCTTAATACCCATCATTCCATAACTCCATCATTCCATAACTCCAATTGCGTATCGAAGTAGAGCTAAGTTCATGAATGAGCTAACGTTAACAGAATTTATTTCCTTAATTTTAGGAGCTTTTAACTTCACTTTTACTGTTTCCTTGCGAGATCACAACCATTGACGGCCTAATCAAACGCTCATTGAGCAGGTAGCCCTTTTGCAACTCCATTATGATATGTCCCTGAGAAACCTTATCATCCATCTGTTGTGAAATTGCCTCATGAAAATTGGGGTCAAATGGTTTTCCTACTGCCTCAACCTCTTTAAGACCCGATTTTTCTAACGTTTTCATGAGACCACCCAATGTCATTTCAAGACCCTTAACTAATCCTGATGGGTCAGTATCATTGTTCGCGTGTGATATCGCCTTTTCGAGATTATCAATAGCTGGTAAAATTTCCTTGATGAGAGACTCATTTGCGAATTTTGCCAAATCCTCTCTTTCTTTTTTCCCTCTTTTTTTGATATTTTCCATTTCAGCATAGGTTCGCGTATAAAGCTCGTAATTTTCTTGTGCCTTTATCTCAATTTCTTTTACCTTTTCCAAGAGTTCCCGTTTTGTCATTTCCTCTATCTTCTTCACCTTCTTTTCTTTACTCTTCTCGCGGGAGTTTCCATCTTGTTCTTTAAGGTCTTCTGCTTTTTTTTCCTCTTCTTTATCCATCTCTTTGTAGGCCTTCACCTTATCATCTTCTTCGTTTATTTTAATCTCTATTT
This sequence comes from Desulfatiglandales bacterium, assembly GCA_035529575.1. Classification (GTDB taxonomy): domain Bacteria; phylum Desulfobacterota; class DSM-4660; order Desulfatiglandales; family B25-G16; genus B33-G16. The sequence continues at coordinate 5,041 of DATKWM010000085.1, forward strand.
CACTCATATACGAGCTCTTATTATTGATTAATAATCAAAATTTTAAGCATCAATAGAGGTGTTGTCAAGGGCAAGGATAAAAGAAGCTGGGTGAAAAAACACTATGCTCTCACGTGGCTAATAGGGCTTACAGGCCTTTCCCTGTTAATCTCTCAAGGGCCTCAAGATATTTGTCTCTTGTGATCTGAATTATTTCTGCTGGTAATTTTGGCGGGGGTGGCTTTTTTGGCCAATCAAGGCTATTGAGGTAATCCCTTAAAAACTGTTTGTCAAAACTCTTTTGAGCCCTTCCTGGCATATATCCATCCATGGGCCAGAATCTGGATGAATCCGGGGTTAATATTTCATCAATCAACATAAAAGTATCTTCTACCAATCCAAACTCGAATTTGCTATCAGCTATGATGATGCCATTCTTAGCAGCCAGATCTCTTCCGTATTGGTATATTTTTAAACTAACACTTCGCAGCTGTCTGGCTATATCTTCTCCGACAACATGTACAGCTTCCTCATAGGAAATGTTTTCATCATGTATCCCCGCCTCAGCTTTTGTAGATGGTGTGAAAATCGGTTCTGGCAATATATCTGACTCTTTCAGTTTCTCAGAAAGAGGAACCCCTGAGATACTCCCTCGATCCTGATACTCAAGCCAACCGGAACCTGAAACATAACCCCTTACAATGCATTCTACTGGAAAAGGCTTTGCTTTATGGACCAGCATGCTCCTATCTAAAAGATAGTCTTTATAAGGCCTGCAAGATTCAGGATATTCATCTGGATTAGCAGTGATGAGATGATTATCAATAATGGAAGACGTTTTTTCAAACCAAAAGAGCGATATCTTTGTTAAGATCTTTCCCTTATCTGGAATTGGGTCATCCATAACCACATCAAAAGCCGACATCCGATCAGTAGCAACTATAAGTAAGGTATCTCCCACCTCATAGATATCCCTAACCTTCCCTCTATTAATCAATTTTAAATTGGGAAAATGCGTTTCCCTGACTGCTTCTTCTGACATAATTATGCCTCTCTGCCTATCCCGCGTAAGGCGGGAAATTAAAGCCACGTTCCTTCTAAGAAACTAAATGTTGAAAAGAGCATGGGGATGTCTTTTTTTACTATGCCCTTACAAAGACAAGTCGGTAGGCCGCTTCAAACCGTCGCACACGGACAGAGTTCCTAGAAAACAATGACGAGTTGCTCGTGCACACGGTTTGAAGCGGCACGCTGAGGCCCCCTGTTAGAGGGCATGATGTAAAAAAAGACATCTCCATGCTCAACGTATAGTTTCTTTCATGTATAACCATGTGGGGACCCTCGGAGTCATTTGCTAAATTCGCCCTTTCAATATCATTTTAAAAACTATATAACATAAATTATTTAATGATGTAGTATAGACAATATAAAAGATCTTTTGTATATAAAAACGAAACATTGAAATTAAATTTCAAAATACGATTAACGACTTAGAAATAGAAAGCGAGAATATGGTCGAATTAGATTTTAAAAAAGGTGATGGAATTTTGCCAGCTATTGCACAGGATTTTAAATCTGGAAAGGTTTTAATGCTGGCCTATATGAATAGCCATGCGTGGAGACTCACCCTCCAGACTGGAGAAGCCCATTACTGGAGTCGCACACGTGGAGAAATCTGGCATAAGGGGGAAACCTCGGGAAATATCCAGATAGTGAAAGAAATTATTGTGGACTGTGACTATGATACTATCCTACTCAAGATAGAGCAGAGAGGGGGAGCCGCCTGCCATCTTGGATATGAGAGCTGCTTCCATAACAAAGTTGACAATAACGGAGAAGAAACTATCATAGGAAAAAAAATATTTGATCCAGAAAAGGTATATAAAAATGAATGTGCTTAAGCTTGGAATACCAAAGGGGAGCCTGCAGGATGCCACAATCAAACTATTTCACAAATCAGGATGGAATATCTCTATCACTGATCGGAATTACTTTCCTGAAATAAATGATAAGGCTCTTGCATGCTCAATTCTGAGGGCTCAGGAAATGCCAGTCTATGTAGAAAACGGAACTTTAGATGTAGGCCTTACTGGTAGAGATTGGAAAGAAGAAAATGAATCAGATGTCGTCATTGTTGCTGATTTAATCTATTCCAAGTTGAGTCAACGTCCTGCCAGATGGGTTTTAGCGGTGTCTGCTGACTCCGATATCAAGGAATTGTCTGATCTTAATGGTAAAGTGATTGCAACAGAACTGGTTAACTTTACCAGAAAATACTTCGCCCAAAAAGGGATCGATGTTAAGATTGAATTCTCATGGGGAACAACAGAGGCCAAGGTTGCAGCAGGTTTGGCAGATGCTATTGTAGAAGTTACTGAGACGGGTAGCACTATCAATGCCCATGGATTAAAGATTATCCACGAACTGATGCAATCAAACACCATACTTATTGCAAACAAAAAATCCTGGGAGGATCCATGGAAGAGGACTAAGATAGAGAATATTGCATTACTCCTCAAGGGGGCCTTAAGGGCTGAAAATATGGTAGGCCTAAAGATGAATATACCAAAGGAACGGTTGGATGGTATAATCTCATTGCTCCCCAGTATTACATCGCCAACTATGGCAAATCTATTTCAATCTAACTGGGTATCGGTTGAGGTAATGGTTAACAAGGAAAAGGTGAGGGAACTTATCCCTCAATTAATAAGGCAGGGGGCAAAAGGTATAATTGAATATCCTTTAAATAAGGTGATTTAACTATGTGGAAACCATTTAGAAACATAAGTATTGCACTAATTTTTATCTCTTTTACTGTTATCTTGATTGGTTGCGCCGAGGATAAAGCCCTTACAAAGAGGCAATCCCTGGCAAAGCAAGATCTGGGAAAATCCTTTTTAGCACAGGGAGATTTTAGAGCTGGTCTTAATGAACTCCTAAAGGCAGCGGAACTTGATCCTGAAAATCCAGAAATACAATACAATCTGGCCCTTGGCTACAGGTTTATAGATTTGCACAGCAAGGCTATTACACATTTTAAAAAGGCGATCGAGCTAAGACAAAATTATTCTGAGGCCTATAATGACCTCGGCTATACATATTTAATTCTTTCTAAGTGGGATCTTGCTATAACATGCTTTGAAAAGGCCCTTGGAAATACCCTTTATGCTACACCCCATTTTGCTCAGAATAACCTGGGGTATGCATACTATAAAAAAGGTGAGTATAACAAGGCAGTGGAAAGCTACCTAAAGGCCATAAAATACCAACCCTCTTTCAGCAGGGCCTTTCATAATCTTGGAATTACCTATGAAGCTATAAATGAATGGGATAAGGCCGTAGGTGCGTATAAAGAATCGATACGATATGCGCCCAAAGATCCTCGATCCCATTTCTATCTTGGCAAGCTCTACCTAAAACGTAACAAACCATCTCTTGCTATTGAAAAATTTGAAGAATCCATACGGTTAGATAAGAACAATATCTATACACCTGAAGCAAAACATCTGTTAGAAAAGATAAAATAAGCGTATGAAAATTGCATCCAGAGCTATAGATTTCCGCTCCTTCATTGTTATGGATGTATTGGAGAGGGCAAGTTTCCTTGAAAGCCAGGGTCAAGATATCATTCATCTTGAGGTAGGTGAGCCAGATTTTGATACTCCACAGTGCATAAAAGAAGCCGGAATGAAGGCCATCAGGAAAGGGAAAACCCACTATACTCACTCTCAAGGAATACCTGAGTTGAGAGATGCCATATGCCGACATTACATGGAAAAGTATGCTGTTAATGTAGACCCTGAGCAGATCATTATAACATCTGGTACTTCGCCGGCGCTGTTATTGATCTTTTCGGCTTTCTTGGAACCAGGAGATACAATTATTGCCTCTAATCCATATTATCCGTGCTACCCTAATATTATCAACTATGTTGGTGGAAATTGCGTATTTGTAAACACTAAAGAGGATGATGGATTTCAATTCCGTCCAGAAGAGGTTGCCCAAAAGATATCACCCCAAACTAAGGGAATCCTTATAAACTCTCCCTCAAATCCTGTCGGAAATCTCCTTTCAGCTGATAGAATGAAACGTATCGCTGATCTTGGGACATATATCATCTCTGATGAGATATATCATGGCCTGGTATATGAAGGTAAAGAGCACACGATTTTAGAGTATACAGATAAGGCATTTGTTTTGAATGGCTTCTCCAAACTCTATGCCATGACAGGTTGGAGGCTCGGATATGTGATTGCACCAAAAGACTTTGTCAGGCCTATGCAAAAGATGCAACAAAACTTTTTTATCTCAGCAAGCAGTGTCTCCCAATGGGCAGGCCTCGCAGCTCTCAGCGAAGCAGAGGAAGATGTTGAAAGGATGAGAACCATATTCGACCAAAGGAGACATTATATAGTCAAAAGGCTCAGAGAGCTCGGCTTTGGAATCAGTATTGATCCTGTTGGAGCATTTTATGCCCTCGCTAATGCAAAACATCTGTCCAATAATTCCTACGAGCTAGCGTTTGAGATACTCGAGAAAGCAGGAGTGGGTGTTGCGCCAGGAATCGATTTTGGAAGTAATGCTGAAGGATATCTCAGGTTTTCCTATGCAAACTCCCTTGAAAATATCACCGAAGCACTCCTAAGGATAGAGCAGTTTTTAAAAAATAGATAAATGGAAGTCTCCTTTTTTAAGAGTGCCACCCTACCTGAACAATTTCCTCCTTCAGATAGGCCTGAAATTGCCTTTGCAGGCAGATCGAATGTAGGAAAATCCTCCCTTATAAATAGACTCGTAAATTCTCGCAAGCTCGCTCGAACAAGTTCGAGGCCAGGCAGGACAAGGTCTATCAATTTCTTTTCAGTTGGAAAGAATCTACATCTCACAGATCTTCCTGGTTATGGATATGCAGGCGTTCCATTACATATTAGACGGGATTGGAAAAAACTTGTCGAGACCTATCTAAAAAAAAGATCCAACCTAAAGGCCGTTGTGGTTATTATCGATATAAGGCGGAAGTTGAGTGAAGGAGATTTAGATCTCTTAAGCTGGCTAAAGGTGTTTCAGATAAAGCCAATTATTGTACTTACCAAGGTAGATAAATTATCAAAAAGCGAGGCCCGCAGACGATTTGATCTGATTTCAAAGGAGCTCATAAAGGAAGAATTTGGTCCGCCCGTCGCTTTTTCCGCTAAAACAGGCCAGGGAAGACACGAACTCTGGGAAAAGATAAATGAGATAGCAGGAAGTGCCTAAAGTGCCTAAAATTACAAATTCCTGAAGGGAAGGAAAAAAATCATTTTAATTTCTAACTTTAGCTCACTTTTAACTTTTAACTTTCAGAGTCCATAAGCCTTTATCTTTTTATGAAGATTGCTTCTTTCAATTCCTATAGCTTCTGCAGTTTTAGAAATATTTCCCCCGAATTGTGCTAATTTACTAGCGATAAAGTCTTTTTCAAACATCTCTCTGGCCTCCTTAAAACTATCAAAAGAAAAAAAGGAATCCAGCTTACTCTCTTCAATTCTGGATGTGTTAAATGGAGGGGGTATATCTTTTGCATCAATCACCTTGCCAGTATACATAATAGCCATCCTTTCTACCAAATTCTTAAGCTCCCTGATATTGCCTGGCCAGGTATATTTTTTTAGCAATTCCAGGGCCTTATGACTAAGAAATTTGCGTTCCTCTTTTGTATCAATAGAAAACTCATCCGAAAATTCATTCACAAGTTCTTGTATATCATCAACTCGCTCCCTCAATGGAGGAACCCTGATAGGTATAACATTGAGGCGAAAGTAGAGGTCATCCCTGAATGCTCCTTTAGCAATCTCTTCTTCCAAATTCTTGTTGGTTGCAGCGATAACACGGACATCCACCTTAATTGTTCTATTTCCTCCTACGCGCTCAAATCTTTGCTCTTGTAAAATACGCAAAACCTTTGACTGAGCCTTAAGGCTCATGTCACCAATCTCATCTAAAAATAACATTCCATTATTAGCCTGATCAAATTTCCCCCTCTTCATAGTGGTAGCCCCGGTGAATGAGCCTTTTTCGTGTCCAAAAAGTTCTGACTCGATCAAATCTTCCGGTATAGCAGCACAATTAACCTCAACTAAAGGTTTGTCTTTCCTTTTGCTTAATCTGTGAATTGTATGAGCCACTAATTCCTTACCTGTGCCATTTTCTCCAACAATAAGAACCCATGCATCAGTTGGAGCCACAATCTTTATTTGCTCCTTTAACTCAGTGATGGCCTGACTACGTCCGGTTATGTGATACCTTTGTCTGTCTCTCTCCTTGAAAAGATCAAGTTCTGTTTCCAGCCTATTGTATTTCAATGCATTATTTACTGATAAAAGGACCTTCTCCAGCGAAAGAGGCTTTTCAATAAAATCATAAGCACCCAATTTTGTAGCCTTAACTGCGGTTTCGATAGTTCCATGACCCGAGATCATAATTACCTGCACACTTGGATATAATTCCCTAATCCTCTCCAGCGTTTCTATGCCGTCAATACCTGGCATCCAGATATCCAGCAATATAATATCAGGAATGGTTTCCTTTATTATATCCAGAGCCTTCAAACCTCCATCGGCAGTCATAACCTCAAACCCTTCATCAGCAAGAATACCGCGTAGGGATTGAATTATGCTTGGCTCATCATCTACTATAAGTACTGTATCTGCCATATCTTTGTCCGTTGTCCGTTGCCCGTTGTCCGTTGCCCGTTGTTTTTGCAATTGGCAACTTACCGCTAACAATTGATGTCTTAGTTAAGTTCACTTTAGCTCACTTTAAAATTTAGGCACTTTACAGTTAAAGCCCCATCATATCCCCTGCAATGTGGGCAGCTTTTTTTGCCGCGCCACCTCGACCGAGTTGCTCATGCACCAATTTTAGGCTTTTTTTCATATCTCTTTTTAAGGTTTCATTTTTCAGGATGGCTACGGCTTCTTCTGCTAAACGAAGGGCCGTTGCTTTACCTTGAATCAATTCTGGAACTATAGCTCTGCCAGCAACTAAGTTTACCAGGCCAATGTGAGACACCTTTATAAGAAATCGACCAAGCATATAACTTAAGAAAGATACCTTATAGGCTATTACCATAGGGGTTTCCATTATTGCTGCCTCTAAGGTAGCTGTCCCTGAGGCAATTAAAGCTAAATCCGCTATTTTTAATATTTCCTTTGTGTCAAGTCTTTCAATTTTAATCTCTATTTTTGCGTTTCTTATATAGGGCACGACAACATCTTCTTTCACTGTTGATGCTAAAGGTAAAATACAATACAGGTTAGGATAATCTTGGGAAATGATCTCAGCTGCACCGACCATTGCAGGTAGTAAGCTCTCAATCTCCTCATCCCTGCTTCCAGGTAAAAGTCCGAGTATCGGAGTCTTATCGTGATTAATATCTAAACTTTTCTTAATCTCTTCCTTATCCCTTTTAGGTAAAGATATATCCAAAAGTGGATGACCCACATATTCTACTTTTAGGCCGTACCTCCGGTAAAATTCTTTTTCAAAGGGTAGAATTACTGCCACCCTGTCTACCCTTTTAACTATTTTTCTCACTCTCCCTTCCCGCCATGCCCACACCTGGGGTGGAATATAATAAAGAACGGGAATGCCAAGCGAGTGGGCTTTTTTGGCTAAATGTAAATTAAAGCCTGGATAGTCAATAAGTATCAAAAGGTCTGGAGGGGTAACTTGCAATGACCTTTTTAATTCTCGTAATGCCCGGAAAATGTATCTGCTTTTTGGTATAATTTCGGTCATTCCCACTACAGCCATAGCTGATAATTGATGCATAATCCTGACACCAGCTCTCTCCATTTCTGGACCACCGAGACCAAAAAATTCTATACAAGGGTCTAACTCCTTTATCGCCATGACCAAATGCGCCCCATAAATATCTCCTGAGGCCTCTCCTGCAACAATCATTACGCTTTTGTTATGGCTCAATTCAGAACTATGTCTTTGTTTTTATTTCTTTTTATCTGGTCAATGATAGAAAGGGCAACAGCTAGGGCCTTTTTCCCATCAACTCCCGTGACTCTTGGCTCTGTCCTCGTTTTTATAGACTCAACAAAGGATCTAATCTGATCGGCCAAGGGATCACTATCAGGAAATGCATCCTCTTTATGAGCTAACAAGGGTAAATCGGTAAAGCTTTTTTCATTCCCTTTAAACTGGGTTACACTGATCTTTCTCTTGCCATAATCAATTGATATGCAGTTATCAGGCTGGAAGATCCTAATCGTTCTAAGAGATTCACTTGAAACCCGGCTTACTGTTAAATTTGCTACCGTACCATTGGAAAAGATTATCCTCACGTTAGCAATATCTATCTTATCACTCACAACAGGCATCCCAATGGCATGTATCTCTGTAATCTCTGAATTCACTATGTGCAGGATAATATCCAGATCATGAATCATAAGATCTAAAATCACATCCACATCGGTGCCTCTGTTTGTAAAAAAGGCAAGTCGATGCGAATCAATAAAAAAAGGCTTGGAAAGTAGTGATTCCATCTTAACTACGGCAGGGTTAAAACGTTCTATATGTCCTATCTGCAAAATAGCATTATTCTTTTTTGCTACTTCTATCAGTTGATCTGCATCGCTCAGTTTAAGGGTAATAGGCTTTTCAATTAACAGATGTATGCCATGATCCAAAATATCATGTCCAATTTCAAAGTGTGACACTGTTGGAACTGCCAAACTAAGGCCATCTACAAGTGAAAGGATCTCAGTATGGCTATTGTAAGCTTTTGTATTATACTTACGTGCCATTTCTTGCGCCCTTTCAAGGTTTATATCAACAAGTCCAACAAGATCTATGTCTTCCATAGAGGCATACTTCTGGGCATGAAATTCACCCAGGTAGCCCACCCCAACAACACCTAATTTTAATCTCTGGTCCGTTGTTTTTTGTCGGTTGCCTGCCCGCCATCGCTCTCGCTCAGGCGAGGCGGGAGGGTCTGTTGTCCGTCCCTTCATACCGCTTACTCATTACTAGATGTCTATATAAGTTAAGATCTTAACATTTGTGTCAAGCCCGCCCTGGCGCGATATGATCATAACAAGCTATTGTCACTTTAGCACTAAGTGAACGGGAGCCATAAAATTTAACCCTTGCATGCCAGTTCTGGGCCAGGGTTTTAGTAACACAATTAAAGTGCAAAGGATAATTGGGATCGTAGAACGGTTGCGGCCCGCCCTGGCGCAATGTGATCTAAAAAGTCTGTTGCCGCTGTAATACTTCATAGACGAAAGGAAGAAAAATCAATCTTACTTAATCAGGTCTGGGCCAGGGTTGCGAAACTCGAATCGTTTGACGTTTAATCCCGACATTTCGGGAAAACCAGCAGCCTCTCGGCCCTGAGACATGTCGACGAGCTCATGTCGAGTCGCAGCTCGAGGCCGAAGGGCACAACCATAAAACGTTAAACGAAACCATCATCACTTCGCCCCAAGCAGCGTTATATTAATACGCCTTAGGCGTATTAATCTCAACAACTGGTCGGTTTGAGGCAAAGCTTCGCTAGTATTAGAAGTAGATATGGACAAAATTTTGACATATAAATGGATACCATATAGAGTTGCATAAACAGCATTAATGCTATGAGCATACATAAGAAAAAACTGCCGGAAAGAGCTAAAGGGGGAAATATGTATGAGCTAAAATTTGATGAAAATCTTTGTAAAACCTGTCCAACAGTAGATTGCCTTGTTAAGTGCCAGTATCTGGATTTGGAGAAAGATAAGGCAATAGAGGAGATGATAAAGATAAGTAAAGGAGAGGACTCTTCTGTCTTACACGATTGTGTAACGTGTTACGGATGTGAGGAATATTGCAAAAGAGGGAATCATCCCTTCTATCTAATTACTGAAAGGAGAGAGGAAAAGGGTATACTTACCTCATCGAGAGCCATTACAAAACAGTGGATCAATATAGGAGAACCCCTGGGAAAATATAAGGTAGGAAAGATTAAGGAAAAGATGTTGTCTTTCGGTTTTATGTTTGAATTTTTGCGATGGGTTAAAGGGAGGCTATTTGAGGATGTTATGCCCTCTTTTATTTTCGGCCAGGAATTTTTCTGCAATGTTGTCTACATTCATTTTTCCAATACCTCAATAATAAAGAAAAGGCTCCCTATGGTTATGGATAATTTTAGAAAATTGGGTGTCCAGGAGGTTGTATGTATGCACGACGAATGCTTTGGCTCATTCTCCTCACTCGCACCAGCATATGGCATAGAGGTCCCTTTTAAGCCAATTCATTACTTTGAATATTTATATAATAGATTGAAAGAATTAGGTGATGAGATAAGGCCTTTGAAAATTAAAGTGGCCTACCAGAGGCCATGTTCATCACGACTTTCCTCTGAAAAACATCCTTTTGTAGCCGATATTATGAATCTAATAGGCGTTGATCTGGTTGAAAGAACATATCAGGACGAAAATGCCCTGTGCTGTGGGGAAGTTCTTAGAATGGTCTCTGGCTATAGGGTTGCAAATGATGTACAGAAGAGGAATATAGATGATATGGTGGAGTCAGGTGCACAGTATTGTGTATTTAACTGCCCGGCATGTTACGCTGCCTTAGCTCATAAGGTTGCCAAAAGGGGGATAAAGCCAATCCATATGATTAACCTTTGCAGGATGGCCATAGGCGAAAAGTGAGAAATGGGTAAGCGATCACAGGGAACTCATCTATTGGGTCATCTATAGGGTAATGAGTCCTTTTCTGAAGTGACTGGTGGAAGGCCGCCGTGTTTTCGCGACTTATCTATGGGGGAAATCCCGCCGGAAGCGGGAAGAAGGGTAAGACTCCCCCGGAGATAAGTCGCTGAAAATACCAGGCCAAGAGCCTCGGAACTGAAGAAAAGGGCTTATTACCCAATTACCCTGTGATCAGATACAGAAATGGAGGTATTAAAATATGAACGATATAACCCTTTCTCTTGCTAAGATTGTGGGGGAACGGTATGTATCCAGTCAACCTGAGGAGCTTTTTTTCTATGCAAGAGACCCTGGTTTGATGCCTGCCCATAAGCCAGACTATGTGGTTGTACCAAAAACAACAGAGGAGATACAAAAGATAGTGAGGCTGGCAAACAAAGAGAAAATACCCCTCGTTCCTATGGGGGCAGGTATGGCTTTAACCGGCCTGATCATTCCCTTGAAAGGGGGGATAGTAGTCGATATGAAAAGGATGAATAAGATCCTTGAAATGAATGAAAAGGCCCGATATGTAATAGTTGAGGGGGGAACCTCACATGGGGTATTGAAGGCATACTTAGAAAAAAACTATCCCAGGCTGAGGCACAGTATTCCTGACGCCCCTGCAACAGCAACCATAGCGGCAAACGTGGTAATACACGGTCAGGGTAGGCTAACGCAACAGTATGGCTTCAATTCCGACATGGTTACCGGATTAGAAGTTGTGTTACCTTCTGGGGAGATCTGCAAGATCGGTTCATGCTCAATATCCAAGGAGTGGTTTTCGAAAGGGGCACCACTTCCGGATCTATCCGGTCTATTTCTGGGATGGCTTGGTGCTACCGGTATCATTACCAAAGTGGCACTCAGGCTCTACCCCAGGAAGAAAATGCGAGATGTGGAAATATTTGTGACAGACAGAGATGACCTTGTCCCGGATATTGTCTACGAACTTACCCATACTGAGATGGCAGAAGATATAGTTATCTTCTCCCAGCCAAAACCTCTTATATTCAAAGATAACCACCATGTAACAATATTTATAACCGGTGACACAGATGAGGAACTTGAGTTTAAAAGAAAGATGATCTGGGATGCAGTTGATAAGTTTATAAAGACAAAAGATGGTGGA
>DATKWM010000086.1:0-8152 GCA_035529575.1 Desulfatiglandales bacterium
AGCCGGCGTAACTTTTGCCCGTACGGAAGGGATCATCAGCGCACCAGAGCCGAATCATGCAATTCGTGTAGTCATCGAAGAAGCACTTAAGTGTAGAGAATCAGGAGAAGCAAAAACCATCCTCTTAGCTCACAGTGGACATGGACATGTCGATATGGCAGCCTATGATGCCTTCCTGAGTGGAAAACTTATGGATTATGCGTATCCTGAAAAGAAGGTTGAAGAATCGCTGGCTAATCTCCCGAAAATTCCTGAAATCTGATCCATAATGATACTGGGGGGCCAGGTACAAAACCTGGTCCCTCTTTCAGGTATAAGGGAACTCCAAAGTATACATTTAGACTAAATATCTAGTCACTATGAATTTTTGATTGACTGGATATATTTTATAACTGTAATATTATCATTAAAGTATCTCAAAAAAATTAACTGAACAGAGATTAGAGAAAAAATTAACATCATGAAAAAAAGGAGTTGACGTGTTAAAAGAGCATCCTAAAGGTTTGTTTGTTGCATTTTTTACCAACATGGGGGAACGGTTTGGTTTCTATACAATGTTGGCAATCTTTGTCTATTATATTCAAGCAAAATTTGGCTATACCGCTACTCAAGCTGGAGTTGTTTACGGAACTTTCCTATTTGGAATATATTTCTTTCCCTTATTAGGCGGATTGCTGGCTGACCGTGTAATTGGATATGGGAAGACTATTACCCTTGGCACGATTTTAATGTTCCTGGGATATGGTCTTATGGCTCTGCCAGGATTTGGTCAAGTAGTTCTTTTTATAGCATTGGGGATAATATGCGTAGGCACTGGATTTTTTAAAGGAAACCTCCAGGCTTTAGTAGGCAACCTGTATGATGACCCGAAATACGAAAAAAACCGTGACTTTGCATTTAATATTTTCTATATGGGTATTAATGTAGGCGCATTTTTTGCTCCCCATGCTGCAACAGGAATAAGCAACTGGGTTTTAGGAAAATCCGGACTTACCTATAATGCAAGAATACCAGCTCTTGCCCATCAGTTTCTTGACGGTGCATTAAAAGATACAACTGAACTACTATCTTTAGCTAAAGCTCAACTAGGCAGCAATTTTGCAGACCTTACTTCTTTTTCCGAAATGTATATAGAGACACTTAGTAAATCTTATAATGCTGCTTTTGCCATTACTGCATTAAGTATTGTTGCATCTTTTCTTATATTCACAGGTTTTAAAAAATACTATAAGCATGCTGACTTAACAGAAAAACAAAAAGAAACTTCAGAAGAACATAAAGATAAAATTATCAGATTAACTAAAAATCAGACCAGAAACCGTCTTTTTGCTCTTTTCTTTGTTTTCTTTGTTGTAATTTTCTTCTGGATGAGCTTCCACCAAAACGGTTTTACACTCAGCATGTTTGCAAGGGATTATACAGTCAGTGAGACAAGCAGAGCAACCTATACATTTTTTAATCTCAAATCATTTCTGCCATTTCTAGCTGCTATAATAGGACTGGTACTGCTGATTAGAAAAGGAACAAAGATTTTAGCTAAGTCAATAGGTTTTGTTCTTTTAATCGGAGGCGGTTTTGTCACTTATTCTGTTGTCGCCGGATTTAACGAAACAATGCCCATTAGCCCCCAGCTTTTCCTGCATTTTAATCCCATATTTATTGTGTTCCTGACTCCTGTTGTAATAGGATTCTTTAGTTACCTCCAGAGACGGGGCAAAGAACCCAGCACTCCAAAAAAAATCGGAATAGGTATGATAATAACCGCCTTTTCATTTGGAATAATGATGATAGCTTCCAGAGGGCTGCCGTCTCCGGCTGAACTGCAGGGAAGTGTTTCTAATGTCCTTATATCCCCTTACTGGCTGATAACGACATATTTTTCTGTTACAATAGCTGAATTATGCCTCTCCCCAATGGGAATTTCTTTTGTCTCTAAAGTCAGTCCACCTAAATACAAAGGAACCATGCAGGGAGGGTGGCTGGCTGCAACAGCAGTAGGAAATGCACTTGCCGGCTTTATCGGATATTTCTGGGACAGATGGGAAATATGGCAGTTTTTCCTGTTATTGATCGTTATGTGTTTTATTTCAGCAGTACTTATTTTTTCAGTAATGAAAAAGCTTGAAAGGGCATCAGAATCATAAACTTTAAACTTAAAACATTATTACACCATTGCCCTGCCCGTACTGATGATCATGATCGCCTTTGTTGTGTTCTATTTCGAATGGTATTTGTTTCGGCTGTATAATCAATGAGGAACATAGAGATGAAGCAAACCAGCGACAATATCATTGTGAGCCTGTTAGGCCGAAGCAATCTCAGGGTTTTAGAGATATATATTTAGGTGATGCTATGTTAAAAAACATTTTATGTATTTTCGGTTTAATTATTAGTTTGTGTATATTGTCTTTGTTGTCTCAGGCACAAGAAGAACCCATTATTATATCCAACCCTAAAACTCCCACAGGAAAAAACGGTAAGAGTATCCGCATCGTTTTTGCAGAAGAATTAACCATAGGCGTAACCAAAGGGGATAAGAATTATATGTTCGGAGGCAGGGTCTATTTTAACATGGATGATAAAGGCAATTTTTATGTAAACGACTGGGATGTCAAAAGAATCATTAAGTACGACCCTGATGGGAAGTATGTACGCACGATCGGCAGGGCAGGCCAAGGCCCAGGTGAGTTTCAGAATGTATGGATACCCAGATTTGATAAGGACAATAATTTGTACGTCTCTGATTTGGTAGGACGCAGAATCAACTTTTTCAACCCTGATGGGAAATTTTTGAGACAAGTTAGCATGTCCCAGCGGTTAAGCAATGTGTTTGTCAATTCTAAAGGAAATTATGTTGCCAACCAATCCATATACCTTGAAGACGAAAAGAGAGACAGGAATATTACAGTTATTGGTATCTTTGATGAGGAATTCAATTTGGTGTCGGAAATACACCGACATACATGGATTCCACCAAAACGTTCGACTGGAAGGGACAGAGGCTCTCGAGCTCAATTTACGGCCGACATCCTCAGTAATTCTGCTTTCAAACCATATCACACATTTTTTGTGTCTGACGATGATTTCATTTATTTTGGGTATCCGGAACAGTATGAAATCTGTGTCTATTCACCAGAAGGAAGGCTGGTCCGCACAATTAAGAGGGAATATGACCCTATTAAAGTAAGTGAAAAACATAAAGAGGAGTATTTTCGCATCCAGGAAGCTGAATTCTTCCGCTTTCTCCCTCATGATGAACAGTGTAAAAAAAGGGTCAAAGGCTTAATTCGATATCCAAAATATAAGCCGGCCTATGAACACTTCGTATTGATGGAAAATGGTTGGCTTCTTGTGGTCGTAGATTCCATCGCCGGAGAATACACACTTTTTGATGTTTTTGATGAGAATTATCGGTACATTGCGCAATTCAAAGCCACTATCCAGGAAGAAGGGCTATTTTTTAGAAACAAAAAGGCCTATGCTGTCGCGACTGAAGACAGTTATAAATTTGTTAAGCGATACAATTTCGAGATTCAAGAATATAGGGATTGAATATAGTTAACTGAATTAAGTTCTGTTAAATACTTCGATGCGTAATGAGATTGCTGCGGACAAGATACTTATCTACCGTCTCCTAAATAACCGGCCGGAAATAGCCATACGCTATTTTGAAGCGATTCTCGTATTCTGCAATAAATTCGTCAAAAAATTCTGGGTACACTATACTTCTTCTTGCATTTTAGGGTCAAAGACAATGTTTTTAACTATAGATGGAGATATTCATGGATGTGAAAAAACTGCCATATTCAGGCTTTTTGTAATGCATGTATTGCCACATCAGGAGTTCAATCTGATTCAGTTAGGCTTTCATTGGATGGAAAGAAAGTATTATTTATAGATAATACTGGTTATCTAAAGTCCTTAGATTTGGATAACTTTGAAATCAATACTATAGTAAAACTTTCAAATGTGATTAAAGATTATGGGAGTAGATATGTTTTAGGCCGTCACGGTTTCACAAGCTTCGAAATGAATGGAGAAACTACGATTACTTCGTTTGAGTCCACAGGATTTTATGAAAATCTTAAATACTATCTCGTTGAATATAATGGAATTTTCGAGGATTTCCGTGTCATTACGGCATTGGAAAAAGGTCTTCCATCTAGGAAAGAGAAGAATCTAAGAGAGAACCGAGAAATTTTAATGGATTATTATGGTTTTTTAAGATCGGCAAGGATATTTTCAGTAGATTGGAAGAGAAAAACGATTTATTGTATTCCTGACATAGAAAAACCTGAAATAGAAAGAGTTTACTTTGATGGAGAAATGGATGGAAAATACAACATCGATATTAACGCTAAAAAATTCAAAATAGAAAGAGATGAGTTCGATTCTTACTGCGAGTGGTTTTTAGCTAATGATTCGTTCGAGTTTAAAAGCCGATTCAAGTATACATGCTTAATTCCTCCCTATGCCCCTGCTCTTCAAGGGATAAAAGTGATAGGGGATTGGCTTCTGGTAATAACAGGTAAAAGGAATTGGGAAAGAGACGAGAATGAAGTACTTGTTTTCGGTCTCCCATCTTTACATTATGAGGGAAGCTTTTATATTCCTTTTCCACATGCTCCAACTTTAAGGACATTGTGGAATGGTGACTATTACATAACTTATAATTTAGAAGAAGAGGGTGATGATTATGTTAGTCGCCATACAGTTTACAGGATTGACAAATGATGAATTATTACGGATTTAATCCATTTATCCGTGCATTTAAAACTAAGCTTTTTGCTAGTTATTTAACAGGGTCAGCATCTTTCCATAGGTCTTCAGGAATCAATAAACATCAAGGTCTCTTGCGAAAACGACTTTTCCTTTGTAGATATCTGTGATTTCCTTTATCAGTTCTTCATCCGACGTTCCCCAGAATAGCTGATGATAAAGGATCAAAAGCTTCGGTTTTATCTGACCGGCAATTTCAGCAAGCTCATGCGTGGAGGTATGAAACTGAGGATGGTATTTTTGCCAGAAGGGAGTACGCTCTTTCAGCTTCTCATGGGAATAGACTTCATGGATCAATATGTCCACACCCCTGCATTTTTCAACCAGGTTCTTGGAGGGCCGAGTGTCTCCCGAAATGGCAATAGTCCGATCAGGAGTAATAAACTTAAATCCATAAGCTTCCGGCCAACTTCCATGCTCCACCAGGAACGCTTCAACCGTTACATTGCTATCTTTATAGATAATCCCCTCTTTAATCTTATGGGCGTTTACACGCCAGCCGAGGTTATTTGCGGGTTCAATTCCATATAACCATACCTTGATATCTTCTTTGTAAGCTTCCAGGATGTGTTTGGTCATTTCCTGGATGCTCTCGGGTCCGTACACTTCAAGAGGCTCATCCCTGCCCATGACCCAAGGAGTAAAAATGAGATCGGGGTATCCGGTAGTATGATCGGAGTGCAAATGGGATAAAAATGCTATTTTAAGATTTTCGACGGCCAAAGCTTCGATTTTGCCTCCGTATCTGGGCGATAGGGCCGCTGCTTGCCGGATAAGTCCTGGTCCAAAATCAACAATGTAGGGGGTATTGTTAATAACTATTGCAATGGAATTTCCAGAATGTTGAGGGTCTGGATTGGGATTACCTGTCCCCAGGAAAACAACCTTCGTGATATCAGACGGAGAATATGTTTCCTGAGCCAGACCGGGAAAATACAATGAAGTTATGTAAAGAAGAACAAAGACAATAAACATAAATGATTTAGAATTTTTCATTATGTACGCCTCCTTTAACTTCCGGTATTAAAAACTAAAGACACGATTTGAATTATAGACAAATAATTACAAGATATAAAATGTTGATTACAATTATCTCAACCCAATCAGACCCCTTTCTATGCTTAATTCCTTTAGAATGTTTTCCTCTATCTCTTTGCTTATCGTTCTTGTTCTCTTTTCCCTTTTGTAGGCAATGGAAAAGTTCTCAGAATCCTCTCGATATTCTTTGAGGATTTCAAAGAACCTACTCGGCTTTATTCCTAGAATCTCCAATATGTAATCAATCTTAATCTCGTGCAAGAGATATGTTTTAAAAAAGGACTTAACCTGCTCGTTTGGAAACTTTCTGTGCAGTTGCTTAACCATGATTTAAAACCTCCTTTTAAAACAGAAGCTTAAATCATAGCAGCCTATAATAGTCCACTTTTAAACTTTAAATCTATCAAAATCAGTCCACTTTTAATTTTTAAATGACAGACTTTCACATTGATTTAATACAAATGCAAGATGTGCGAGAGACAAGAATGCAGGCCAGCAACGATGAAAATTACCCCTTACCATCTTTGGTGTCGGAGAGCACAACGGATTTTGTGTATAGTTTGTAGTCCTGAATGAAGGCCTTTCTTCCTGAATTGGTAAACGTAGTAAATTCTGGGGACACTATATTTAATTCCCAATTAAGAATTCCTAGGAAGTATTAAGAACTTCTTCCCAATTAAGTAAGTGTCCCCAGAACTTTTCAATCATATTAGAATAACCACACTGTTAATTAGCTGCGTTTTGAAGGAGAAATTTATATCAATTATTCTTTTATTCTCTGTTTTTCGGAACAGAGCGCTTGACAGGTACTTCTATTTGTTTCATAATCTGGAAGTAATAAAGATGGAGAGGTAAAAATGAAGATTTTATCACGATCTGAGGAGCTGGTTCTTCTTGCAATCTGGAAACTCGAGCATGATGCATACTGCGTGCCCATCCGAAATCGACTCATTAAAATAACAGGGAAAAACTGGTCATTTGGTTCTATATATGACCCTCTGGATCGTCTCGAGAAAAAGGGCTTGCTTGACTCATTCTTAACTGATCCAATAAATGAACGTGGAGGAAGGAGAAAGCGGATTTACAGGCTGACTCCTTTGGGTAAGAAGGCGCTGCTAGAAATAAAGAGCATCCATGATGCCAGCTGGGCTGATGTTCGGGGGCTAAAACCTGAGACTAACAAAGTGTGACTATGAAAACTAGTAATTACATTAAGCCCCCCAGAATCGCCGAATGGATGCTTAAGTCGGTCTACTCTGATAAAGGAGAATATACTCACCTGGGGGATTTTAGAGAGGTTTTTAATGAAATGTATCAAGGGAAGGGATTTCTTTTTGCATGGCTGTGGTACTGGTTTCAAGTCATCAGGTCTCTTCGCGGTCTTATCTCGAATAAAATTTACTGGAGCACACTCATGTTTAAGAATTATCTGGTTATATCTTTCAGAAATATCATTAAGAATAAGTGGTTTTCCATGACAAATATAATAGGGTTAGCCGTAGGAATGGCTTGTTTTATCCTTATCTTAGCATATGTACAGTTTGAGATGAGTTTTGACCGATTTCATGAGAAAGCCGACAGTATCCACCTTGTGATATACCAAGATTCGTATATGAGAAGTAATGTCGAGGAATATTCAGCAGAGACACCGGAGCTGCTGGCAAAGGCATTGACGGATAGTATCCCTGAAATAGTGAACGCTACCCGGATTATGAAACCTTGGACTAAAAAAGCGGTACTTCAAAACAACGAAAAAAGCTTTTATGAAACCGGTTTGTATGCTGACCGGAATTTTCTGAGTATTTTTTCCTTTCCACTCATTAAGGGAGATAAGATTGAATCTCTTGCTAATCCCAACTCTATGGTGATTTCCGAAAGTGCTGCAAAAAAACTGTTTGGGAACGAAGATCCAATCGGAAAAAGTATTGAGTACAAAGAAAGACATAAACAATTTAATCTTCATATTACAGGAGTATTAAAAAATCCGCCTCCCAATTCCCATCTGCAGTTTGATTATCTTATATCAGTCCCTACATTGATTGCCGATAAATCTAACAGTTTTATGATCAATACATGGGATGTTGGAAATTTCATAACATATGTTGAAGTGAAGAAAGGCAGTAAAAAAGCCATTGTCGAAGGAAAATTTCCGTCCTTCCTTAAAAAGTATGAACAAAAAGGTTATCAGTTGTATCTTCAGCCGCTCAAGGATATTCATCTAAGATCTCACTTCGAGAGAGAGACTTCCACAAACAATGAAATGAAATATATTTACCTGTTTATATCTATAGCCTTTGTCATTCTACTAATCGCCTGCATAAACTATATGAACCTT
>DATKWM010000087.1:0-10480 GCA_035529575.1 Desulfatiglandales bacterium
GAACAGCCTCAATGCAGCGGGACATTATGGATGGTAAGCCCTCGGAACTGAAATCGCAAAATGGAGCTGTGGTGCGCTTAGGTCAGGAAGTAGGAGTAGAAACACCAATTAATAATTTTATTTACAATAGCTTACTTCCTATGGAGATGCGCGCACGAGGCCAACTTCAGTTTGGTGAGTGACCTCTATACCCTGTTCTGTTTTATCACTTCAAAAAAATATGGTCTGAGTCTTTTGGCACTTTGGACGATTAAATATCCCATAGCTGTGTCTTTGGACCATAATGCCCATATATTGTGTATGCCAAATCTCCCCCATGACGATAGGTTCCTGCTACAAATCATAAGCCAGCCCACACCCATCAAAACCTTTCTAATACGGTTTTAAATCTTCGATTCAATCATATTTAATATCTAGGCAGACACGTCATTGATCAGAAAGTAAAGTTGCCAACTTCTGCTTAGCCTCCCTACCTGCTTTTGCATACACCTTAGCTACATACCCCTTGACCTTCATATCTTCCTAAACTATACTCACGTTGTGTAAAATTGCATTCTTCCAGAAGGGAGGCAATATGCAAGGCGTAAATATTCTCTATCTTATGCTTGGTTGGTTACTTGGTATTTTCAGTCCTTTAATTGTTGATGAGGTAAAAAGACATTGTCAAAAAAAGGAGTTTAAAAAAGGCTTATCTATTGAACTTGAAGATGTCAGGTATCGATTATCTGGTGCGGTGTATTTGTTATGCTCACGATTTGGGACATATAATCGAGATTTACTAAATTGGATGTTCAAAATTTACGCTCAATATAATGATCAAAAAATGTTAAGACACATCGAAACGCTCCTGAAATCGAGTGATGAAGAAATCGATGCTTATGCAAAAGAAATGGCTCAGCAAAAAGACGTAGTTGCGCTTAACCTTAAAAAATATTCTTTACCTTTTTTGAAGTCAAATATGAGTTCTATATCATTACTTGATATGAAACTTCAACGCCTTATTATTCAGATTCGAACCCGACTAAATATGGTAAATGAGGAAATTGATTTGAACTTTTTCTATTATGTGAAAACATTTGATTCAACATTATCTGAGGATAACTCTGCAATGATTAAAAACAATCTAAATAAGAGTTATCAAAATATATCGAGGCAGTATCGTATGATAGTAGACCAAATTACACGCTTAACTGACAAACTTTCCTAGTCTCCTGGCTTCCTGCCTACCTTGACAGGATGGAGTGAAATAATCTGGAAAAAATTTAAAATATATGGTATCTAGTAAAGTTAAAATTATTTACTGTAAAAGGTGAAAGAGATGGCGCTTCCTAAAACAGAGGATATAAAAGAAACAGCGAGCAATGTAGAAGCTTTACAGAGGGAGCTTCAATTCAGTAAAAAACTAAATTTTATTACGAATAAGATAAATGCCTCTAAGGATATTGACGATATATTGATTAATTTGCGGGAAAGTATTCTCTCTGTCTTTGATGCCGACCGCATAACCATATATGTTGTGGATGGTGCCAATAAGGAGATTGTGTCGCGTTTTAAAACAGGTGAAGAGCTAAATGAGATACGAGTTCCTCTTAATAATAAAAGCATTTCTGGTTATTGTGGTACATCAGGAAAAACATTCAATATCGTAAATGCCTATGATGATGACGAATTGAAGGAGATAAATCCTGAATTGACATTTGATAGGAGCTGGGATGAAAAAACGGGGTATAAAACGGAACAGGTGTTAGTCGCACCTATTAAGTTTAGTAAATATCTATTGGGTGTGGTTCAATTTATAAATAAGGTAGGTGGCAAACATTTTACATTGGAAGACCAGAAGTCTGCTACTGAGATAGCTAAGGTTTTAGGGATTGCCTTCTACAACCACCAGCGGCTAAAGCAACAGAATAAAAAAACAAAATTTGATTATCTTATTACTAATAATATTATTAACCACAAAGACCTGGAACAAGCTATGGCTGGGGCACGGAAGACAAAGAGCAGCGTAGAGAACGTTCTTATGAATGATTTTCATGTAACGAAAGAAGATATCGGAAAGTCTTTAAGCATGTTTTTTAACACACGGTTTATACCATATGATGAAAGAATGGTTATTCCTGGACAGTTGCTTAAAGGTCTTAGGCCAACGTACCTAAAAAATAATCTCTTTGTTCCAGTGGCACAATCTGACTCAACGATAGTAATAGCAATGGAAAATCCGAATTATTTACCCGGGCAAGACGCAGTGAAAGGGCTTATTTTCGGTAAAGACTTTGAATTTTGTGTCTCGTTAAGGGAAGATATTATTAAGATGATTGACCATTTCTTTGATGTCAAGCGATCGAGTATTATGGGTGAGTCAGGAGGAAGTATCGAAGAAATCCTCGGGCAATTAGATAGTGGTGAAGATGGATTAGAGGAAGATCTTGAAGGAGTTACTGAAGAAGATGGGGCCATAGTACAATTAGTAAATAAGATGATTGTCGATGCCTATAATAGGGGAGCCTCTGATATCCATGTAGAACCCAGGGGAGGAAAAGCAGATGCCGTAATCAGATTCAGGATTGATGGATTGTGCCAGGTCTACCAGACTATACCGTATACGTATAAGGCTGCTATGAGTTCACGGATAAAGATCATGAGTAATCTTGATATTGCGGAACGGCGTCTCCCACAGGATGGCAAGATACCATTCAAAAAATATGCCCCGCTTGATATCGAATTGAGGGTAGCCACCATCCCGACTGCAGGAGGAAATGAAGATGTTGTCATGAGGTTGCTGGCTGCAGGTGAACCTCTGCCATTGGATAAGATGGGTATGAACGAGAGAGATTATAACGAATTCATCGGAATGATAGAGAAGCCTTATGGCATAGTGCTTGTGGTAGGCCCCACTGGTAGTGGTAAAACTACCACACTCCATTCAGCTTTGCATTTTATTAACAAACCTGAGACAAAGATCTGGACTGCAGAAGATCCAGTGGAAATCACGCAGGAAGGTCTTCGCCAGGTTCAGATGCACCCAAAGATAGGGCTAAATTTTGCATCCGCTATGAGGTCCTTCTTGCGGGCGGATCCAGATGTAATAATGGTTGGGGAAATGAGAGATGAAGAGACTGTTTCCACAGGAATTGAGGCATCTCTTACCGGTCACCTCGTTTTTTCAACCCTTCATACTAACAGTGCTCCTGAAACAATTACTCGATTGCTTGATATGGGAATGGATCCCTTTAATTTTTCCGATGCCCTTTTGGGTATTCTTGCACAGAGACTGGTAAGAACCTTGTGCAAAGATTGCAAAGAAGCTTACCATCCCTCTAAAGAAGAGTTTGAATTATTGGGCAGGGCATATGGTGGTGATTTTGATACCTTGAAAATTTCATACAGCAATGATCTAAACCTTTATAGGCCCAAAGGCTGCCAAAAATGTCAAAATACTGGTTATAGAGGAAGAACGGCACTTGTTGAAATACTGTCTGGAACGACTAAAATGAAGTCCCTGATTCAAAATAAGGCCAAGATGGAGGACATTAGGGAACAAGCCATAGCTGATGGAATGAGAACCTTGATGCAAGATGGGATAAAAAAAATATTCCTTGGTCAAACCGATCTTATGCAGGTAAGAAAGGTTTGTATGTAACGGACTGCTGACAACTACCAACAGACATTATTAAGGAAAGTTTCCAGGATACATCAGACCCGTAGTTTCCTTTATGTGCATCATGATATTCATATTCTGCAAGGCATTACCTGCCTGACCTTTCACTAAATTATCAATTACGCTGATTACGATCAATTTCCCTGTTCTTGAATCTATAGTGAGCAAGATGTTACAGAAGTTGCTTCCCCTCACATCAGTGCTACTTAAAACCTCTCCATGGCTAAATATCCTGATAAATGGCTCCTTGCCATACATTGCCTCATAAGCCTCTCTCAAGTTTTCCATATTTGCATGAGCGGTAATGGTAGCATAAATAGTTGTGATAATCCCTCTGCTCACTGGAATAACGTGCGGCGTGAATGTAACCTTGAGTTCTTTATCGGCTGCTCGGGATAATTCTCTCTCGATTTCATATACATGTTGATGGCCAGTTACCTTGTAGGCATTCATAGCCTCATATCGCGCAGGGAAATGAAATGAAGGGGAGGGGGTTTTCCCAGCCCCGGAAACACCGGTTTTTGCATCAAATATTATACTCTCGCTTTCTATAAGGCCGAATTTTAGCGCAGGTACGAGCCCAAGGATACAGCTTACTGCAAAACATCCTGGATTACCAACTAACTTAGAATTGGCTATTATTTCTCTATGTAACTCGGGAAGGCCATAGGTAGTGGAGTGGAGAATATCTGGATTAGCATGTTCCTTTGGCTTTCCGATTCTCGCAGCATAAGAGGCATAGCTCTCTTTATCATTAAAACGAAAATCCCCACTATAATCAATTACTTTAACACCTTGATTTAACCACTTTGTTGCCTCTTTTTGGCCAACTCCGTCCGGCGTAGCATAGAAGACGATATCAAAGTCATGTGGACATTGAGGGTCGGCTGGATCAAAAACTGGTAGATCACAAAATCCTTTTAAATGAGGATAAACTGTACTGATGGGCTTACCGGTTTCTTGTTTTGCAATGAGAGCAGATATGGTAGCAGAGGGATGGTTTATGAGGAGTTCGATCAAACCTACCCCACCATACCCTGTTGCCCCAATGAGCCCAACTTGTATCTTTTTTTTTGCCATTTTCTTATACGTTAAATCGAAATCGGATTATGTCTCCGTCTTGGACCATATATTCTTTGCCTTCTAGTTTGACATGGCCATCCTTTTTTGCCTCGGAAAAATTTCCATATTTAGCCAATGTATTGTAAGGAAGAACCTCAGCCTTTATAAATCCCTTTTTCATATCTGAATGGATGAGGTCAGCAGCATCTATTGCTGATGTACCTTTGGTGATTGACCATGATCTTACCTCATTTTCCACAATTGTAAAAAAGGAAATGAGGTCAGACGCAGCAAAGGAGCGCTTGATAACCCTATCGAGGAGAGAAACTTCAATATTAAAGGCTGATAAAAATTCCTGGGCCTCCTCTTGCCCCATCTCTCCTATCTCCATCTCTAATTTACCCCGAACTACCATGAGTTCAACATTTTTAGGGATACGAGGCATCATGGGTAGATCTTCATCTTCGTCTGAGTTGTTTAAAATTACCAGCATGGGTTTAGCAGATAAAAAGGTAAAACCTCTTAGAAGTGGAGAATTAGCTATCTCAGAATTATCCCTCAATGGCTTATCTTCGGAGAGAATATCAATACATCTTTTTAAAAGAGAAGGTTCCTCAGCATGTATCTTTTTTCCTTTTTTTTCATCTAATTTTATTTTTTCCACCCTCTTTTCAGCCACTAAAAGATCACTTACTATCATTTCTGATTCCAGTTTAAAGAAATCTTCTTCAGATGTGAGAGGAGGCCCTCCAAAAATCTGAAAATTTTTTATAACGTGAATCAATCCGTCGCAGATTCTCACTGTATTAAGGGTGACATTTTCTTTTTCTCTTGCGGAATGATCAATATCTATTGTTTTTCCAGGCAGCAGATATTCTACCTGAGAATAGATGGTTTTTTTTGGCTTATAGGTCTCTCTCAGATAATCTACTCTTTCATCTGGTACATTAACGGTTGCAATAAGCTGATCACCTTTCTTGACCTTTTCTTGACTTATTGTTCCTCGTGCAGCAGTCAGGGCTTTAAAGATCGTAAATTTCCCTGATTGTGGCAGTCCAATAAAACCTAATTTCATTTTCAGTGCCTGAAGGTAAGTTGTCTGTTATCCATTCACTGTTTTCTGATAGATATCACACAACATAGAAGGATAACGGTCAACGGTCAACAATAAATCTTTCATTAATGCATTAAATATGTTTCCTTTTATTTTTTTATTTGTTGTATAGAGGTTTGAAAGCAGGGACCTGATCTGCCGCCTTTTCAAATATAGCCTTTCTTCTCAGGCGTGAGCAGAGAAAAGATGGATTTTCCTTGTTTTCTTTTGCATGGGCACGTGGTCCAAAGCTGCTTTTAATAATACAATAATCAAAACCATTTACATTGAAAAAATCCTCCATCTTTTTCCCTGTATCCTGCCCAAAGCCTAATTCTACATGAACCGCTTTTATATCATACGTAATAGGAATTCTTGTTAAACGATCTCTTAGCAACTATAAAAGGGCTATACTATCCTGACCACCTGAAACAGCAAGCAATATTCTGTCTCCATCTCCTATCATTTGAAAATGAGAGACAGCTTTACCCATAAGTCGCTTCATTTCTTTAGCTGCATAGCTCAATCGATACTCCGGAATTTCTACAACATATTTACATTAAATGGCTTCCTTGGAAGAAGCCCGCTAAGTTTGGCTTCATTCTCTTTGGCCAAATATCTTATTCCCTATCCTTATTAAATTTGCTCCCTCTTGTATCGCAACCTCATAAGAATTTGTCATGCCCATGGAGAGGTATTTCATTTCCACATTCGGTAGGTGAAAATCCTTGATCTGTTCGAATATCTCCCTTGTTTTTCTAAAATAAGGTCGTGATTCCTCAGGATCCCCGAATCTCGGTCCCATGGTCATCAATCCCATTATCTTTACATAATTAAGTGAGGAGATGTCCTTTATTAATTTTGTTACATCCTTTGGGGCTACCCCGGCTTTTTGATTTTCTTCACCACTATTAACCTCAATCAATATGGGCATTACTTTATTTCGTTTGTCGCACCATTTCTCTATCTCCTTGGCCAATCTGAGGGAGTCAACAGATTCGATCATATCAAAGATATCAATGACCTTTTTAACCTTATTCCTCTGCAAATGTCCAATAAAGTGCCATTCGGCCTTTTGTGTTACTTCATTAACTACACCTAACGCATCGTTAAGGTAATTTTCTCCTATAATTTTAATACCCCCTTTTATTGCCTCAGATATTTCATATGCATTTCTTTCTTTAGCAGCTGCAAGCAGTTCCACACCTTCTGGGAGCTCATTAAGCAAGCGCTCTGCATTTTCCTTTATCATCTTTAGATACCTCTACATCATCGTAATCGGGGTTGTTTTTAATTAAAAGGGCAGAAACAGGGCAAATTTCTACACAGGCATAACAATTTTTGCACCTATCTCTTGCCATATCCTCTTCGCCAAAGAAGCTTATAACTGTGTCAAGCCCTCTTTTTGCAAGGCTTAACAAGGGTTGGCCATTTTTCTGTTTGCAGACAAAGACACATTTACCACACAAAACGCACCGGTAGGGATAGTATTCCAGCAAAGGATGGTCCTGTTCCTGCTTTGCATCTCTTTCAAGTTGTTCAATCCTTTTGGTTTTTAGGCCGAAATGGAGAAACTTGGAGATGCGTTGAAGCTCACATTTTTTGTTCGCCGGGCAATGACGGCAATCTACGTGATGAACAGAGAGAAGAAGTTCAAAGGCAGTTCTCTGTAATCTTCTTATATGTTCTGTATTTGTCGTGACTACCATTCCCTCTTTAACCTTTTCTGTACATGAGGTTACAGGCTGGCTATATCCCTCAATTTCAACAAAGCACAGCCTGCATGATCCTGGTGGATTATCCATCTCTTTTAGGTAACATAGATTGGGGATGTAAATGTCGTTATCTAAGCATGCCTGAAGAACATTATTTCCCTCTTCGGTTTCAATCTCTTCATTATCAACTACAAGTTTTACCATGGATGTAACTTCTCCTCACACTGTCGATAGTTAGTTGTCTTTTTCCTCTTCCTTTGGGCGGTCAATTATAGGTGCGAGTTCCGGAGGAGAAACCTTTCTTACAGCATCATATTCTGGGGGGCAGGATACCATGCATTCTCCACATTTAACACATAATGTTTGGTCAACACCCTTCTTTCTATTGCTTGTTGTAAATATTGCCTCAGTAGGGCAGCTCCCCACACAGGCATCACAGCCCCTGGCGCATTTATCTAAATCGATATAATATGCTGTTAATTTTCTACACATCATGGCAGGACAGCGTTTTTCCTTGATATGAGCTTCGTATTCATCTCTAAAATACTTAATGGTTGTTAAAACTGGATTAGGGGCTGTTTTTCCTAATCCACAAAGAGAGCCTTCCTTTATGTCCATACTCAGGCTCTCTAATAATTCGATATCACCCTCCCGACCTTCTCCTTTTGTGAGCCTATCTAAGATGTCAAGAAGGTGTTTGGTCCCTATTCTACAGAATGTACATTTTCCGCATGACTCCTTTTGGGTGAAGTCAAGAAAATATCTGGCTACATCTACCATGCAGTTATCCTCATTCATAACCACCATACCACCACTGCCCATCATTGCTCCTGCCTGTGTGAGGGAATCAAAGTCGATGGGTGTATCAAGAAAATCCTCTGGTAAACATCCTCCAGAAGGCCCTCCAATCTGCACTGCCTTAAATTTCTTCTGATCTGGTATGCCTCCACAGATATCAAAGATAAGTTCCTTTAGGGTCACACCCATTGGGATTTCAACCAAGCCGGCATGCACAATGTTTCCTACTACAGAGAATATCGCAGTCCCAGGGCTTTTATCCGTACCAATTCCTTTGAACCACTGAGCCCCGTTTTGTACTATGGCTGGTATAGATCCAAAAGTTTTAACATTATTTATTATTGTTGGTTTTCCCCACAAACCACTTTGGGCAGGGTAGGGTGGTCTTGGTTGAGGCATACCTCTTTCGCCTTGGATTGACTGGATAAGAGCTGTCTCCTCTCCACAGACAAAGGCTCCTGAACCCTGGAATATAGATATGTCTAAATTAAAGTCTGTGCCCAATATTTCCTTTCCTAACAGGCCGATATCGTTTGCCCGATCAATTGCCATTTTAGCCTTTTCTATCGCGAGAGGGTATTCTGCCCTGATATAAATAATTGCCTTTTTGGCCCTCACTGCATACGCACTGATTGCAATACCTTCAATAATCTGATGGGGACTACTTTCAAGGATGGTCCTATCCATATAGGCGCCAGGGTCTCCTTCGTCTGCATTGCATATCACAGTTTTTTCTTCTTCACTGGAATCCCGGACAAATTGCCACTTTTTGCCAGTTGAGAAACCTGCACCTCCTCTCCCTCTGAGGCCTGATTCTTTAATCTCATTAATGATTTTCTGTGGTTCTATTGAAAGTGCCTTGACCAGGGCAGAATACCCACCCTTTGCTATGTATTGATAGATATCCTCTGGATTAATTACACCACTGTTGGCCATAACTATCCTTTTTTCCTGATTGAACCGCGGGAACTCCATTACCGAAGGTATAAGGTCATTTTCTTCCATTGCCCCTAATATATGTTCAAAAACTGGGTCATCTTCTTCTAAAAAGGCCTTAACGAGCAGTCGCGCCTTTCCAGGTGTGACATCGTGGTAGAGGATAGGTGGAAACCCAGGTTTTTCAATGATAACAAGGGGCTCGGCATAGCAATGCCCTAAACAGCCTACAGGCATAATATTGGCATTGATTTTTCTCTCGGCGATGGCCTCTTCAAATGCTGCCTTTACCTCTAATGCACCTGATGCCAGGCCACATGTTGCCATACCGATTAAGATGTTTTGATTATCTTCTTCCTTCATCTCTGTGAAGCGTCTTTCTGCCTCTGCCTGTATGGGTGCAAACATCTCAATTAATTTTTTATTACTATTTGTATTCATTTGGCAGCTTTTCTCTTTTTTTTCTTTGTTTTTCTATCTCAAAGCACACAATAAATCCCTCTGACTTTCGTGGGGCTATATGCCCTTAAACTGTATCATCAATTGTGCCAACTAACATTTCGTCTGCTTCAATTCCAGCTATATCATGCATAGATATTTTCTTTTTCAAATTAAACGTAATATTTTATTTTAAAAGTTTTTTAGAGGTCAAGGAGAAAGATTTTAGAATTCGTAGATATTATGCTCATTTTTCCTTTAACCAAATCATAATTTTTTTAAAGTCATTTTTTACCTTCCTCATGGCCTGCCCTCTATGACTCACCCTGCTTTTTTCTTCAACTGATAATTGGGCAAATGTTTTCCCGAGGGGAGAATAGTAAAAAAAGGGGTCATATCCAAAACCATTTGTTCCTGCAGGTACATGTAAGATTATCCCAGAACATCTTCCAGTATAAATTAAAACCTGACCAGTTGGTTTGGATATGGCAATAGAACATACAAAGATGGCATTTCTATTCTCTTTCCCTTCCATTTTCTCAAGAAGTTTCCGGTTGTTTTGACCATTAGTAGCTGATTTTCCGGCATAGCGTGCTGAAAAGATACCTGGCGCTCCATTTAATGCCTCCACTGTAAGCCCCGAATCATCGGCAATGGCAGGAAGGTCAAGTGCTTTTGATACAAATTTTGCCTTATTTATTGCAATTTCTTCAAATGTGCTTCCTTCTTCCTCAAATTCAGGAATTTTTTGAAATTCAGAAACACCTTTAATCTCTACAG
>DATKWM010000088.1:0-10932 GCA_035529575.1 Desulfatiglandales bacterium
GGTTTCCCCCACTGATAAGTTGCGAAAAGACAGCGCCCTTCGACTCGGCCGAGCTCGTCGCGGGCCACCAGTCACCTCAGAAAAGTCCACCCTCTTCATTGGGGTGACAAAAATTGTCAGGTTTTGCAAAGCTCTAAGATTTAGTAAAAGATATCGTAAATACTCAGGTTATAAGGTTCACAGTTCAAAGTTTAGGGTTAGCTACTTTGCGCTCTTGATACCCGCCTGCCGGATAGCGGGCTGGTTTTTCGAGCCTGTCGAGAGCCTCCAGGTCGAACGAATATTTGATGAATCCACAAACGGCGTTCCCGCTTTTGCGGGATTCGTTTGGTCTGTTCGTAAACATCTTTGAATTCGTTGGGCAATATATATTTTTTATAGGTTATTAAGTTCAAGGTTTCCAGATGAAATCGGGATTGGTTGCCTCATCATCATAGTGGTCTTTACTCATCGTTTTCTAACCCCTGGCCCAGACCTGGTTTAGCAGTGCTTTTCATAGAATCCCTGGGCATAGTGTTTATTAGAACTGTTTTAAAGAGCACGTTACGTCGCACCAGGGCAGGCTTGAACCGTAAACCCTTGAACTTTGAACCTTAGTAGTTACAGATATCCTAAACAATTTGATCAGTATCGGCAAGCCAAATTGATTCTAAGCTGGAATTTTATGAGAAGGTTGGAAAGTTGAGAGGGTAAGATAACGATACTACCTTAAAGCCGATTGGATGAATGGGGCTGGTGATAGTGTATATGATATGGTGCCGAAGGCGGGAATCGAACCCGCACAGGCATTCACCCACTAAGTCCTGAACCTAGCGCGTCTACCAATTCCGCCACTTCGGCACAAAAGTTCCTTGATATATTGTGTAAAAAACCTTACCCTTATGCGCAATATTTGTCAACAATTTAGCCATACTAATCATTAAATATAAGAGGATTTTTAGTGGTACAAGACCTCGAATACTTATTGGATGTTGGAAGGCAAGCAGCCCGGTTAGCAGCAGAAAGGATAAAGACCATCTATGAGCAATATCTTTCAGGTGGTAATATTGGTATCAGAGAAAAAGGTAAGGACGATCCAGTAACTGCAGCCGACATGGCCGCAAATCAGATTATCAAAGAAAAACTCAGGGGCATCTTTGCTGAACATGCTATTCTAACAGAGGAAGAGCCTGCTACATGGAATAACACAGGATATGAATGGGTCTGGATGATTGACCCCTTGGATGGCACAAGGGATTTTATCAAGGCCAATGGTGAATTCGTTACTATGGTTGGGCTCACACATCGTGGTGAGCCAACCATTGGTGTGGTAATAGAGCCAGTTACAGGGTTAGAGCTTTATGCATGCAAGGGTTTAGGTGCATATAAAAGCTGGCTGTCTCAAGGAGATACGTCATCAAGAGTAAAAATAACTGCTACTCCAGACATGGGAAATTTACGTCTTGCTGTCAGCCGCTCGCACAGGGATCCAAAGATAGACAAATTCATTGAAATGCTTTCTGTACAGAGGGAAATTCCTTCAGGAAGTGTGGGCAGGAAGTTGGCTATGGTCATTAATGGAGAGGCAGATATATATGTGCACCCTGCCAGAGGTACAAAATTATGGGATACCTGTGCCTGTGACGTTATTGCTTCAGAGGCCGGAGGTGTCCTCCTTTCAGGAATTGGGGAGCCGATAAGCTATCTCAGACCATCCGGAGATCTTGAAAACCATTATGGCCTACTGGTATGCCCAACTAGCATTTTAGACAAAGTGGTCTGGGCATCAAAGAGTGTGTGGGGGTTGAGTTAGAATGCAGGAATTTCTACACCTTATTGAAATAAAATGAGTCTCTGAGGCTGTCGTGTATTGCATCACACATGGAATAATGGAAGGCTGGAATCATGGAATGATGATTTTGTAAAGAAGTCTTTCATTCTTCACGTTGTTTAGGACAATATCACCCATTATTCCACCATTCCAATTATGAGTAAAGCTAACGAAGTTTCTTAATGCTCATAAAACTCTACAATAGCCTTGGTAAGGGCATCCACTGTATATTCATCAGGCACTATATCTACCTTTAGCCCTTTTTCGGCTGCCCTTTGAGCAGTAATTGGCCCAATGCAGGCAACCTTTGCCTTTAAAATTTCTTTAAAGATCGATCTACCTTTTAACAGGGCCAAAAAATTATCAACGGTTGAAGGACTGGTAAAGGTAATCATATCTATTGCACTGTCTTTAAACAGCATGCTTAATTGATGTTGACTATAGTCTGGCTTCACTGTCTGATATGCCTCAGCAACATCTACTGTCGCTCCCAACTCAGTGAGTTTTTTAGGAATATAATCCCGTGCTATTACAGGCCTTGGCAGAAGAATCCTCTTCCCATCAAGTAGTGATCTTTTTAATCCCTCCACAACGCCCTCTGCCCAATACTGATCAGGAATAAGGTCAGGATTAATTCCCATATCCATTAAAGCTGCTGCGGTTCCTGGCCCTATAGCACCAATTTTAATACCTTTAAGATACCGGGTATCCTTTTTTCTAAAATCCAATCGTTTAAAAAAGTATTTCACCCCATTAACACTGGTAAATAGTATCCAGTCATACTTTGAAAGACTCTTTATTGCTTTATCAAGTTCCTTCCAGCTTGCAGGAGGTATTATGTTAATAGTCGGAAATAGTAAACAATTTGCACCTAACTCAGATAGAGTCCTGATAAAACCTGCTGCCTGATCCTCAGGCCGTGTAACCACAATTTTCTTTCCAAATAATGGACGGGATTCAAACCAATTGAGGTACTCACTCAGATTCACTACTTCACCAACTACAATTATTCCGGGGGCTCCAAGATCTGCATCTTTCACCTTTTGATCAATATTGGCAAGTGTTCCAATTACTGTCCTCTGATTCGGCATGGTGCCACTACCGATAACTGCCACTGGAGCGCTTGATGGTTTACCCAAAGCTGTCAACTTTTTTACTATTCTATCTAAATTTGCAATACCCATAAGGAATACTAGGGTGCCAGATGATTTTGATAAGGCATTCCAGTTGATATGTGACTCTTCCTTAGTAGGGTCCTCGTGCCCGGTTATAAAACATACAGTAGATGCGAAATTTCTGTGCGTCAATGGTATACCAGCATAAGCAGGCGCTGCAACTGCCGATGTTACTCCAGGGACTATCTCAAATTTAATCCCCTCTTTAGAGAGCTCCATGGCTTCCTCACCACCTCTTCCAAAAATAAAAGGGTCGCCACCTTTTAACCTTGCGACCGTTAAACCTTTCTTGGAACTCTCAACCAGAAGATTATTTATATCCTTTTGAGGCATCGTATGGTGGCCACTTTTTTTACCCACGTATATAATCTCCGCATCTGTATGCGCCAGCGATAAAAGTGATTCGTTAACAAGGTAATCGTATACAATTATATCAGCCTTTTTAAGGCATTCCCTGCCTTTTAAAGTAATAAGATCAGGGTCGCCTGGGCCAGCACCAATAAGGTAAACTATTCCTTTAGCTTTATCTTTCAACTTATTCATCTTTATAAAAATAATTATAAACTTCTTCCATAATTTTTTTCCAAGATTTTTCCTGCCCCTGCATCTAAAAGCATATGTGCCAGGGCTGCTCCAAGTTCTTTGGCCTTTTCAGGTGAGCCAATAACTGTATCCCTAAAAATAGTGTTGCCATCAAGGTCAGCCACCAAGCCATCTAACAGCAGGGAGTTATTCTTTAACCTTGCAAAACAAGCAATAGGGATCTGACAACCACCTTGAAGTTCCATCAGAAAGGATCTTTCAGCTTCCACCGCCACCCTTGTTGCATAGTGATCAAGAAATTTTAACATATTTATTGTTTCCTCATCATCCAGACGGAATTCAAGCCCCAAGGCACCCTGCCCTACTGCAGGCACCATACAATCAAAAGAAAGCGGCTGTGTTATCTTATCCGTAAGACCTATTCTTTTTAAACCGGCTGCGGCAACAACAATTGCCTGAATATCAACGCTCTCTAATTTTCTGATCCTGGTATCCAGGTTTCCCCTTAAAGGAACAATCTTTACATCTGATCGATAATGGAGAATCTGGGCGGCACGTCTTAAACTGCTTGTACCTATGCAAGATCCCACTGGTAAATCTTTAAGTGGTATATTATCCTTAGACAGCATCACATCATGTGGGTCTTCTCTCTCAGGGAAGATTCCTATGCACAAAGTATCTGGCAGTTTCGCAGGAACATCCTTTAGGCTATGCACAGCAACATCTATCTCGCCTCTGCTAAGGGACTCTTCTATCTCTTTTACAAATAACCCCTTTCCGCCAATAGTGCTTAATGGTCTGTTGATGATCCTGTCACCTTTTGTTGTTATCTTAATTAAATCAACCCTGATATCAGTATAGTGGGCGGTGATTCTATCCATTACCCATTTAGCTTGAGCAAGAGCCAGTTTACTGGCCCGTGAACCGATCCTGATGGTCATTCCTTGCTTTTTACTGTTCATTTGTTGTTTGTTACTGTCTACTGCATACTTGCTACTATCCTCAACCGAGATCTTTGCATAACCCATATTTTTTTAAAGAGGATGGGACTTTCTTAGTGTGGCAGAAAATGTCAGGTTTTTCAAAGGTATCAATTCCTCAATTCACAATAAATAATTTTAAGAATTTTAGTTCACCCTGGCCCAGACCCACCTGCCAGCCGGCGGGTAGGCCTGGATTATAGGCGTAATAAGCTAATCCGGTCGTGTATCGCCCTACTGCCTAAACAGGCTGATCTAAGCATGTCGCTCCAGGGCGGGTTTAGGCATTTTAGGCACTTTTCTTTGACATGAGAAATCGTGCTATATCGAGATCCCGGGGTGTAGTTACTTTTATATTATTCTCCTCACCTTCAATTATCTTTACTGGTATACCCATTTTTTCAATCAGAAAAGCATCATCTGTAGCCTCTTCCCAACCATCTTTAATAGTCTTCTGATGGGCCAGATTTATATCCTTGAATCTAAAAATCTGGGGTGTCTGAATTAACCATAAGTGACTTCGATGAACGGATCGTAAGACCATGCTCTGATCATCGAATTCTTTTACCGTTTCTTTGACAGGAAGACCAGTAATCACGGCCCTAAATTTTTTTGCAGCCTTAATTACCCTTTCAATTAGTTCAGTTGTAACTAAAGGCCTGACACCATCATGAATAAGCACCCACCTACACAAATCGCCAACAGCCTCGAGTCCTTTTCTTACAGAATCCTGTCTCCTTTTCCCTCCAGCAACAACCTTAAAAACCTTGCTTTGTTTATATCTATCCACTATCTCCCGGTTGCAATAATCCACATCATCTTCAGAAACCACAACCACAATCTTGTCAACCAGGTTGCATTTCTGAAAATGACTCAGGGTAACTGCTAAAATTGGTTTCCCGCACAGATCGATAAATTGCTTTGCCTTATTGGAACCCATCCTGGCACCAACGCCTGCAGCAGGAATAATTGCTATTACCTGGTTGGGTAAATCATTGCTTTGTTGAATTATCATGATTGTAAAAAGGTAGTAAGGTCAGTAGCTTATATGAAAGTGCCTAAAGTGAGCTAAAGTGCCTAAAGTGCCTAGTTAAGTCGTCTACTACTCAACTACTCAACCATCTGACCACTCAACTACTTTCATCCTTCGTTGTGGCCGAAAGGCCATGTGTGTTCGTTGTATTTGTATTTGTGAGTAGTTGGCAGCTTTTTGTGGGTTATAGGTTGCGGATTATGGGTCATGAAAAAATAAAAAATGTCATTTGTCAGCAATTCGTTGCTCTTTGCTCAAACAACAAGCAACGGAAAACAGGCAAACACAAACCATTATATTTTTTTAAGCGTCTCCGCCTTTGATATCCTTCTCGTTTCTTTTTTTAGTCTATTTATCTTCCTCCTCAATATATGAACCATCCGCTTATCTCTTGCCTTCCTTGCTTCTTTCCTTTCAACCTTAAACGCTATAATCTTTTCTTTAAGTTCTTTAACAGTGATAACCCCTTTTTCAATCTTTTCCTTTGGGGCCTTCTCTTCTTTAATCCCCTTTGCATCTTTAATTGCCGCTAATAACTCGGCCTTTTTCATTGCATGAATACCAACCAAGTCAGTGCTTTCAGCGGCTACCTCTTTTAACTCCTTAACAGTCATTCGATCTAAGTCCTTTTCCTTGCTTAGCTTTTTTTCCTCTGCACCCATATTTATCTCCTTACATTACTCCTTCTTAAAAAATGGTTTAAATAGATCAATTGGAATCGGAAACAGTGTAGTTGAGTTGTTCTCGGCTGAAACCTCCCTCAAGGTTTGAAGGTATCTCAACTGCAGGGCATAGGGATAATCTTCTATCGTTTTGGCAGCCTCTGCCAGTTTGCCAGCAGCCTGAAATTCACCTTCGGCATTAATAACCTTTGCCCTTCTCTCTCTTTCAGCCTCTGCCTGCTTTGCCATAGCCCTCTGCATCTCTTGAGGAAGATCAATATGCTTTACCTCTACATTAGAGACCTTGATCCCCCAGGGATCAGTGTGTTTATCGAGTATCGACTGGAGCCTGGTGTTGATCTTATCTCGCTCTGCCAGCAACTCATCTAACTCCACCTGTCCGCACACACTTCTTAGGGTTGTCTGGGCAAGTTGTGAGGTAGCAAATAGGTAATTCTCTACCACAATAACAGCATTGCTTGGATCCATGACCCTAAAATAGATAACCGCATTCACCTTAATGGAGACATTATCCTTTGTGATGACATCCTGGGGAGGAACATCCATGGCCACAAGGCGAAGACTAATCCTAATCAACTTATCAATAATCGGGATAATGATAACAAGTCCTGGGCCTTTTGGTCTTTTTAATACCCTCCCTAACCTAAAAACGACTCCCCTCTCATATTCTCTCAAGATTTTGATGGCCGTGCTTAAAAAAAGTATAATCAATATTATTGCAAGAATGTAAAACATGATGACCTCCTTATTCAATTGATTATTGACAATTGCCGATTGGCATTTAATAACCTCTACTCCTGAGAATCTTCAATTAATACCTTTTCGACTATCAACTCAAGACCCTTTGATCCTATAATCCGTACTTTTTCCCCTTGTTCAACAACCTCTGTGCTGGTAGCCTTCCAATATTCCCCGTGAGCAAAGATTAACCCAACAGGATCAATTTTTTCCTCTACCACACCCGTCTCACCAATCAACCCTTCCATTCCACTTGTTGGTTTTCCCCTATAGGCCCTAAATGCCAAAAAGGCAATTACAATAAAAAAACCGCCTATCAGAACAATAGTGGGCATCATAAGGTTCAAGGATACCCTAATATTTTCAAAAAGCATCACCGAGCCAAGGATCAGAGAAATGAGACCAGCAACAGATAAGAGGCCATAACTTGAAACTTTTATTTCTGCTATAAAGAATATAATAGCCAGGGCAATAAGGAGAAGCCCTGCATAATTTACTGGCAATGTCTGAAAAGCAAAGAAGGCCAATATGAGCGAAATAGCACCTATAACGCCCGGAAGTATTGCACCAGGATGTGACAGTTCAAAATAAAGGCCTGCCATTCCAATCATCATAAGGATATAGGCTATATTTGGATTGCTGATAGTATTGAGCACCCTATCTCTCCATCCCGGAGTAACATAGGCCAATTTCAGACCCTTGGTCTCTAATGTTACTTTGC
Source organism: Desulfatiglandales bacterium (assembly GCA_035529575.1). GTDB lineage: Bacteria > Desulfobacterota > DSM-4660 > Desulfatiglandales > B25-G16 > B33-G16. The sequence goes on from DATKWM010000088.1 coordinate 7,684, forward strand.
CTTTATTCAATGCTATCTCTCTGCCATCTAAAAGGGCTAAAAGATCATCTATATCCCTTGCTACCAGATCAACTACCTTTTCTTTAACCGCTACATCTGCTGTTATGCTAACACTTTCCCGGATAGCCTTCTCAACCCATTCCTGATTCCTTCCTCTATCTTTCGCAATGCTCCTGACATATGCAACCATATCATTAACTACCTTTTCAGACATGGTTTTATTAATCTCTTTGCCATCGGCACTGACAGGATGGGCCGCACCTATGTTTGTTTGAGGGGCCATAGCTGCAATATGAGCCGCTACTGTAATCATAACCCCTGCTGAAGCTGCTCGTGCGCCCCTTGGTGCAACATACACTACAACCGGGACAGAAGAATTCAATATAGCCTTCACAATGCTTCTCATAGAGGAATCAAGCCCACCTGGAGTATCCAGCCTAATAATGACTAACCTGTGTTTACTGACTTCAGCACGCTTCAGGCCCTTTATTACAAATTGGGCTGTGCCAGGATTAATAGTGCCCTCAAGTTCAATCACCATGGCACTATTTTTCTCGGCATGGACATTATGGATAAAGAGTGCTATCGTGAAGATAACAACAATGATGATAAAAAAAGGTTTTTTCATTTTTTCTTTAATCTTTTAACTCCCTAGGGTCTTTTAGCCCTAATTTTTTCATGATTTGTTGCATATCCTCCCAAACAGCCTTTTTAGCTTGAGGATACCTTAATAGGTATGCTGGGTGATAGGTAGGCATTAAAGGAATACCCCGAAATGACTGCCACTGACCCCTCTCCCTTGTTATCTTAAAATCTTCACGTACCAGGCTCTGAGCAGATATTCTGCCAATAGCACAGATGATCTCTGGTTGAATTAAAGAAAGCTGGGCCTCTAAAAAAGGAAGACACATTTCTATCTCGTCTCGCTCTGGATCCCTATTATGTGGAGGATGACATTTAACTATATTACAGATATAGACCTCTTCTCGTGTCAAACCCATAGCCTTTATAATATCGTTAAGTAGCTTCCCTGCCTGGCCTACAAAGGGTTTGCCTGTTAAATCTTCGTCCATTCCAGGGGCCTCACCAACAAAGACAAGTCTGGCATGTGGCGGTCCCTCACCAAAGACGATGTTTTTTCTTTCTTTACTCAGTCTGCACTTAACACAATTATTGATAAAATTTTCTAATTCCTCAAGGCTATTACAGGAAAAATTCTCTTTTAAGGGTTCTATATCTAATTGAAGGCCCTTTCTAAGATAATGTAGGCTATGAGTAGACAAAGTTGGGGCATCAAGTCCGATCTCCTGACTGTGTATCAACTGTTTTTTTACCTGACCGAGCAAATCTATTAACTCTTCTCTTGCATCCATTCCGTTTGTAGGTACTTTATCCTGTCAAGTATTTTATCTGCTACCTCATCCTTTGACGTTAGGGGGACCACTTCCTCGTTTCCTTTTCTATCAATCATTCTAACCTCGTTTGTCTCCGCCGCAAATCCCCTATCATCTTTTGAGACATCGTTAAGGACAATTAAATCCAGGTTTTTCTTTCTTATCTTATTCAGCGCGTTTGCTACATGATCAGTAGTCTCCGCAGCAAAACCAACCAATATACTATCTCCCTTGTCCTTACCGAGCTCTGCCAGAATATCTGGTGTGGGTATCATCTCTACTATTGTTTTTCCTGCTTTCTTTTTCTGCTTTTCTTTGGCCTTGTTCAGAGGTTTATAATCACATACAGCTGCTGCTTTGATAATCACATCCTTGTCCCTATAGTGATCCATGACCGCCTTTCTCATCTCTTCGGCTGTCTCAACATTAAGCATATGTATCCCTTTTGGTGGATCAAGATGCGTTGGTCCAGTTACCAGTGTAACATCTGCTCCTCTCCTTTGTGCAGCCCTTGCTATAGCATAGCCCATCTTGCCTGTAGATTTATTGCTTATCATCCGCACTGGATCAATATATTCAATCGTTGGGCCTGCAGTAATAAGCGTCTTTAATCCCTGAAAATCCTTATTTGCAAGCAAACATTGTATCTCTTCCATAATAGCTAATGGATCAGGAAACCTGCCCAATCCAATAACACCAGTAGCTAACATACCCTCTTCTGGTTCCATTATTATAAAACCTCTCTCTTTCAAGCTCAGGATATTGGACTGGACTATGCTATTTGCAAACATTTCTTTATTCATAGCCGGACAGATAAGTATCGGGGTAGTGGCAGCCAGCATGAGTGTTGAAAGAAAATCATCTCCGATTCCATGAGCAATCTTTCCTATAAAATTTGCCGTGGCTGGTGCAATTACTATACAATCGCTCTCCTGCCCTAATGATATATGATCTATTGATGTTCCAGGCTGTGAAAACATATCCTCTATTACCCTATTTCCAGAGAGTGTTTCAAATGTGAGAGGGGTTACAAACCATGTGGCATTTTCGGTCATTGCCACGTGTACTATTGCACCAGCCTTCTTTAAATGCCTTACCAACTCAGCAGATTTATAAACTGCTATACTTCCAGTTATACCAAGGACTATTTTTTTACCATTTATATCGGCCATGGAAAAAATTTTCTCCTGCTCATAATAAATTGATTTTACATCAACATTGTGACATTCACATAGGCACTAGTTCTATTTAACGGGAAAATATATTTTTTGGCAACAAAAAACTAAAGATGTATTTTTCTTCTAAGGTAATTTTAAGAGATTAGGCTCACTTTCAGGTGGCGAAATCAAGAGTATTAGCTCAATTATCGCGGGTAGGATATAATGGTTGGATTATCTGTTTAAGAGAAGAAAGAGATCATCTTTTTTAATGCCATAAAATCTTATTTTTTTAAGCCTTGATCTATGGCCAGATATAATCTCGACTTTTTCTTTCGCAACCTTTACACATTTGGACAACAATGCTATCAAATCCCTATTTGCTAATCCATCAACAGGTGCTGATTTCACCTTTACCTTTAAGATGTCCCCTTCAAAACCAACTATCTGATTTATCGAAGAACGGGGTAACACTTTAACAGAAACAACAGGATCACACATTATCTCGCACCAAGCTGCACTGCGAACTGGAGTAAGCTGTCAACTACAAAGGTTTGAACAAAAATAATTGCCAAAATAACAAGAATGGGTGAAAAATCGAAACCAGAAAAATTTATCGGCAACCTTCTTCTAATGGTATAGAGCACAGGTTCAGTTACCGTATATAAGAATCTCACAATAGTATTGTATGGATCAGG
>DATKWM010000089.1:0-3404 GCA_035529575.1 Desulfatiglandales bacterium
CATGAGCAAAACAGACACTCAGTCATTTGCTTTTATTCGCTGGCGGGCTCAACGCGTGCCAAAAATCTGCCCCTTCATACATTACTGAAATATGGTTTGTCAAATAGATTTTAGGGAAAAAGTGGGGATTTTTTGGGGGCAGGAGAATACGCTTGACTGGGGGATATACCTGTGATTCAATTCAAAATATAGGGGCTTTGCCCCAATTGGAGCATTGGAGTGATGGGTTAACTTGTCCTCATTAATTTTTTCAAGACAAGGCATTACAGAGAAGGAGAGTAAGAAAAATAATTAATATGATTTGTTACGTTTTTACTAGCCATTACTCCACTACTCCAACACTCCTTGGCCCAGACCTGTTTCACAAGGCCAGAGTTTTAAAGACTTCTCTTGTAAGATATTAAAGCAATACTAGAATTTTGCGGGCAAGTCGCTCCAGGGCGGGCCATCATTCCATGTGGATGGCACAAATTGTTTGCCAATAAAAGTTACCTGATTTTCCCGCTTACAGCGGGATAGAAATTCCTGTACATTTAATTATATGATGTACGATTTAAGGATTATGAATTTTGGATTTGGGAATTAGGAATAATAACTTTAGGCACTTAGGTTACTATGGATGTCAATCTCCTTAAAGATCTCTTGAATAAATTAAAAGATGGTAAGATAGAGATAGATGAGGCCATCCAAAAACTAAAGCTTCTGCCATTTGAGGACATTGGCTTTGCCTCTATTGATCACCACCGCCACTTACGAAGAGGATTCCCGGAGGTCATCTATGCTCGAGGAAAGAGAGTAGAGGAGATTATTGCGATAATAGAAAAAATGGTAGACAAAGAGGAAAATGTTTTAATTACCAGGCTTACTGATAACAAGGCCACAAGTATCAAGAAACATTTTCCTTCAAGTGATTACTACCCTACATCAAGGATTCTCACTATAGAAGAAAGGCCAATAGAAAAACGAGGTAAGGGCAAAATCCTTGTTATTAGTGCTGGCACAGCTGATATACCTGTTGCTGAAGAAGCAGCAATTACAGCAACATTTATGGGCAATAATGTGGAAACCCTTTTTGATGTCGGAGTGGCCGGTTTGCATAGGCTTCTTCAAAAAAAGGATACCATTATGAATGCCTCAGTGATTGTCGTTGTAGCTGGCATGGAGGGGGCCTTGCCAAGTATTGTTGGGGGCCTCGTAGATAAACCTGTTATTGCAGTTCCAACAAGCACTGGCTACGGGGCGAGCTTTGGAGGATTATCCGCCCTTTTAGGTATGCTCAATAGCTGTGCAGCAGGGGTCACAGTAGTAAATATCGATAATGGGTTTGGGGCGGGATATGCTGCCAGCCTGATAAATCGCCTTTAAATGGCAAGTGCCGCAAGAAAGTCAGAAAACAGAATGTCATCTTTCATAACGATTATATTTACCTGCCACTGGATCGATACGCTGACAAGCCTCTGAGTTCCCTAACATCCCATCGAGCAATCTCAAAAGCAATACTCATGAAAATCGTTATGGTATTTGCGAATCGAAGCACCTAGCTATTTAATTGCCGTGTGGATGGCGGCAGCCCCGAACAACATCCGATTGAAACGAACCTCGCAAAAGCCAGCCCGGTGAATGATCTCAGCAAGTTTCTCGGGGCTATAAAAGTGGCGCATGGAATGTGAAAGGTAGGTATATGCAGCATCAGAACCAGAAATCAGTCGACCAATCGGCATCACAGCTCCTTTAATATAAAGGTGAAACATCCAGCGAATCGGCGCAAACTTCGGTTGGCTGGTATCGAGATTTACGAATTGCCCGTCAGGCTTAAGCACTCGGTGAAACTCTCGAAGGCATTTGACCAGGTTGTCCTTACTGAGATTGATGTTGCGGGTAGCGAAGGATATAATGATAACATCGAAGCAGTTGTCCTGGAAGGGTAAACAGCCTACATCTGCCAGGGTAAATGCAATACGCTTTACATTGGAATCCTTCATAGCCTTACTCATCATTTGAAGAGAAGAATCTACCGCTACTATATTCGTGCCATTTCTTGCCAGATTTGAAAGACAGGTAGCCATATCACCAGTACCGCTGCACGCATCAAGCCACAGCGTTCCTCCACCGGCTGCAGCGACCCTGGCTGCTCTTCTGCGCCAAAAAATGTCCTGCCCAAGGGTTAAAAGATGGTTTAAGAGCTTGTATGTGTGAGGAACCTCAGTGAATATTTTCTGAATGAATCGGCTCATGAGATGATCCTTAGTCGATACCTAAAAGTGAATGGGTGCAGAAAACATGAGTTTTGATTGGTAATTGGGTTGATTTGCTTGGGGGTCGGGCCAAGCTTTCCTATTGATTATTCAAGGTTAACAGTTCAATAATAGGTATTTTCGAGTCTTAAACTACTATTTTTGACCTCAAAAGTCTCACAATAAGGAGCTCGTAACTTTCGTGATGAACCAATACCATCTGCTTATATAGACCTTTTTGTGTCTAAAAATACCCTTTTAAAAACCATATCAATCGTAATTTTCCCTTCATTTCAAACCATATCAGCAAGTTAGCATTGTCTAATTTGACTACAGTTAAGCAATGCATAGAAGCCTGATCCCATTTCTGCTATGGATTTTCCTCGCATTACGGATACTGTAAATCATCTTGCATAAAAAGACTAAAACCTCACCTAAGTTTCTGAAGGCGAGATACTATTACTCCTTGTTTCCTTGATTTCCTTTTATTTTTAAAGGAATGATGAATATCACGCAGGCTATTAAAAAAATAATGCTCCCGGCAAGGCTCAAGATGTTATGGCTTAGCAAACTTGATGCTATAAAAAACCCCGCGCATAAAAGAAAAAGGATCCATCCCCAAAGGTGAAACTTTGTTTCCCTGTTCCGATCATCAGAAGACATATCTATCGTCCCTTAAAATTGAGTAAATATGAGTAAAATTCTTTAAAATCCCCTCTTTGATAAAAAGTGCTCAAATGGTACCATTGCTTTTTAAATTGAAGGCAGTATGGGGTAAAGTTACTTCGGAATCAAGCAAGGCCAGTTAAAAGAACGGTAATGAAAACGACCCTGTAAAAGGTTTTAAGCCATAATAATTCTATGTTATAGGGCAATCCAGATGAGCTATTCTGTTTGAACGGGCTTTCTTATTACAGTCGCAATAATGCCGCCACCCAGAAGAAGCATCATCACAATCATGAAAGCAATAAAATAGCTACCTGTACTATCAAAGATAAATCCGGCGAGATACGGAGCAAAAGCCCCAGTGAACACAGCAATAGCCGTGATAGTCCCGATAATTTCTCCTAAAGAATTCATTCCGAAGAATTCCCCTAAAATCCCCAGATGAGCGGCAATTCTGCTCCCGTGACATATTCCATAGAATAAAACAAAAAAGTAAAGCATCCA
>DATKWM010000090.1:0-6135 GCA_035529575.1 Desulfatiglandales bacterium
AGATCTCGTTGAGGAATAATCTTGGTGTCTTGGCGCGAGACATTATAACCGGTCAAAAAGGGTCTATTCGATTTCGAGTACCAGCTTAAGGGCTTCGACAACCTCTTTCATTCGGTGTCGCGGCATAGTGCCAACTAACTGGGGTTTCTTTGTCTTTGGATCGTAAAATCTTTTGGGATCCAGGGAGCGCATTTGGAAACAGAGAAATACTGTATCCTTGGGAAGGCCTGTCTCAGCTGATGGCACTCGTATGTTTGTGGGGTAGTCCCTTGGCACATTTTGCGCATCTGTCCCCACCACGACTGAAACAACAAGCGGTTGTTTATTTATGGCATCGCTTGATATCACGAGGACTGGCCTGCGGCCCGCTTGCTCCCGGCCTTTAATCGGGTTCAAATTTACTATATAAATGCCACCGCGTTTGATCATAATTCACAAACCATCGTTTTCCGCTTCCTTAAACTCCCGGGACAGATCGGAGCAGACTTCCCGGATTGCAGGGTCATCGGCCATTTCGGCCATAGTTGTTTCAAATTGATATTTTTTTTGACGTTTTGTGAAATCGATCAAAATATAGGTGACCAGGCGATTGAAGTTATCCCGGAGTTCTGGAGGAGCAACGGTACGCAATTCTTCAACCAATTCATTTGGGAGCGCGATGCTGCGGCGGATTGTGTTTTGTGTAATATTCTTCATTTCATCCCCTTTTTAAACATAATGATACACATAAAAAGTGTTGATGTCAACATGAAAATTGTTGTTCATAAAGGGGGACGTAGGTTCCAAAACGATTTAAAATTAGACATTGGTCTGAATTTGCGGTTTAAATCTTTATTTTTATCACAATCACCTCTTTACTTATAGCTAATGAGTTTTCTTAATGCCAGAGAGGATGTTTCTATCATCAGGCAAACGGGATCAATGCGAAAGGGATGGGAGTTCACTGGAGATACAACACCCACGCGAAATTAAGGAGATTTCTAGATGAAGTAACTATGGAGGGGCCGAATCAAAAAAAATTCGTGCTCAGTTATGCGCTTCTGATGTATATGGTAGGTGTCGTATTACTCATCACCCTCATACCATTTCAGTTTTACATTCCTCAAAAAATATCAAATATATGGGCAATTTATTTAAACGATAGCATTACCAATTTTGTTTTATTTCTACCCCTTGGATTCTTATTCAGACTTTCCCGCAGTAGGAATAGTCTATTAAAGCCTGATTTTTATGAGTATTATTTAAGAAACAGATCATAATGTTGTTTTATATCACAATATTAGAGATTTATGGGAGGCGGGTAAAGCTTTCACTGCGTAATGAAAATAAGAAGAGAAGAGGATTGTTATTTTTTCTTGAATTTGTCATAAGCTGATCTGCGATGCTCAATGCCATATAGTACAATTGTTTTTTCATTATGATCTACCCAAAAAAACACCCGATAGTCTCCTATCCTGTATTTTTGAAGACCTCTCAAATCTTTTGGAGCATGTTTGAGTGGGAAACGGAGGGATTCCGGATTTTTTGAAAGCCATTCAAGCTTTTTTGAGATACGATTTGCAACATCTCGTTCAATCGCCTTTAAATCCTTATCAAAATCAGGTGTCGTTTCTAATCGATACATAATTCTTTTTTCAGGTTGTGGAAGGATCTGGTGTTGCCCTCAATGTGTATTTTTTTTGATCGTCGCATCTTTTCAATAAATTCAGCATCCGATACAAATAAAAAATCTTCCAACTCATCCTCCAAAGCCTGAAAAGCTCTTCCTGCTTCTGATATTTTCTGAATCAGGGTTTCCGGAACTGGTATCATCCTTGTCATGACATTATCCTCTAAAATTAATGTTCTTAAATTAATACAATTTGAATAATTAATCAAGCATTGATATTTCCACAGTAATTTATTCTGTAATAAGGCACATTGTCAATTTATGACCAAGAATTTAAATTTGGTGAGTACTCTTTGTAGTGCTCCCAAGCGATCATAGAGTAATCTTCAGATGAAGCAAATGTGAATCTATGGAGGGAACGAATCAAAAACAATTTGCGCTCAGCTATGCACTTCTGATGTATATGGTAGGTGTCGTATTACTCATCACCCTCATACCATTTCAGTTCCACATTCCTCAAAGAATTTTAATCTCATGGGCAAGTGATTTCAACGATAGCATTACAAATATCTTTTTATTTATACCCCTTGGATTTTTATTCAGACTTTCACGCAGGAACCATAAAGATCCGGTATGCTTAAAGGCTTTAGGCTTTGGCATACTGGTAAGCGTGGTAATAGAAATCACCCAGGTATTTTTACTCGGGCGATATACGTCGGTAATTGATATGATGACAAATGGGGCAGGGACCTGGGTGGGAGCACTCATATTTACTCTCATAAAAGGTCATTTGAATCAAACGCGTATCGCCGGGGTTTTTGCAGGGAGAATTTCCATGATCAATTCTTTTATCATTATATGTCATCGAATTTATGAAACTGTGCACTTAGTCTTGATATATTGTGACTACTCAGGTTCAAAGTTCCACGGTTCACAGTTCAAGGTTAGAAAACGATGAACATAGATCAGTATGAAGATAAGGCAATCATCCGTGAACTTTGAACCTCATAACCTTTGAAGAATACATATCACCCAACGAATTCAAAGATGTCTACGAGCAGGCGAGACGAACTCGTGCCGCCGTTCGTGGTTTCATCAACTATCTCAAGAAACCTGCCCGCCAGACGGCAGGCGGGTACGAGGAGCAGAAAGCGACCAACCCTAAACCCTGAACTGTGAACCAGACAACCTGAATAGTTACGATATATTTAGCTATTTACCGAGGGAATCTTATCTTCTGCAAGCGCAGGGACATCGGGGACTATAGCATCGAGTAGCTTTATGGCTTCTTCACGCGAAGGTGCTTGTTTGATTCGACTTTTTAGTATTCTTTCCGCTTCCTTGTAAGAAATCTCTTTTGTAAGGGTGTAGAGAATATACTGATTGATTGACATATCACTATGAGAGGCTTCCTCTTTTATTTTTCTTCGAAGCTCTTCTGGAAGACGAAGTGTGTATGTTGCTTTCATTTCTTATGCCTCCAAATTTTTAAGAATTCCCCAGGGGTCATTACCCTAATCCCATATAGGGCAGTGACTGCTTCAGGAAAATGCTTCGTATTAAACGTAATAATGTGCGTGCAATTAGTAGAAATTGCACATTCTAAGATTTTATCATCAGAGGGATCAGTTAGAATTGGCCTTATCTGAATGGGTTTCCAGACTATTGTAGCCATGGCAAAAAGAGCATCCAGAATTTTTCCGGAATCTCTTTTTTCAACCCTTAAGAACCCCTCTTCAATCTTTTGATTTATTTTTCCTTCATACTCAAAGGCAACCAAAGGAGAAATCGAGTAGGATAGCTCTCCAGATATAGCCGCTCTCAACAATTGATAGGAGGCTCCTCTTTTTGAATAAAGTGCAGAAATAATGATATTAGTATCCAAGACAACTTTCATGCTTCCATATATGCTACTATATATGATTTATTTGTCAAGTCAAATTTGTGAATATAGGTTTAAACCCGCCAGTCCGCCACAAAGACGGCGGATAAAAAGGACGGCGGGCAAGCCCTCCAGAAACACGGCGGGCAAGTCCGCCAAAGAGACGGCGGATAAACCCTCGTAAAAGGGAAGGGTGGTTCTAGAACTTCTCCAAATGCCAGAGAGGATGTTTCTATCATGGGTCCAAACGGGATCAAGCCGAAGGAGATGGAGACCAAACGGCGTTGTAACGCCAACGCGATGGTAAAGTAATTTGCAGATGAAGTTGATGTAAATCTATGGAGGGAACGAATCAAAAACAGTTTGCGCTCAGTTATGCACTTCTGATGTATATGGTGGGTATCGTATTACTCATCACCCTCATACCATTTCAATTCCATATTCCTCAAAAAATAGCAAATATATGGGCAATAAATTTAAACGATAGCATTACCAATATATTTTTATTTCTCCCCCTTGGATTCTTATTTCAGCTTTCACGCAGAAGGCATAAAGATCCGGCATGTGTACGCGCCTTAGGCTTTGGCATCCTGGTAAGTGTGGTAATAGAAATCACCCAGGTATTTTTACTCGGGCGATATACGTCAGTCATTGATGTGATGACAAATGGGGTAGGGGCCTGGGTGGGCGCACTCATATTTACTCTTATAAAAGGTCATTTGGATGAAACGCGGATCGCCGGGGTATTTGCCCTGGAGCTCCCCCTGATGAATTTAGTGTATTTACTCATTCCTTTGATCTGGTTGAATGGTCTTTCTGCAGGACATGAGGTATCGCGTTTGTGGTTACTTGTTGTGTTGGGTTTATTTGGGGCGATTGTACTTTCTTCTGTCTATATTCATCGATTACGACATGTAGAGAGGCTTTCTTCAAACAAGGTGACATTTCTGGCAATGGGCTGGTTTTTTGTGGCTGCACTTCCTGCACTGGCACACTTTCCATTGCAGGGTATCCTTTGTGGGATAGGTGTTGGTATCATTGTTCGGCTCCTCACCGCATTTCAAAGGAAGACGATACAAGCGGAGCGACGATTTGAGTTACCGACACTTCGAAGGCTTTTGCCGTTGTATATTTTCTATTTGTTTCTCCTTGCCCTGTGGCCCACCACAGTAGCCTTTGGTGAATGGCAGGAAGTGGTACACTTTCAGGAGCTCATGTTTAATGAACGGGTTGTGTTCATATTTCGGTTTGTTGAATATATCGCTGCGTTTACCCTGTTAGGCTACATAGTTGCGGAGATGCGAGGCAGGAAACAAGAGTCGGTGACAAAAATCCTGATGTGGATTGTCGTGCTCTCATTGAGTTGTGTAATTGGCATTGTATTTATAAAGGGGCACACGCTCTTATCTGCTGTCACTCTTATAGAAGTGGCCCTTATCACAGGGGCAAGTCTATATGGTGGAATCATCTATCGGCTCCAACTGGCTGCCATTCAACGTTTATAGTGAATAGAAGGACTCAAACCCATCATACGGCAGGGTCAGAAGCCTACTTTCCTTTAAGAACTCCTATTGATATTGATTAAAATCCCATCTCAATCTGAAATAAATATAGGTGAAATTGAACGTCGTCCAGGACGATCCTATATTCCATATGTTGCCCCCTTTGCCCTTCTTGCCATGTTTACATGTATTGGTCTTTTTTATCATGTGTCACGTCTTCTGACATATCCTATCAAAACGGTTTTGGTTGCGTCCAGTCTCCTTTACTTCTGGGATGCCTACAAACAGGAAATAAGATTCTCATTTAGCTGGCTGGCTATTATATCTGGAATGGTTGTCTTTCTTATATGGGTGCTCACTGAAGGGCTTTACCCGCAGATTGGACATTGCGAGTTCAACCCTTACGAGCAAGCGAGTGGTTATGCTGTGTATTTAGTGATTGCATTCAGGCTGATCGGTGCCTCTTTGGTTGTTCCCTTGGCAGAAGAATTGTTCTGGAGATCATTTGCACTGAGATTTTCAATAAGATCTGACTTTAAATCGGTACCGCTTGGACAGTTCTCATGGTTTTCATTCATATTTATTTCTTTTCTTTTTGGCTTTGAACATCAACGCTGGTTAGTGGGTATTATTGCAGGGATGGTGTATGCGGGCGTTCTATACCGCAGCAAGAATCTGTTTGTCCCCATTCTATCCCATGCGACAACCAATTTCTTGTTGGGTCTGTTTGTGCTTTCATCCCATCAATGGTCCTTCTGGTAAACCCTGTTAAGATGAGGTCAAACCCGCCAGTCCGCCAGAAGAACGGCGGGCAAGCTCGCCAGAAGGACGGCGGGCAAGAAAGACGGCAGACAGGTCCTCGTGAAAGGGGAGGGTGGTTCTAGAACTTCTCCAAATGGATATTGAAGACAGGCTCTGCCCTGAAGAAATCGGCATTTTTCAATGAAACAAAAGACAGGCTTTATGGAGTAGGACATCCGCTACGCGGAATTCAATGGGACAGTACTTATTCTTAATAATGGTAACGACACTGTGCAATTAACAATTCATCTTTTTTAGCCTTATAAACAAACCGATGCTCTTTATTGATACGGCGTGACCAATATCCTTTCCAGTGGTAGCGTAGTGGTTCTGGTTCACCT
>DATKWM010000091.1:0-5026 GCA_035529575.1 Desulfatiglandales bacterium
GAAAAAATCTATGTCAAGTAAGATCCTTGATGACATGCGTGATGTGAAGCGGCGACGACACTATTCAATTCGCACAAAGAGACGCTACTGCGAATGGGTGAAGCGCTTTGTCCTTCATTTCAACATGAAATCACGCAATGATCTGACTGAAGGAGAGAAGAAGATCGAAATGTATCTGACGTTCCTAGCTCGCGATAGGAATGTGGCCTATTTCTCACAGACTGTGGGCTAACATAACCTTTTTTTCTGAATGAATCTATCTTCTCAAGATCTATTTTAGCGTTGAAATGAATGGGACCTGGCATAACGAAATAAGTATTGGCATTTTCGAAACAGGAGCCGTCTCTTACATTACATTTAAATTTCTGCGAAACTAAGGTATGCTAAAGCACTCGCATATAGCCGAGTCGCTAATAATATAATCTAGATTTTATCTTTCCTTGTGCTCTCTGCTATAAAGCTGAAATCCCCAACGTATTTAAAACATTGTGATATCATCTTCATATCTTCATCATCGTCGACCACCATCATGCAATTCTAAACTGCCTTTTTTTCTGATCAAATCTGTTTGCTCCCAGGTTCTAGAAAGTGAGCCGATAGTATATTTAGATACCTCTAGGGTTAGATTGAGAAGGGAATAAATTTAAGGCCCAAGGCGAAAGGCGAGAGGCGAGAGACGCAGGGAATAGGGTTTAGCTGAAAGCGGAGAATAAAAAGCTTCGAAATAAATCGAAAGTTTTTGACATTAATTTCGAATTGATTTAAAGATATATCAATGGAAGCCCTTTACTACACCTTCAATCCCTGGTGGGAAGAAAAAGATTTTGAATCCGGCATAGACAGGCCAGATTACCTGGATCACCTTCCTGACACACTCAAGAGGAAGCAGGTTGAGGTGATAATCGGCAGCAGAAGGATTGGCAAGACTACCTTGCTCAAACAATATATCAAGAAACTCCTTCAAGGTGGGATATCGGGAAACCATATCTTTTATTTGGCCCTCGATCATCCGTCGTTGGCGAGCCTTCCCATATCAGGGCATCTGAAGAATATGAGAAGGATATTCATGCACGGGCGTGAGAAGAGGCTTTTCCTCTTTCTCGATGAGGTACAGGAGAGTCCCAATTGGGAGCTTGAGCTCAAGGGCGTCTATGATATGGAAAATCTCAAGATCTTTTGTACCGGCTCCACCTCGGCTCTCATAAAAGCACAGGGGGGTCGACTGACAGGTCGACAGATAATCACCACCCTCTATCCGCTCAGCTTCGGAGAGTTTCTCCTGTTCCAAGGCCAGAGGCCAAGTGTGAGCGAGGATTATAAGTACGAAAAGCTCGTTGAGGACTACTTGGCACTTGGCGGTTACCCGGAACAGGTGCTCAATCCCTCAGTGGAGTATATGAGTAACCTCCTTGATGATATTCTCGCGAGAGATCTTATCAGGCTCTACCCAATTAAGAAGGCGTTTGCCCTGAAAGACCTTATGCGCTTGGTCGCTTCTTCGGTAGGTTCACGCACGAGCTTTAACAAACTCGCTAAGGTTCTGGGATTGTCGCTTGATACGGTAAAGGAATACATAAGCTACCTTGAATCTGCCTTTCTGGTAATGCCAGTGGAGAAATGGACTACCTCCTATTCAGAGAAGATTTATGCACAAAAAAAGGTCTATCTCTGGGACACGGGTATCAAAACACTTCTTACCGGCCCATCCGATGAGGGAAGCAAGGCGGAAAATGCAGTTTTTATGGAACTGCAAAGAAAGCGCGTATCCTGCGGGTATTTCGCCGAGAGCGAAAGGGAGGTTGATTTTATCACAGGAACTACTGGGAAGCCGTGCCCAGTTGAAGTAAAATATGTCTCGTCGTTTGACTGGAGTGATAGACGCTTTTCCGGAGTGAAGCTGTTTTTACGACGGTTTCCGAATACCAAGAAAGTGCTTCTTATTACAAGGAATGTTGAAACGAAACTTAAGGCAGATAGCACGGATATCTCAGTACTACCGTTGTGGAAGTTCCTCTTATCATCTGAAGCATATGTGAGCTGTGAGCAGGTGTGACTCTTGAGATAGGGGGATGTGGCCTATTTCTCACAGACTGTGGGCTAACATAACCTTTTTTTCTGAATGAATCTATCTTCTCAAGATCTATTTTAGCGCTGAAAGAAAGCAAAGTGAAGCTATTTACTATTTAACTACTTCCCGTGAAGATTATCTATCCATCGGAACGCCCCATTTATTTTAAGTTGCTCCAATCATTTTAAAATAGTATTAAAAGATTGTAACTACTCAGGTTCAAAGTTCAGGGGTTCACGGTTCAAGGTTAGACTGATGAAAATTGAATCCCGCCCTAGCGGGAAAGATATTGAGGCCTGGCAACCTATCGAGAGCCCTCGGCCGTGAGACATGTCGACGAGCTCATGTCGAGTCGCTCGGAGCCGAATGGCCTCCAGGTCGAACGACTGGCACGTGAATTGACGCAGAAAGTGTACCGTTTAACAAAGAAGCCAGGATTCACAAAGGACTACGGACTGAAGAGACAGATACGAGAAATTTTTCAGGTTCACAGTTCCGGTGTTCAAGGTTAGAAAACGATGAACATAGACCAATATGAAGATAAGGCAACCAACCGTGAACCTTGAACCTAATAACCTCTGAAGAGTACATATCGCCCAACGAATTCAAAGATGTTTACGAACAAGCCAGACGAACACGTGCTGCCGTTCGTGGATTTATCAACTATTCGTTCGACCTGGAGGCCATTCCGCTCCGAGCGACTCGACATGAGCTTTCGACCTGAGCTCAAGCCGAAGGGCTCGTCGACATGTCTCACGGCCGAGGGCTCTCGACAGGCTCAAAAAATATCAAGAGCGTAAAGTAACTAACCCTAAACCGTGAACCGTGAACCCGACAACCCGAGTAGTTACATTTATTTTAGCAAAAATAGGAGAGAGTAAAAATCAATGTTAGATATCCAAAAGCAAAAAGATGATCGCAATATTGATATAGACAAGGTTGGAATAAAAGGCATCAGGTATCCAATAACGGTTCGAGACAAAGAAATAAAAACCCAACAGACTGTAGCCTTGATTAATATGTATGTTAACCTTCCCAAGGACTATAAAGGCACACACATGAGCCGACTTATTGAGATTCTGAATGAACACAATAGGAGTATCTCTATTCAGAATTTGTCAGATATTCTTTCAACCATGAAAAAAAGGCTCAATGCCGAAAGCGCGCATATAGAAATTTCCTTTCCATACTTTATAATGAAAAGCTCCCCTGTCACACATAGTCAGGGACTGATGGAATATCAGTGCACATTTAAAGGTAATCTAAACAAAGAAAAGGATCTAATAATTATGATAAATGTGCCAATTACTACCCTCTGCCCATGCTCAAAAGAGATAAGTGATTTCGGTGCCCATAACCAGAGAGGAGAGGTCAGATTGCAGGTTAGATTTAAAAAGTTTGTATGGATAGAGGACCTCATTAAATTAGTAGAGGAGACTGCCTCCAGTGATGTCTATTCTGTGTTAAAAAGAGCGGACGAGAAATATGTAACTGAAAAGGCGTATGAAAATCCTAAATTCGTAGAGGATATTGTCAGGGATATAGCCAAGAAACTTGATTATGATCCAAATATAACATGGTTTGCAGTTGAATCAGAAAATTTTGAATCCATTCACAATCACAATGCATACGCATACATAGAAAGACATCAAAATGAATCGTAGTTCTATTGGTGTGATTCTCTTTATTGTTCAAAGGAGTAAGACATGTCTGATGAATTAAAAAAGATGTATAAAACGGTGATGGACGACCATTTTCCTCCCCAGATTACAATGGATTTTGGAGATCAAAAACTCATCTACCGTAAAAGGACTTGGAAAATAGCTGATGAAACTTCAGGGGAGTTGATTGAGAAAGGCCTCAGATATGGAGAAAATCCGGGCCAAGAGGCAGCCCTTTACGAGCTGGTAAATGGAAACCTCATACTTGGTGAATGTCAATTTATTGAACCAGGAAAAGGGCTGGTTTCAGCCATAGCTGAAGAACAATTGATCCAGAGTGGAAAACATCCAGGAAAAATTAACCTAACAGATATTGACAATGCTCTTAATATACTGAAATACCTTTCCCTACAACCGGCCGTGGTAATTGTTAAGCATAATAACCCTTGTGGTGTGGCCTATGGTTCAAGCGTTGCCGATGCCTATCAAAAGGCAAACATGGCAGATAGAATCGCAGCCTTTGGTGGTTGTGCAGTCTTTAATAGGCCCATTGATAAAGAGACAGCCCAATTAATTAGCGATAATTATCTCGAGGTTGTAGTCGCACCTGAGTTTGAAGATGGAACTATATCTATTCTGAATAAGAGCTCTAATCTCAGGATTATCAAAATCAGCAAAATTGATAGATTAGCTGAATATAAAGAGAAACGTTTCGTTGACTTTAAAAGCCTTATTGATGGGGGAATAATACTACAGCAATCACCTATAAATAGAATAAAATCACCAGATGATTTTGAACTGGCATCTGTTGAATATAAAGGAAAACTATACAAGATTACCAGGAATCCCACAGAAGAGGAATATGCTGATATGCTCTTTGGCTGGCAGGTGGAACAGGGTATTACATCCAACTCGGTCATCTATGTTAAGGACGGATTAACAGTTGGCATTGGCACGGGAGAGCAAGACAGGGTAGGCGTGGCAGAAATAGCTATTTATAAAGCCTATACGAAGTATGCAGACTCCCTCTGTTTTACCAAATTCGGTATCCCGTACAAAGAATTGGAAACCGAGATAAATAAAGGAAAAAAGGATGCTGCAGTAAAGGAGGAGATTGATAAGGCAACTACTGTAGAACATGGCGGTCTCATAGGCGCAACCATGGTGTCTGATGCATTTTTTCCTTTTAGAGACGGAGTAGATGTAGCCATAAAGGAGGGAATAAGGGCCATTGTTCATCCAGGGGGATCGTTAAGGGATTTTGAATCAATTGAGGCCTGTAACGAGGCCAATCCTC
>DATKWM010000092.1:0-8827 GCA_035529575.1 Desulfatiglandales bacterium
CACGGAGTGCCGTTATCAACTCATATTCTTCATAACGGATAGTCAAACGGAGGCTTGTCCCCTTCACAGCCGCTGCTTTCAGCAGTCCGCTGAAGTGATTAGTTAGTGTAAATCTATTTTTCAACCCACTCGATTGCATCCTTCTCATCCGTAAATATTTTGCTTTGATATCCAGCATTAAGCAGGATAGTTTCTACAAAACTATAACCATTCCTGTTTTCTAAACTTACAAGCAGCGCATGTTTGGAGCCAGGCTTAAAACCCAATTCCCTAGATTTATCATATACTAAATCATAATGGACGAGCGGGGATGTTTGATTCGGTGCTTGTCGTAAATCAAAAAGAAACTTATTAATCCCGCTTTTAATAGAATTATTAGCTGTTTTTTCTACGAATTCTTTTAATAGGTCAGGCGTCACCGCTTCTTTTACATGGATATTTAAGTATGTTTTTCTTTTCGAAATAGATATCTCGAACTTCATAATCATTATTCTCCACTAACATATAATAGGTAGATTATAGATGTGACAATGATTTTGTATCCTGTATAGTGCATAGCAGCTATCAAGCTACCAAATCACATTCGAGCTATAAGTATGCTATCCTCAATCTTCTAGGAGGATGATTTTTCTGTCCGGGCGGTGGGTATTCCAGAGACGGAGGGCGTTGGTTTTGATAATTTTTTTATATTAGGGTCCTACATCAAGAATCCAGCACCTGCCGAATAGCCTCCGCCATCTCACGCATGATAAAAGGCTTCATCACAAGCTTCTGAATGCCTATAGCTTTTGCCTTCTCTTCATTGATATGTTCGCTGAACCCAGTGCACAGGATAATTGGGATGTCAGGGCGAATAGTCATGAGCTCTTTGGCCAACTCATCGCCTGTCATCTTCGGCATGGTCATATCGCTGATAATGAGATCGAATTTGTCAGACAGTGCCTTAAAGGCTGCAAGAGCTTCAATTGGACTTGTTCTGACTTCGACTTTATACCCCAAATGCTCCAGCATTCCTTTCGCAATATCAGCAATGGCCGGCTCATCGTCAATGAAGAGTATGCGCTCCTTTCCTGTTGGAATCTTTCCAAGTCGAATTTCGGTTTCTTTGGCTGCTTCAGCATGCTCAATTCTGGGAAGAAACACATTGAATGTTGACCCTTTGCCTGGCTTACTATAGGCAGTAATTATCCCACCATGACTTTTTACAATTCCATGAACTACAGCAAGCCCCATCCCTGTTCCCCCACTCTTCTCTTTCGTAGTGTAATAGGGCTCAAATATCCGATCTATGACCTTCTTTTCTATACCATGACCTGTGTCGCTTACAGTAAGCCTCAGATATGGTCCCGGATATGTGTTCAGATGTTTGGCTGTAAATTCAGAGTCAAGCTCAATGTCAACAAGGCTCACTTCTAAAACGCCACCTTTTTCATCCATAGCGTGATATGCATTGGTACAGAGGTTCATTATCACCTGGTGTATCTGTGTTGGATCAGCCAGTACCATGTTAGCAGAAGAGATGTTCTGGCGGATTTCTATAGTAGTTGGTAACGTTGATCGCAGTAGTTTGAGAGTTTCCTTGACAAGTGGGTGGACTAGAATCGGCTTTTGTTCCTGTTTGCTATTACGACTGAAGGTGAGGATCTGTTTTACAAGGTCTTTTGCACGTTCCCCTGCCTTGAGCAATTTATTCATATTGGACCGGGCACGGCTGTCTTCAGGCAAATTACCCATTGCCAGCTCGGTGTACCCAAAGATGGCCGATAAGATATTGTTAAAGTC
The DNA here is from genome assembly GCA_035529575.1 of Desulfatiglandales bacterium. Taxonomy (GTDB): domain Bacteria; phylum Desulfobacterota; class DSM-4660; order Desulfatiglandales; family B25-G16; genus B33-G16. The sequence goes on from DATKWM010000092.1 coordinate 1,783, forward strand.
ATGGGCAATGCCACCAGCAAGGGTTCCTATGGCTTCCATCTTTTGTGATTGTTGGAGTTGGTCCTCAAGTTTCTTTTTTTCTTCCTCAGCCTGGAGGCGTTCAGAGATATCACGGACAATACCATGAAATCCGATCGGCCGGTCTTGATCGTTTCTCATGAGGGAAGGAGCCAGCTTAATAACCCTTTTCATTCCATCTTTTCTAATGATTTCATAATCTTTTACTCTTGCAGACTTTCCAGTTCGGTATACCTGGTTAAAATCATGATACATTTTCTTGGCAGTTTCTGGGGTAGTGTAGTACTGGGTGTTCATATCCAATAATTTGTGACGTGGGTATCCCAATATTTTGCACAGCGAATCATTTAAAAAAGTAAGATTCCCAGCAAGGTCAACCTCGAAGTAGCCCTCTTCAATGGTTTCTAATATCGCTCGATACTTCTCATCGCTCACCCTTAGCGCCTTCTCAGCTTGCTTTCGTTCAATGATCTCCTGTTGAAACTGATCTTTGATATTAGCCAGCTCCGCTGTCCTTTCTTGAAGATCTTTTTTCTGTTCCACTACCTGTGCGTGAAGTTGGGCGTTTTCTAAAGCAAAGCCAATTTCGCCAATCATTATGGAAAGAATGTGCTCGTCGTTTGAGTCAAAGACTTGCCTCGTTTCCTTATGGGAAAGATTCAAAATTGCTATCAAATCATCCCTTACCAAAATCGGCATGCTTAGAAATGATGGCGGTCCGTATTGAGGATCGTTTGGCTTTTTGGTCCTTGAATCGGTCTCAATGTCTTGAACTAGAAGGGGCTTCTTGTCAGATACGACAAGGTGCGCCAAGGATTCATTGATGTTTATGTAAGAGTTCTTTTTGAGTCCAGTGTTCAATCCTTTTAATGCTATAACACGAAAGCGCTTTTTTTCGGATTCAACCATATACACTGACCCTACCTGTGCTTGAGATACAGCCATAGCCTTTTCCATAAGAGTATCCAGTATATCGTCAATATGTAACATTTTGCTGACGATTTCAGCGAGTTCTTTGATGGCAAGTAACTCAAATACCCTGTGTTGCAACTCCCTGTTCGTATCTCCAAATTTTTCAATAAGATTGTTAAAAGAAACGGTTATCTCATGGAGTCCGGCTGTATCTTTTTGCATGTCTATTAAATGCGTATCACCATCTTTTGCCAACTTAATTGAGATGGCCAGTGTGGAGAATCTGTCGAAAATTTGGCGAAGGATAATCAAACCGGCTAGAATAAGGGCAAGGGTAAAGGCGAAAATAACCATCTGAGAGGATTCTAAATAGAAATTATTTCTATAAAAAATATAGTAGAGGATACAAATAGGAAGAACAAAAACAAGAGATTCAATAATGAAAAGGTTGTGTCGTAATCCCTTTTCCTTGAAGCTTACGCTTCTTTTAGGAGATGATGTCATACCGCCTCGCTTTGAGTATTAGTAGATGGATGTTCCTGATTCCTGATGTATGATTGAGAGCTTTGCATAACTCATATTTCCTTGAAGAGGATGGGCTTTTCTTCAGTTCCGAGGCTCCCGGGCTGGTCTTTTCAGCAACTTATCTATGGGGGAGTTTTGCCCCCTCCGCATTGCCCCGACATGTCGGGGCCTGCGGTTTCCCCCACTGATAAGTTGCGAAAAGACAGCGCCCTACACCAGTCACTTCAGAAAAGTCCACCCTCTTCATTGGGGTGACAAGAATTGTCAGGTTTAGCAAAGCTCTAGTTTTTTCTCTATCTTACCCAGTTTTCCAGCACTCCCTGGCCCAGGCCTGGCATGCAATAACTGAGGTATATAGATTATACTCCCGAGGTATTACAGCGGCATCATAATGCTCCAGAAAATTCGCGCCAGGGCAGGCCATCATTCCATGTGGGTGGCATAAACTGGTTGTCACTAAGATGCTTTTGGTTTCAATAATTTGTCGAATTTCTGAGACATTTAATTATAACCCACTAAAGCCTATTTCCTCAATACTAAAATTTAGCTATTGATATTATGGGTAATTTTTCAAGCGGAAAAGGTAATCGGCGAGAAGAAATCAAATCTATTTATGAATCTAAAAGACAAGAGATTGAGTTACGATTAAATGAATTTACAAAAATCTGGAAGAAAGGAACAAAGAAAGAGATCTTTGCTGAACTTGTTTTCTGCATTCTAACGCCTCAGGCAAATGGAAAATTGTGCTGGTCTGCTGTGGAGAATATGATAAGAAAAGGAGTGTTATTTACAGGAGATAGAAGTCAGATTGTAAAAGAATTGAGTAGCGCACGGTTTATACACAAAAAATCGGCCTATATTGTTGAGGCGAGAGAAAAATTCTTACTTAATAGCAAGGTCTCTCTAAAATCCATAATCAGTCAGATAGGGGATGGTTATAAGGCACGAGAATGGCTTGTTCAAAATGTAAAGGGTATAGGCTATAAAGAGGCGAGCCATTTTTTAAGAAACATCGGATTCGAGCAGAACCTTGCAATTCTCGACAGACACATAGTAAGAAATTTACAATTTGTTGGTGTGATAAAAGAGATTCCAGGCTCTTTATCAAAAGGAAGGTATTTTGATATAGAAAAAAGGATGATGGAATTCTCAAAAGCAGCTCAAATACCCATGAGCCATCTCGATCTGGTGATGTGGTATAAAGAGACAGGAGAGATATTTAAGTAGAGGTAACTACTTAGGTTGTCAGGTTCACGGTTCAGGGTTAAACAGATGAAAGAGAGGTTCGATTCCGAGACTAATGTGGAGTTCATCCGGTTTTTGCGATACGCCGGGCTGGCTTGCACGGAAGTCAGACCTGCCCGCCATCGCTCTCGCTCAGGCGAGGCGGGCGGGGTGAGCCCTCTGTCACCCTCAATGCGCCCAACCATAAACCCCGTCTGTCCCAATATAATCGGGGTGGGCAGGTGTGAACCTTGAACCTTACTGAGCAGTTATCATTCCTTAAGATATATTACCGAATATTATTTCACATAGTCCTTAAAAACGGATAAGAGGAATAAGCAGAAATTCATTAATTCATTAATGACTTGACAGGCCTTTAATATCTGGCTATTATAGCCTTAAGTTTCATATGATTAAATAGGTATATTTCAAGGGGGTATTTCATGATAAGGGTGAACATAACAGAAATAAAAAATCGGTTGAGCCATTACCTCAGACTCGTTAAGGGTGGGGAAGAAATTGAAATCGTTGACAGAAATACACCCTTAGCTCGAGTCGTTGGGATAGGAAATACGCCTGACAGCAAACAAGGATCTCCATGGGTAAAAGAGATGTATGATTTGGGGATCGTTTTACTGCCCAAGAAGAACAAGGCATCCTCTAATTTTGCAAATATAGACGAGGTGATATCATCTGGAGGGAACACCTGTGGAGTTCTGGATGCGCTTTTGGATGAAAGGAATAAAGGACGATGAGATTTTGGGATTCCTCAGCAATTGTTCCCCTCTTGGTGCTTGAAAAAGAGACAGAACAGTGCATTAGAGCTTTCCAATCTGATCCAGAGGTCATGGTCTGGACAATGAGCAAGGTTGAGGTATTCAGTGCTCTATGTAGAAGGTTTCGTGAAGGTGGCTTAAGAGAAATCGATTTTGATTCAGCAAAGAAAAGAATGAATGATTTTTTTGATACAGCTTTTGAGATTATTTCTCTCACGAAGGTAAAAGATAGAGCGCTCCGGCTTTTGCAAGTGCATCAGTTGAGGGCAGCAGATGCCATGCAGCTTGCCTCAGTTTTGGTGGCGACCCAGGAAGACCCTTCAAGAATGCAGATCATGAGTTTTGACGATAGACTCACCCTGGCAGCTAAGCGCGAAGGTTTTACAATCAATCCAGATTAATATCCCGCCCCTTAAATGCATTGAGCTTCCATTTTATATTATAAATCTTTACAACAAGCTAATTGTGTGCTACACGTAAATTATGTGAGATAGAATCGGGAGGGGCAAAATGAAGCAAAACATTACTCTAAGTATTGAGAAGGATATAATAAAGAAAGGTAAAATAATAGCAGCCCAAAAAGACACTTCAATTAGCAAAATGCTAAGTGAGCAACTAAAGCAGATCATCGATAGGGAAGAGCAGTATGAAGCTGCCAAGCGCAGCGCCTTGCAAACCCTAAAGAAAGGATTTCGCCTGGGAGGCAAGATAACTTGGAAGCGCGAGGATCTTTATGAGAGATAATATTTTTCTAGACACAAACATTCTCGTCTACGCCCATGACCTTGACGCAGGAGATAAACATGATGTGGCTGCAAAAATCATCTACCAACTGTGGGAGTCTAAAAATGGGGTATTAAGTACCCAGGTTCTTCAGGAATTCTATGTGACATTGACAAAGAAAATGCCTCGGCCTCTTAGCAAGGTGGCAACTAGAAAAATATTGAAGGAGTACTTTTCTTGGCAAGTGGTTATAAATGATCTGCAAATAATTTTTCAAGCGAGCGAAATTGAAGAAGCTTACAATATATCTTTTTGGGATGCTTTGATTGTTTCGGCTGCTTATTCCAAAAATGTTGCCACGATTCTTACAGAGGATCTTAGTCATGGACAATATATAGAAGGGATCTTTATCCAAAATCCATTTATTTAAATTAAAACCGCTAAGGTCTGACCCGCCCGCCTGCCGTAAGTTGGGCAGGGCTTTAGCTTGTGATAGCGGATAGATGGCGGGCAGTAATAGGCCAGCATCCAGGTACTATGATACAAATTGAATTTAAAAGATGTCATATTATTCTGCAATGCTCCTTTGTGTTTATAGACATTGTTGGGTAATGGGGGCTATAATGAAAAGAGGGAAGGGTGTATATAATCCCCTTAAGAAGTTGAATAAAAGCCGGTTTTCTTTGTCTTCACAGCGAAGAATCGTAGAGGAATTTGTATAGACTTTAAATATTGTATCAAAGAATGCATGATGGGAGGTAAAATTTCTGATATAGTAAAAATAAGAAATCTGGTAGTCCAAGGAAAGTATGAGTTCTCAATACATGCGGAGAGGGAAAGAGAGTTAGATATGATTACAGTCTGGGAGTTAGAAGATGCCCTGAGAGACTGTGAGAGCATCGAAAATTATCTTGATGATCCCCGAGGAGAAAGCTGTTTGGTTCTATGATTTTGTGAAAGCAAACCTATCCATGCAGTGTGCACCATAAGAACTGATCCCGAAGAATTATTGCTCATCACCGTTTATGATCCTTCCAAGCGACCTGATAAATGGACTGAGGATTACAGGAAAAGGAGGTGATCGATATGCATAGAGTTTATCATAAATGCCACTTTTGTGGCGGAGAAGTTGTAGAGAAAAGGATTACGGTTGACTATCGTTGGGGAGATGATCTGATTGCCCTGATTGAGAATGTTCCTGCCGGTGTGTGCAATGTTTGCGGTGAACGATATTTTAAAGCAGAAATTGTAAAAGAGATGGAAAGACTGGTCCGTTCAAGTGAAAAACCCAAAAGGTTTATAGAGGTGCCATTGAGAAAATTGGCAATTGCATAAGAAGGAACAGAAAGCATGTATGTAATAGAACACCCCCCATCTATAAAGATACAAGATATGGCAGAAATTTGACCGGAACTTGCCCCGGAAGGGCTGAGCCATTTTATCCGATCAGTACGTATTCAGTGAAATGCCGGCCCTGCCTGTCCCGATATAATCGGGGCGGGCAGGTATATTCATCTTTTACTAACCCCTGGCCCAGACCTGGTTTAGCAGTTCTTTTCATAGAATCCCTGGGCGTAGTGTTCAGAAGAACCGTTTTAAAGAGCACATTACGTCGCACCAGGGCAGGCTTGAACCCCGCCTGCCGTCCGGCGGGCAGGCGTGGAACTGTGGCCTTAAAAGGTTTGTTGTATTTGTTTCTTCAGTCAATAGTCCTTCGCAAATCCTAAATTCTTGGTCAATAGACGTTTTTGTTTCCTGCATCTAGGTATGTACGCATAAGTAAAGCTAAGCCTATGTTTATCGCTTCCCATTTGAAGTATTACCTTTATTTCTCAAAAGTGGTATTTTTTTTCCCAATATATAACCTTAATTACACACTATTTTAGGTATCATTTTAAGGCATTGAGAGATAACTAGTTAAAAATACAAAGAAAACTCCTAACCTATTGATATTGCATGATTTTTGCATAAAATACTTGATACTAGCTATGTTCCCTGCTGCGATGTAGCCTTTTTTCAGCGATCATTTCTGAGGCGAAGAGGTGAGAAGCTTGACAGCATAATAAACAATTGATAGAAATAAAATTTATTCTTCACTCTCTTGTGGTTTCATTTTGTAACCGATTATCTGAAAATCGGGGGAAGGCCAAATGGGACTAAAATTTCTTTTTTAAGGCTCCAATTGCTAAGGCCTGCCCCGCCCGCCCCGTAGGTAGGAACTATCGTACTGGGGTGAAATTCCGAAGGACAGCAAAGTTTACCCCGTGAAACCTATTTGCCTTTCCTGTTTAACTGGGGCGTATTTCACTGGGGCCAAATCCCGAGTAATCGGGAGACGGAAAACCATGGGTCTTAAAAAAATCTCGTTATATCTGATACATCTCCGTTTAGAAAAGATGGCCGAGCTGCCGAGTATGACATCGTTAAGGTCGTAAAAGGCACAGCTCGGCTTTTTTATGCGTGTTATTGAAAAATTTTTTCAATAAACCAAAGCAATCTGAGATTGCCATGTGATTTTTAGCTCTCCGTGATCGGTTTATGAGACTTAAGCACTAAAGCTCTGTAAGGATAAGGATAATTTGCAGAACAGAAACCAAACCCGCATGGCAGGGCAAAAATTTATAAGCATGGTAAAGGGTGAGAGGGTCCCGGCCTTCTATGGCTAATCACTCATTATAACCGTATTTAAGGGGTTTTGTTATTAGGGACGGCTAAACAAAGAATTAATAAAGGCTGCAAAATGAGGTTCAAAATGGTGCTCAACTTAGGTTTTGAACTGGCAGACATCAAGTTTGATAAGGTCTTTTCAATTCCCTAAAAGGGAGGGAGAAAAAATGGTTAAGAGGCTTTTCCTTCCAGTGTTTGTG
>DATKWM010000093.1:0-15547 GCA_035529575.1 Desulfatiglandales bacterium
CTGCGGTTTCCCCCACTGATAAGTTGCGAAAAGACAGCGCCCTTCGACTCGGCCGAGCTCGTCGCGGGCCACCAGTCACCTCAGAAAAGTCCACCCTCTTCATTGGGGTGACAAAAATTGTCAGGTTTTGCAAAGCTCTAAACCTATAATAACATATTTGCAATGATTAGTGAGATTTGTATTTTTTTGAATTCGCGAAAAAGGGAATCGTTGGATGGACCAGGGAAAAATACCTTGGTCGTGCATCCTCCTTTGAACAAAAAAAGTGATAATCTTAGGGTAAAAAAAGGTAATTAGGCCAGATTGCTTCGTGATGCAGATTGAATTATTTACCGCTGCTTCCTCCCGGACCTGACGGGGTTCATAATCACCTGTCACACGAGGTCCGGCCACCTCTCTTACGAAAAGAATTAACCACAATTCTTGTTTCTCAGGAAGGATCTTCGACCCCGCATGAGCGGATTTCGGGCTACAGGGCACCGCTAACTCCCCGTCTAGCACGACCAAGGAATATTTATGGTATGAAAATATTAGGTATAATCGACTCTTTCCTTTAACTCTCGTCCAACCTTGAAAAATGGGAGTTTTTTGCCCTCAACACTTATAATTTTGCCTGTCTTCGGGTTTCTTCCATTGTAACCTTCATATTTTTTGATCTTGAAGCTTCCCAATCCTCTAATTTCTATTCTACTATTGCGTACGAGTGACTTTTCCATTTCTTTGAAAATAGTATTTACTATATCTTCTGCTGTTTTAATTGTAAGATTCTCTGTCTTTGCCAATTTCTCTACCAACTGGGATTTATTCATGATACCCCCTTCACTACCAAGGATGAAAGTCAAAAGAATAGGGCCTTTATTTTGTTATATTCTATACTTAATAGATATAATCAAGTCAAGATAAAATACCTCGTCTACTCTTTTAAAGAATAATTTTAAATTGCAAGGTCTTGAGCAATGCACCCTCTGGACCAAGCACATCCACATGCCAGTCTCCAATCTCATGTCTTTGAATCCTTTTCGAACTATAGGTGCGCCAGCTGGAGGCCTTTATTGCCAGATTTACCCTGGCCCTCTCGATATCGCCAAAATACCAGACATGGATGACCTCAGTAGGGCTATGGGCACCAATGATAGTTGTAAAACAGTATACCTTACCCAAGGAGACCTCGAAAGCATTTCCAGCATCTACAGGCTCCCGATCAACCACATCAGTACAGATAGCAGCTACTGCCACTTTGAAAGAGGCAGTCTCTTGTGCCTTGCTAGTCACGACCTGGGATAATGGAATTGTGATTAGGATGGCCAGAACAAGAAGAAAATAATATACTTTTTTCATGATAATTCTCCTCTCCTTGAAAAATTAAATACACATAAAGGATTCTCTTTAGTAAAGTTCATACTATAATCTAAAGGAATTACTTACTTTATATTATATATCTTGCTATCGTACTTTTTAAATGGAAATATTTCAACATAATTAAAAAAATGATAGAATTTCCAAAGAGTCGCTATTAATAGACAGATAAACTTTTTATTATCGAAGAAAATAGCATTCCGAGCACGAAATATTACGGAGAAAGCAACACTTGGCTGCCAAAGCGCTCAGATAGCGCTGAAGAGAGTGCGTCTACTGTTTCCTGATCAGAGAATTCTACCATAAGTTCACCTCTTTCTCCTACCACTAATCGACCATGTGCTTCTACTACTACTGCCACGTCTGATGGTTCTACTGTCCACCAACCACGAGTGCGCATTAGTAACTCCCTGCCTTTCAGGAACTTGGGTGTAACAAGGTCAATAGTGCGAAACCATGCATCCCATCCGATTTCAGCTGGAGCCCTGATAACTGGGGTTACCGGATCATGGTATATACGGCAACGGCCAAATAAGCGTAACCTGATCATGGCTATGTCTCCTTAAGAAGCATTTTGATCTTTTCATCGTTAGGGAATGCCTCACGCGCAACTTCGATGCCCTGTATATTGATAGCCCGTGTCAGGCAATGAACATAGATAGCAGTAGCTTGTTCCTCTTCTAAATCTATTCCATATTTTTTAGCTTGTACCCAGGATTTCTCAAATAATTTTAGAGCAGTCTCACGCCAGGACCTGAGCCTGGTATCAAAAGGTGAAATACTTAAACGCTGTAATAATTTTTCTTGGGCTGCTTCTATACGTCCAAACACTCGTCGCATCATCCCCACAGAGGGGTCTAATGCCCATTCATCCTCATCAGCCATCAGACTTCTCCTCATTCATTTCTGAATCGACTCGTTGTTCCTCTTCCTTTTCCAGTGGAATAAAGGCCGAGGGTCCTGCAATCAGGTTAAGACCATTATTTAGTTTCAGGATGTATAATTCAAATCGAGATTCAGTCCTTTCAGTAACTACACCTTCTATTCCCCTATAACCCTTGGTCATTTTAATTAAGGTCCCTGGTGTGAACATTTTTCTTCCTCTTTAAATCAGGGTATTTGCTTTTACGTGCGATTGTATGTGTGGTTATCGATTAAACCGGTTTGGCAAGTCTATAAGCATATACCATCAAAATAATAGATTTTATACTATAATTTTTCCTCCCTCATTTTGATCCGAATTTTACGTAACATTGATAGATAATACTTTCAGCTTTTTTACGCAACTCCAGTGCAAAGCTGTCGCCATTCTTGAGCGCATCTTGGACTGCCGAAAGGGTATCATAGTAGAGGTTCCAGCTAAGGCGTTCTTTTTCGTAGTGCTGTTTTAGCATACTGTTTTCACCGTGTACAAAATCAAGAGCGTTGGTGATACGTTTCGCACCTATTTTGATGAACTCAAGTCCGTGCTCTTCTTCTCCAGAAGCAAAGAACGATGCTGCCTTAAGCCCGAATCGTAAATATGTAACAGATGCAGGAATCTTTGATATGAAGCAGCCTGTGAATGGATCGATTGTATCCTTTAACTTTGCGACATCGTTGGTGAGTGCCTTGGCATATGCAGAAAAGTAAAGTATGCGGATATAATCACCAACGATTTTGCTTATATACGCGGGTTGGATTCCTTCCTGAGCACATACTTCCTTGTCGTGGCGCATGATAAGACCATCTTTGTGCGCATACCCCAGCTTAGTCCCAGGGTTGGCTATCATAGATAGGATATAGGCCTGGTCTTCTGCTCGGCCGATAAAAGAGGGGGTAAAAGGCCGATAGCGGCGCAAGCTATCAATGAGGATACCGTTTGTTCCTCCAGTTACGTGAATACGCTGAATGCATGTTTTTTTGCCATCTAGCTTGTTTTTCGTATAGCGTGTCATCATTTCCGCCTCTGTCGAGAGCGCTTGTGGTAATGTGCTGAAGAAAATATATTCATCTGGTGAAAGGGCAAAGTTTGGAAATGGAACATCTGGAGTGAATAAGGATTTTCCGATGTCTTGTTGGTTAACTAGGGATCCTGCTATCATACCGAGTTCTAAAGGTTGTCCATTAGAATCCATGCAATGTGCTCCCCAAAGGGGTGTTCTTAACTGTTCGAAAACAGAATTGCCTGTCTGTTCCACAAGCTCCTTTTGTGGAAAGACCTGATCAAGGTCGATTTTGAATGTAGCCTTGATCTCTGGCCGGATAAAGATGCTCCAAAAAGCGGCGACAGCCTTCAGAAAGCTGTAGTGCCTGCCATATTCGCCGTCCACACCAAAAACACTGAGGAGTTCTTTTGCATCCTTATGCCGCAGGTAATGCATGGCAGCAGGGGCGAGAATTTCATCAACTATTCGTTGTGTGTCTATTTCTGTGAACACATAGACATCAATATTTTTCAGGCTCTCTGAGTGAAAGAATAATTCTTCGAGGTACCTTTTCGCGATGTTTCGGATACCACGGTGGGTTACAGAAACGGATAATACACAAATAGGTTTTGCATCACATGACATAGTGCCACGATCGCGCTCAAACTCAAAGGCTGTCTCCAGGCCTCGAAGGCCGCAAAGCACTTCGGTTTTCTCTGGATCTATCCCAAGCCGGATAGGATGGTCATAGCTAAAAACCTGGGGCTCGCTAATAATATTACAAAGCTTTTTTTTCAGGTGGTTGCTGAGAGGGAGATCATTTGGAGATTCCGATTTTGAGGGAATAGTTAGGAGCACATTTGAGGTGAAGAGTATCTGTTGAGCTGGATCGGTGATTGGGGTGGCATTGAGTTGTGTAATAGTCACAGTTCGTTTTGCTCGTAAGGCTTTTACACGTTCTTGTTTATTTGTGAGGATGTCATTTGCTTCCGGGAAAAATACAGACCATATCTTTTCTATTGTTTCTTCAGTTTTATTCAGGTTTTTGTTATTTGACATCCATGTGGAGAGCGTTTTTAAACGGTTAGAAAAATTTCGGTCATTTGTGCACATACTTTCGATTTCCCTATGAACTACGCCTATTCCATTTAGATAAAACGTAGCTATGTGTGCCCATTCGGAGGAGTCTTTCATACGAGCAAGAAAACGTTTTGCCCGACTTAATTCCGGGTGCTTACGGTCTGCGAGAGTGATGAGGAAAGCGGCGTTAATAGACTGAGCAATGCCAGCTTTGTCAGTACGCTTTTCGTCAAGTTGCTGGGTAGGGTCGAAAATGGAAAAGGTATCTTTTTTCCTTTTTGGTTGCATTAATGTGGAGATAATGGATGTGAAATGTTCTTTCATTATTTATTATAATAAGTTTGATGTTCTCGTAAAAATTCCTTTTACTCCCTCGTGATGCCCATTTTGGGATTCATGAAATGCTTCGCTAAATTCCAAAAACTCGGCCTAAAGGCCTCAAACAGTTTGGAATTTTTAACGCTCAGCATTGTATTAATCTTTTTCCAAAAGTGGCCAAAATCGCTCGTAAAAGACTTTTTACGAGTTAGTCAACTTGAGAGATCTTTTTTCTTTTTCTCTGTCACACAGTATATACCTTCTCCGTCCATGGCTGGAGAGAAGCACTTGTTGTCTGAAATGCATGCGGCCTTCCGTAGGTCGCCTGCTTTCCAGCGGTTGATCAAATCGGGCTCCCGAATAAAAGGACGGCACATAGAAATATAATCGGCCACTCCCTCGTCAATGAGTTGATCGGCTACATTGTATGATCTTATTCCGCCCACGAGGATTAAAGGCACATTTATTGCCTCCTTAAAGGATTGTGCCTCATCGCGAAAATATGCCTCTTTGTTTTTTGAGGTAATCCCTCTCCTGCTGGGACTAAACTTAGAGGAAGTCAGGAGCCCCCCGCTTAACTCTATACCATCGATCCCTCTCTGTGAAAGCATGGTACCGACTCTAATTGAATCTTCCAATTTGAGCCCATTTTCAATGAAGTCCTGGGAATTCAGTTTCACGAGAATTGGATAGTCCCAGCCCACGACATTTCGGATAGTCTCAAGTACTTCAAGAAGGATTCTGGCCCGATTTTGGATTTTACCGCCATATTCGTCGGTGCGACGGTTAAAAAATGGAGAGAGAAACTGGCTGAGAAGATACCCGTGGGCCGAATGGATTTGAACACCATCAAATCCTGCATTCTTGGCACGCCTGGCTGCCTCCCCAAAGGAGTTGACCATCTCCTTGATATCCTGAATGCGCATCTCCTTTCGGGGTTTTTTTGAAAGTCCATCTATGTTTGATGGGGCCAGAGGAGTTTGCCGTGTGAGTGCATATTGGGCGTAAAAACCGGCATGTGCCAGTTCCAAGATGATTTTCCCGCCGCTTTCGTGTACTGCTTGAGAAATGGTCTTAAGGCCTGAGATAAGCTCATCCTTATAAATTCCCAGCTGCCATGGTCCTGCCTGCCCATCTTTTTGAACATAGGCGTGACCGGTGATAATGAGGCCGACACCCCCTTTTGCAAGATCGCTAATCAAATCAACCAGCTGAGGAGTGCTCGCACCATCATCAGTTGCCATTCCCGACCAGGTGGCGGATCGCACAAAACGATTCGAAATTGTCATACCGTTAATTTCGCTTGGTGTAAATAGTGTGGTCATTGTGTACTCCTTTTAATAATTTTTTAACGAGCGAATCTTTACTTTCAATCGATAAAGGTAAAGAGCATAATCCTTTATTGAGCAATTAGTGAATCTATTCAAAGTCTGTTTTCATTCAGAGGGTGAAGCTGGCCGTCGCATGCGTTTTGCCTCGCTTCGGTGACGTTTCGCCTCTAATCGGCGCCGTTTCGATTCGAGCGTTGGTTTTGTCTTGTGGCGAACTTTGGGCCTTTCAGACGCCTTGCGAATTAATTTGACCATCCGATCGAATGCATCCTGACGGTTTCTTTCCTGAGTACGGAATCGCTGTGCGTGTATAATCAGCACGCCATCTTCGGTAACCCTTCTGCCAGCCAGATGAACTAAACGCTTGCGAATATCATCTGGTAGAGAGGGGGAGTTGGCTACATGGAACCGGAGCTGAACAGCAGTAGAGACTTTATTTACATTTTGCCCTCCAGGACCAGATGCACGTATGAATTCCTGTTTAATTTCACTTTCGTCAATTGTGATGGTTCGAGTGATATGAATCATGCCTTTCTATGCCACCTGCAATTCTTACGCTTAGGTGCTTTCTTCCCTTTCCCATTCCTCAAATTTCAGTCTTTTTGCCTTTTTCCTTTTCACATACACGAGTATAAAGGCGATAGCGACTAAAAACCATAGGGCTGTGGTGCTGGTAACGATAGGAAGCCAGCTGAATCTCACTTTGAGGTAATTTCTCCACTTTTCCTCAAGCTCTTCCCACTTAATGCCATAAACTTGTCTCAGAACCTCTTTCAGTCCTTTGCCTCCACTATATTCTTTTAAAAATCTATGGAAACTCTCTTTACCATATTGGCTTATCAAGAAAGAAATAAGGTAAAAACTCTCTGAATAGGCGAGCTCCGCCTTATCCGCCTCGAAGGGGAACCAGTAAGTTATCTCCGAGAGAGGTATAAGTGAGTCTGTAAGGACGGCCCGCGTTATGGTAGAGACTCTGGAGAAGCCCCACTCCCTGGATTCGTACATGGCCAACCCCTCATTCAACCACCGGGGGATTTTATTTTTTCCACTAAAGGCTTTTCCCAGGGCGATGTGGGTGAACTCATGTTTAAGAATTTTTCCCAAATCGATTGATTTTCTCTTAGTTGCTCTAGGGGATTGTATGATTATCAGGTTTAAGCTGGGGTACGCTACCGCTGCAGACCAGGAGGGGACTTCTCCCCCTGGTTGAATTTCTTGATATTTTCTGAATGAGGGAGCCAGATAGACCTTGGTTTTTTCCTTAAAGTCAATGCCCAGATCCTTCACAATTTCTCTTCTCAATGCCTCAGCATCATCAATCAAGGATTTCATTAATCTTTTATCCTGGGAATGAAAATAGAAGACAAAATGAGAGGTACTTATCCCAATATAATCGGAAGCAGAACTCATCAAAGGGGTAAAAAGCTGCAGGATGATTATGACAAACCAGTATCTAACCCATGGTAAAGAAGTTAGTGACATTTCCACTTTCTCCTCAATAAAACTGGAGCCTCTCATCAAGATATATCGTGCTTAGATGTGTGCTGTTTCCTAATGGAACCTCTCTCACGGCGTAATTTTTTCAAGTACCTCACCTGCACCATTTAAAATAAAAAGCATAAATTTATGTTCAGCTGCATCATGTGCTAATTCCTCATACTGAATAGCCTGGATCTCATATTTTTTTTCCTCGTCGCGTGTCAAATGGTCGAGGCATTTCAGGGCTTCTTCTTTTTCCAGAAATGTTGGTATGAACAATATATCTTCTTCTTTGGAGTGTTGTCCTAAAAACTGCTCATTTCCACCAGGGTCCAGCACAACCACCCAGACCCACGGATTTTCTTGAATCAACTTACTCATTTAGTCCTCCTTTTAAAGTTCAGATGGATTGTAATTGTTTTAAAATCCTTATTGTATGTATACCCAACACTGCTATTTTGGAGGGCTACCTATCTTATTTTTGGGCTTCCAGCATTCTCTTTACAATTAATTCTATCAGTATCTCAGAGATCTTCAAGAAGAAAAAGTGCAATCCTCACCTGTACTGACATTACCATGGACGCTGTTTTCACAATTTATTACAAGGCTCCGGTTTATCTTGTCTTAAATCTCCTTGTTCTGAATGGTGAGCTGCGTGACTTTTGCTATCAAACTTTCAAAACACACGATTTTCGTAACATTTTAGCTATTTGAAAACTACTCTTGGCCTTTCCTTAAGGCCAC
Organism: Desulfatiglandales bacterium; assembly: GCA_035529575.1. Classification (GTDB taxonomy): domain Bacteria; phylum Desulfobacterota; class DSM-4660; order Desulfatiglandales; family B25-G16; genus B33-G16. The sequence continues at coordinate 8,216 of DATKWM010000093.1, forward strand.
AGAGGTATCATTGGTGATACGTGTGAGCATGGAGATGTCTTTTTTTACATCATGCCCTCTAACAGGGGGTCTCAGCGTGCCGCTTCAAACCATGTGCACAAGCAACTCGTCATTATCTTCTAGGAACTTTGTCCGTGTGCGCCGGTTTGAAACGGCCTACCGGCTCGTCTTTGTGAGGACATGATAAAAAAAGACATCTCCATGCTCATTCACCAGGTAATTTCAAAGAGCTAAAATGTTACCGATTTTTTACTATACACCCTTGGTCGTTCTTGTTATTGATTGACTCATTAGATTTGTGATCTTTCTCGCATCCGGTTGAACTTTGACAAAATACAATGAGGTGAAAAATGATTAAAGAAAACAAAGTGTATATAATGGAGTCAGCAGAAATTGTTGGCGATGTTACAATAGGTGAGAATTCATCAGTGTGGAATAAGGCTGTGATACGAGGTGATGAGTCCTCTATTAGAATAGGAAAGAGGACAAATATTCAAGATATGTGCGTAATGCACGCAGAGCGTCACATTCCAATAGAAATAGGAGATAATGTGACGATAGGACACAGCGCTGTAATACATTGCCGGAGAGTCGGATCGAACTGTCTCATCGGCATGGGAGCGATGCTACTTGATAATGTGGAGATAGGGGAATATTCGATTATAGCGGCTGGAACAGTGGTTGCGGAAAACACGAAAATACCGTCTCGGTCGGTTGTTATGGGTGTTCCAGGTAAAGTTGTGAGAGAAACAAACGATGAGGATATAAAGAGAATAGAAAGTGCGGCACAGGATTACCTGCGCCTTTCAAAATCACACCATGAGGGCAAGTATAGAAAAATCCATTAAGGCTTTTTGCTTTTCCTCTGAGCCTTGTTAAAAGCTATTAATTACTTGTTTTATTGAGGGCTCAGGACAAGGGTAGTCTTGGAATGTTTCTGTATGGCCGTATCGCTAAACCACCAGTATACCTTGTTGCCATGTATGAAAGCCTTGATCTGATCCTTTGTGTGAGGATCGAATAAACGCCCAGAAACACCCCCCGGAATAACTGCCAGAACCTTGTCATCATCGCCAAGGTCGGCCACCATACGCAAGGATGCAGACACAGTAACACCAAAGGGATCATTAAAATCATAAATGCCGCAGCAAAGGGTTTCTCCAGAGCCAAGGAAGGGGTAAGATCCTCCACCCACTAGTCCCTTTCCAAACCCTTCCCTCCTGATGGGGCTTACGAATTCTAACTGGTGCACCTTTCCCCACAACCATTTCGTGGGATCCTGACCAATGCGGGAACCAAGATTCTCAACCACATCCAAGGCTGCCTGGTGGAGGAGTTTATCCACAGTTTCCTTGATATCTTTGGTGTTGACATTATCGAACCAGGGCGATGTCCCATTTAGCACCATCTTTTCAAGCCTTTCCTCCCAGAAGTACCATTTATCCAGCATGGTCCTTGCCAGATCTTCTCCTAACTCGTCCTGAAATACCAAGAGGGCAAATTTTCGATATATAGACTGGAATATAGCGGGGGCCGCTTTATCAATATCATCCAGGTAATCCCATTGGGAGAGGATTTGACCCATCTGTTTGGTGTCATCATGAGCAATGAGCACCTTTGCTATGAGGGGGGCAATCTTCTTTGCCATGAGATTGATGCTGTCCCTTTGAAATTGCCAGTGCTCATCCGCAGACTTTTTACCGGGGCTATTAAGAAGTTGTGTAAGCCTCCGATAGCGGTAGGATGGTGATAAGCAGGAGGAGTAGTAATAAGGATAATTCATTCCTACGGTCTTATGATTACAGGTGCCGACCCAGCCCCTTTGAGGGTTGTAGAGTTGGGGCATATCATCAAATGGAATCCAGCCAGTCCAGTTATCACGGCTGTCTTTTACTACGTAGGGTATCGTTCCATCGCCTCGTGATCGGATAGGGAGCTTGCCAGATACTTGCCACCCAATATTTCCCTCTGTGTCGGCGAAAACAAAGTTGAGCATGATAAAATTCACATGCCTAATTGCTTCACGAATATCCTTTACAGACGTGGCAGTCAGAACCTGATTAAGACCTATTGAAGACTCCATACTCTCAAAAGCTGACCACCGTATGGTAATCACCTTGTCAGTCTTAAGCCCAGGAAGCACTCCGGATATAACAGGTCCTCTCCTGGTGAGCCTGATCTTAATCTTTTCTTTTCTTAATCCCTGCGGTGCATCCTTGTCTTTGATGCTCAGTGTTTCTTCAATCATCTCAAAAGGCAGGGAATTCTTGCCCTCTAGATATCTATCAGGGTCTTCTGGATCTACGGTCTCAACATAGAGATCTTGTGCATCAGCATAGGCATTGGTTACTCCTATGGCAATATGGTCGGTCCTGCCCACCACTATCCCTGGAGTGCCAGGGATGATCACCCCAACTGCCCTGAAATCTGGGGTAATAATACCAATTGGATACCATGGACCTGGTAAAATCCTGGCATCGAGATGAGGATCATTTGCCACAATAGGCTTTCCGTTTGCTGAGAGCAGAGGTCCCACAGCCCAGTTGTTGCTTCCTACACGGAGAGTGCCATCCTTAACATAAGACATAATTTTTTTATCAGTCTCGAGATGTAGTTGTGCAAATTCCTGAACGGTGCCTTTAGCAACATTTATTTCCTTAGGAAAATCATCCGGATTAATATTAAGGGGAAAGATCTCCCTGGCTCTTTCCAGTCCTAGTTTCTCTGCCAACATCTGTGCAATGGCTTCGGTATGAATGTTAGCTGCAGAGTCCCAGCCCATATAGTATCCAATGGCAAGGGAGTCTGCAATCGTCCAATCTCCGGGTTTGATGCCGGCAAGCCTGAATTCAAGATGATGGGTGTCTGAGCGGGTCTTTATGTAAGCATTAACCCCGTCCAGGTATTTCTGAAAAAAAAGTCTATTCTCTTTGTCCAGTATCTCTGCATGCTTTTTCGCATTGCGATAAAAGCCGATCGTCCTCATCCTAATATCAATTGCCTTTCCCTTCTCTCCAGCCAGCTCTGATATCCTTCCAGTTGCAAAAAGTCGGGTGAGCTCCATCTGAAACAACCTGTCCTGAGCTGTAACAAAACCCTGTGCCATGAGGGCATCATAGATGTTCTGAGCATAGATGTAAGCCATGCCTTTATCATCACGTAAAACGGTAACCGGCTCCTTTAACCCAGAAAGATGTAAGGTTCCTTCCTTTTGAAACCTGTTCAGGGAAGAACAGCTAGTGAAATGGATAGTAACAATGATTAGAAGTAAAAAAATCCATTTTTTTAATGCCTTCATCATAGACCTCTCTGTGCCAATTGTTCCGCAGAGTAAATTGGATTAATCCCCAATACTCTTGAAATTACTAAAAGGAAAAACTTAAAATTTCTGAAGCAAAGACAGGAAATAAAGGAAAAATTCTTTTCGCTTGTGTCGAAAAAATAGGTATGATGCCTATATAAGAGACATTACAAATAACGCTCTAAAATTTTGTTCCAAAATCCCTGTGCTTTTAGTATCGCTTCACAGATTTCTCTTACAGCTCCGGCTCCACCTTTTGCAGAGGTAATCATGTCTACATTCTCGATGACGGTTTCATGGGCATCGGCTACAGCAATGGAAAGCCCAACCCTTCTCAGAAGTGGGAGATCGGGTAAATCATCACCAACAAATGCAATTTCTTCAGCCAGTAGTCCTGTCTGTTCCGAGATGAGTTCCAGCACAGAAGTCTTTTCATGAACCCCATCGAATATAAGGGAAATACCAAGATTATTGCACCGGTGATACAGAGCTTTTGAAGTTCTACCGGTAACAATCCCAACTTGTATCCCTGCTTCCATAAGCAGCTTTATACCCAGACCATCCTTTACATTAAATATTTTAGTTTCCGCACCGTTATCGTTATAAATGATGCAACCATCGGTAAGGACACCATCAACATCAAGAAGCAGGAGCTTGATGCGCTTAAGCTTGTTTATATCCATCCGTTCATCCTTTACATTTTATCGTTAGTGTAATTTTCATTACGATATATGCGTGTGATGTTAAATTTTTACCCTGTGGAATCTTTGCTATTATATAAAAGCAAGGTTATTCTACTTCCGAATAATGTATTCAAGGATATCAAAGTATAATTTTTTTTCAATTGTCTTCACGCCATCTCGAAATACTTCGCCTACAATTTCCTCTTTTATGATGTTTCTTCGGGGAAAGGAATCAAGACAAATATAATCTCCTTTAAAGACAGGGATAATCCCCAATTTCAGGCACTCTTTTTCAAGAAAGTTTTTTTCTTTAAGAACAATTTTATAGGTATTAATGCTTTCATATACCGTCTTATAGCCAACAACTCTATTGATTGTAAACCGTCTTTCATAGGAATGAATACCTGATGGCAACTCACGTAAGATTTTAGGAAGGCAGTGTTTTAGGGCTATCTCCCTTCCCTGTTCTTTTTGCGCCCCTGTTAATATGTATTTCCGTTCAAAGAACCTCATTTCTGTTTTATTTACGAAACACTTTGGAGAGGTAAAATTTTTTTAACCCTATCCTTTTTTGCTCATCTCCATAATCAGGGCATCATCGATCCCGTAATAATTGGGAATTTTTCCAGTTATTTTCATGCCCAGACTCTTATAAAAAGCTATTGCTCCACTGTTTTTTGATCTAACCTCGAGCCATAATCTTTTCCAAGCATATTTAACGGCATGCATGAACAACATCCTACCAAAACCCTTCATTCGGTATGTGCGTTTAACCGCAGTGGAATGGATATGGCCACCTTTATCAAATATTATGTATCCCACAATATCGTCTCCTGTTTCTATAACAATAAATGTGTCTGGGAAACTGTTTCCATAATTTAGAAAAGTTTGTTTTGAATAGGCTGTCTTTGGAAATGCCTGCTCCTCAATTTTAGTTATTTGATTGATATCCTCAGTTTTGAATTTTCTCATTGTGGCAAGAGGTTTTTCATCCATTTGGCAGCAGTGCGAATTTTTATTCAAGGTTTTTCCTTACGTATCTAAATGAGCGAGTTTGTACCTTATCCTTAACACACCATTGTCAAAACTCGCTGACACTATTTGAAATTCACCAATTTCTTTTGTTGAATTGACATGAGTACCCCTGCAGGGGCAGGCGTCATAATTTCCAATTTTCACAATCCTGATGTCATCGCCTACATTTTGCGGCAAACGTTCCAGATTGTAATGTTTTTGCGATTCTTCTTTAGTTATGTACTCTTGGGTAACTACCATATCAGCCTGAATAACATTATTGACACCTTTTTCGATTTGTCTAATTTCTTGCTCAGTTAAAGGACGATCAAAACGATAATCACATTTTGATTTTTTCTTTTCAATATGGGCCCTAAAACAGCGACCACAGCAAAACATCCTGACCATTGTCTGGTTCAGGATATGCTCTGCTGAATGCATTTTTGGATCAATTTCTTTTTTCATGGAGAAGGGTTCAAAAGCAAAAGTATCGTTTCGCTTCAGAGTTTATGCAAAGAGATAAAAATTTAAAGATTAAGTCAGTTTTCAACGAATTTTTTATTTTCCTCTCATAAATTCCTTTATTTCTTCAAGTTGAGGAATCCCTTTACGTGCCCCAATTTGCGTGCATTTGATGGCAGAGGCAACCGAGGCAAAACGCATGCATTTCTGCATATCCCACCCCTGAAGCAGTCCATAGATATATGCTCCATGATACACATCACCAGCTCCAGTGGTGTCCACTACATCAATGGAAAAGGCCTTCTGAAAGTTGATCTTTTTACCACTCAATCCAATACTTCCTCTTGAACCAAGTGTTATGATTACCTCTTTTGGGCCTAAGTCATGAAAAGCTCTAAGGGCTTTTTCAGGAGGTGCAATGTCTCCCACCAGAGGTTCCGCAAACCTTTCTGAAGCGATCAGGATATCCACCATTGATACCAGTTCCTGGGAACCTTCCCTCATTGTTCCGGCATCCATGACTATTGTAAGCCCCATATTTTTGGCCTGCTGGGCTGCCTCTTGAGCCGCTTCGATCATCAGGCTGTCCAGGTGCAGGATTTTGGCCTTTGAAAAAGGGCTCAGGTTCACATCACGTGGTCTTAGGTGGGGAACGCTTCCCCTGTGCCAGAAGATCGTTCTGTTTCCACTTTCTGTTATTACAATAAAGGCAAACTGAGACGTATAACCAGGAGTAATCTTTAAAAAGGTAGAATCCACTTTTTCCTTTTTAAGCTCCTTTACTATTTCAATACCACGTGAATCGTCAGATATAGACCCTAAAAAAGATGTTCGTATGCCCAGGCGGGAAAGAGTAACAAGGGCGGTAGAAGCAGGCCCCCCACATTGAATGTGGAGGTCTATGAGTTCGCACTTGCTGTCTTCCTCGGGATAGATACTGACTCTTCCCAAATAATCAAGACATGCCTGCCCAAGACCGATTACCTGAATACCTTCAGTAATGAGAATTCCCCCTTTTTTGAAGTATAAGATAGAATCTACTCGGATTTCCTACAATGTAGCATGCCAAAAGGTTGATAAAAAAACAAGGCTGAATTACTGCGGGAAAAAAGATAGGAGATACCATTAGAACAGCCTCGCCTTAATCAAAGTGCAAAAGCAGTAAGTAAAATAGACTTATAGCTAATATATATACGATAACGTGAGATAATGAATAACAAAAATGATGTTGAGATTTCACTATTCCTATAATATCGTAAATACAAGTTAAGTTATTGAAATAATTAAATTAGTTTTAAAATGAGCTTCGGAAAATAGGGAGGTTGGTGGAGTGAAAAAACCAGACGAGAAATGTCCTGTATGTGGAAGTAAAATATCATGGAAAACAGTTCATGGTGAAATGGGTCAGCCTTACTATAATGGACTCTGTATAAAACCTGGATGCAATACTGTATTGATGTGCAGAGAGACCCCTCGGGTAACAAGAGGCAGAAATCTTGAACGTGGAGAGCTTAAAGGCGTGCCTTGTATGGATAAGAGGATAACAAGACTTCCTTGTGATGTTCAGATTGGAATACTTAGACAAATAATGCATCCGAAGAGCAATGAAGTCTATTCCCCATTTTGGTTGAGTTGATAAGAACTTGGTTTTTCGAACTCTGACTATATGGGATTCGCCATTGTGTGTCAAACACAAAACGACCTCATGATGTTGTGGAGGTAACTATGTGACTGAAAAGGTGGGATGAGTGCAGGAAGGGCGAGGATGATATGACAGTGAATCAGGAGCTTGATCTTGACGGGAGAGCGGAAAATCGGGGAAATCTGGTTAGAGCTATCCCTTGGACCCATCTCCCATTCAAAAAATCAGCC
>DATKWM010000094.1:0-12535 GCA_035529575.1 Desulfatiglandales bacterium
CCCCCAAAGGCAAAGGAATTGTTCAGGGCGATACGCATTTCCTGTGTCCTGGAATTATTGGGAACATAGTCCAAATCGCAATCTGGGTCGGGATTCTCTAAATGTATCGTAGGTGGCACAACCTGTTCGCACAAGGCCAAGACTGTGGCTACCGCTTCAATTGCTCCGGCTGCTCCAAGGCAATGACCGACCATGGATTTTGTTGAACTAATCGCCAGGGCTCTGGCACCTTTCTCACCAAAAACCCTTTTAATAGCCTTCGTTTCCATTTGATCGTTTATCTTGGTAGCTGTACCGTGGGCATTGATGTAGTCAACTTGATCTATGCTTACGTTAGCTGTCTCCAGAGCCTTTGTCATCACCCTACTCATGCCCATGGCCTCAGGGTCTGGTGAGGTCATATGGAAGGCATCCGAATTTGTAGCATACCCAAGCACCTCTGCGTAAATGGTTGCTCCTCTGTGTTCAGCACTTTCGTAATTTTCCAAAATAAGAATAGCAGCACCTTCCCCTAAAGAGAGTCCCCGACGGCTTTTATCAAAGGGGCGGCAATATTCAGGGTCCATAAGCCGTAAAGCGTTGAACCCTGCAAAGGTCAATTCTGAAAGGGATTCGCTTCCTCCTGTGATCACAATTTCATGAACTCCTGATCGAATCAGATCAAAACCAAAACCAATCGATGTAGCACTGGAAGAGCAAGCTGTTGAAATGGTGGCCCGGGATCCGGTCAGCCTATAACGGCTGGCAATCAGATCAGTTAAGGTACAGTGGGCGATGGGAAGGAGCAGGGATGGCCTTGCCTTGGTTTTATGTAACCATGAGGTGCGGCGATATTTCTCCCAAGAGAGCATGCCGCCTGCACCACCTCCCAGAACAACACCAATGTCTTTCTTAGAGCATCTTTCGCTATCCAGATCAGAGTCTAACAAGGCCTCACGGGTAGCAATAAGGCCTAAAAGATCACACCTGGAAACCCTTTTGATTCCCTTAGCCCCAAAAAATTCTTTTAGATCCTTAATTTTTACCTGTGCAGCAACCTCACATGGAAAACCGGTGGTGTCAAAGAGTGATACCGGTCCAATTCCACATTCTCCATTAAAGAGTGCTTTTTGAAATGTGGATATTGATTCCCCTATGGCTGTTATAATGCCAAGCCCTGTTACCACCACCCGTTTGGCAGTATTTTTGTTCATCGATTTTTCCAGAACAAATTCATGAGAAATATGATGCTGATACGAAAAGTATCCTTTACAGGACGGTAGTATGATCGGTGACTGTGGTTTGAAAAATAGATCGTTTTAATAGGAACAAAGCCTATCTTATACCCCCGCTTACCTGCCCTAAGGATAATGTCAGCCTCTGCCTCAAAACCATCATTCAGAATTTTAATTTTTTCCAACACTTCGCGGTCATAAAGTCTAAACCCACATTGTGAGTCATCAACAGGCTGGCCAATTAACCAGGAGAAGGTATATGTTCCTATTATGTTGTTAGCGTAACGAATTTGAGGAATTTTTTCCTTACCCTGTAATCTGTTCCCAATAACAATTTTTGATCTGTATATCGCATGATGTTTAATAAATTTTGGTATTTCAGATGGATCGTGCTGCAAATCAGCATCAAGGGTAATAATAGCATCGAAATCCTTTGTTAGCGCATAGTGGAATCCAATTCGCAGAGCATTTCCTTTACCTCTGTTTTTCGAAACCCTTATGACATGTGCTCCAGCATCTTCAGCCAAGCGTGCTGTTTCATCTGTAGAATTATCATCTACAACCACCACGTGATCAATCTCACGTCGTGTTTTCGCAACAACTGTAGAAATGGTGGTCTCATTATTAAAAGCTGGGATAACAGCACAGGTTTTCATGTCAACTTAAGATATAAATAATCGCCTCTATGCGGAAAGATTTTATTTTTGTGAGCAGTAATTCACGAGATTCCTTATTCGCTTTTCAAATTCCCCGCTAAGTCGATAAATCATTTTTTTATTGGTTGTTAAAAGGACCTGTGTCGTCTCTCCCTGAGCAAGTAGTGTTCGATTTTCTTTTAGTAATATCTCAAATTTAAATGTTAATGCAGCGACTTCTGGTTTGGCCACAGTCGTTCTAATAACGATACGGTCACCGGACCCTACCGGGCTCTTGAAATCGCATTGTAAATTGATCACTGGCGCTATATAACCCAAGTCCACCATTTGCCTTGGCAGAAGATCAAATCGCCTTAGTAGCGATAGCCGACCAACCTCAAACCAGGCCATATAATGACCATACCAGGCCATTCCCCATTCGTCCACCTCGTTAAACCGGACAATTTCCTCTGTCTCTACCCACTGCATGGGTTACTATCCCTGTTTATATTTTTTCTGTATGAAATTAGCTAAAGCATCTATCGAAGCAAATGCTGTTTTACCCACCTCCTCGTCTTCAATAATAACATTGAAAATTTTTTCAATGGCCACTACAAGTTCCAATGCATCTATGGAATCTAGGCCCAATCCTTTTCGGAATAGAGGTGCATACCTATCAATTTCCCCAACAGTAACATTTTCCAGCTTAAGGGTCTCGATGATCATTTTCTTGAGGAACTCGCACATTGCCTCTGAGTTATTAACGATTTCTTCCAGTTCGTTGTTTCTCTTATTTTTCTTCATGTTAAACCGCCATCAACAGTCAATATCTGACCAGTAATATATCCTGCTTTTTCTGAGGCCAAAAAGAGAACCATACTGGCAATGTCTTCTGGTTTGCCGAATTTACCCATAGGAATCATATTTAATAAATTACTTTTTGTCTCCTGGTCTAAATTTTCTATCATAGGGGTAGAGATAATCCCTGGGCAGACGGCATTTACTGTAATGCCCAACCGGGCCATCTCTTTGGAAAGGGATTTAGTAAAGGAAATTATCCCCCCTTTTGAGGCCGAATAATTTGTCTGGCCTGCCCTACCAGTAATTGCACTTGGTGAGGTGATATTAATAATACGACCAAACCTTCGAGCTATCATAGTTTTTATAATTGCCCTGGAGCAAAGATACGTTCCCTTCAGGTTAACTTCAAGTACTCGATCCCAATCCTTCTCGTCAAGGAACATGAGCAGTTTGTCTCTAATAACTCCGGCATTGTTAACCAAGATATCCACATATTCCCATTGGTCTAAAACGCTCCTTACCATCTTCTCCACATCTGATCCAGAAGAGACATCTGCCTTAAAGAGAATAAATTTTGTTGCTAAACGTTTCAGTTCTGCTTCCGCACTTGATGCACTTTTATCATCAGAAGAATAATTTATTCCTACCCAGGCGCCTTCTCGAGCAAAAGAAATAGCTATTGCCTTCCCAAGCCCCTTTGTGCCGCCTGTTATAATTACTCTTTTCTCTTTAAATTCCATAAAATCATTCTACTGCGCTGAGAGAGGGATGAACTAGTCAAAAATATTTAGCAAAGGAAGGTCTTTTACGCAAGATTAAAGTGTGCAGAAGCACGTTTTATATTTTATAGTCTTTTAATACTCAAAAAACTAAATTGCTTGACAGCTGATTGAGTAGTATAAAAGAAACATTTTTTAAATTTTTTTTCTTTTTTTTTCCATGACATCTGCCTGTACATGTACAAATTTTTTTATTTCCTTAATCGGAATTATGCTAAAAAATAGTTTATGAGCTCTGAAGTATTCATTACCGATGGTCATTGGAGAAAGTCACTCGCGGCTGTTCGAGCCCTCGGAAGAAAGGGAATTAAGGTCACAGTTGGCGAAAGCACTCGTTTAGCCACCGCAGCCTTCTCAAAATATTGTCATCGGGCTGTGGTTTATCCTTCTCCCCATCATAGGCCCTCGGAGTTTATAGACTTTCTTCTTAAAGCGTTATCGCGTATCTCTTATCAAATGCTCCTCCCTATGGAGGATGAAACCTTACATCTAATATCACGCTACCACGCTGAATTTTCCCGCCTAACATATCTCCCGATAGTATCCTTTGAGAAGCTCTCGTTTGCCCAGCGCAAAGATAAAATCCTTCAAATGGCAGAAAAGCATGGGATACCCATTCCAAAAACATGGTATATAGATGATATTTCTCAGATTAATAAACTTAAGAACAGCCTCCCTTATCCAATAGTGATAAAACCAAAAAAAAGTTCAGGTGCAGTGGGGATATGTTATTCTAAACAACCGGGAGATTTGATGGAACAATACCTATCAGTCCATCAACGTTTTCCCTACCCCTTGATTCAGGAACTTATCCCCCAAGAGGGACCAGGTTATGGTGCCTCTTTTCTCTTAGATGAAAGAGGAAGGGTGAAAGCCTCTTTTGTTCATAAACGCTTGAGGGAATATCCTGTAACCGGGGGTGCGAGTACATTAAGAGAAAGCGTCAGACGTGATGATATCCGTGATATGGCACAGGTCTTATTGAATGCTCTTAATTGGTTCGGGGTGGGTATGGTGGAGTTCAAGGTTGATCCACGTGATAACATCCCAAAATTAATGGAAGTCAACCCGAGATTTTGGGGTTCATTATCCTTGGCTGTACAAGCAGGTGTCAATTTTCCATATCTCTTGTATCGTATGTCTCGTGGTGAAAGTTTTAAACCTGTTGAACATTACCAAATAGGAAAAAGATGTCGGTGGCTTTTGCCAGGGGATATACTCCATTTTATTTACAATCCCAAACGGAGGAGTTTAGTGCCCGAATTTTTTAATTTTTGGGATAGAAATACCGCCTATGACATAGTATCTATTGAGGATCCTCTGCCAGTCCTGGGGAGGATCCTCACTCCCCTGACCTTTTTATATAACGCAGACATGAAAGAGCGACTGAAAAAGAGAAAACCATGACCGTTGAAAACATTTTAACCGTAGATGTAGAGGATTGGTTCCATATCTGCGGGGTTGACGAACTCATACCTGAAAACAGTTGGCCTCAATTAGAAAGCCGGGTTAAAATAAATACCGTAAAGATATTGGAAATTCTACGCCAAAAGAGGATCAAAGCTACCTTTTTTGTCCTCGGTTTTGTTGCAGAAAGGCATCCTGATCTGGTTAAAACAATCGCAAGAGAAGGTCATGAAATTGCTACCCACGGACATGCCCACAGGCGGGTTTATACAATATCTCCTGATACGTTCCGGCAAGACCTAACAAAGGCAGTAAGCATCATTTCTGCAATAACAGGTTACCCTGTTAAGGGGTATAGAGCTCCAGAGTGGTCAATCCGGGATGATTCTCTCTGGGCCTTGGATATCTTGCAGCAAGAAGGCTTTGAATATGATTCCAGCATGGCACCTCTGCCTATAATCGGTAATCCTCGCTATTTGAAAATTCCTTACAGGTTGAAATGTGATCGAGGTCATTTATGGGAATTCCCTCCCCTTGTTGCAACCACTCCACTTGTCAATCTCCCCCTGGGTGGCGGATGGGGATTGCGAATTTTTCCCTACAGTCTTATTAAAACTACAATCCGAAAGCTAAATAATCAGGGCAGGCCTGCAGTTATTTTTCTCCATCCTCGTGAATTTGACCTTGATAATCCTCATATTAGGCTTCCTTTGGTGAAAAAATTTATTTTGAATGCACGACTCCAAAGGACAGAAAAAAGGCTTAACCGATTACTGGAGGACTTTCATTTTACATCTGTATCGGCTATTTTAAACAAAGTAAATTCGTAACAAAAATAAGCGGGAGAGCTATGGTGGAATTTTTTTTGAGATATCGTCTTTCAGAAACAGTTATTACCCTATTAACTATCAATGTCTCAACTCTTGAACGTAACCAAATTGTTACCTAAATCCTAATTTTAATAAAACTGCAATAGAGCCGTTAGGTAAAATAGGTATTTCAAGTCATGTATGATGCTATTCTCTTTTTAAAAAACAATCTTGCCGATCATTTTGCAATTTATTTTATCCCCCTTTATATATTGGGAGGAAGGCCTGTTGCCATCTTAAGCGCTCAGTTTTTAGGTTTCAGAGCATTTTTTTTATTACCAGTAGTGGTCGTGCTGGATACGCTTCAAGTTCCCTTATTTTATTATATCTATGGCAGGATCTCTAATGGATTATTTATGCGAAAGCTCTACGAAAGAACCATAAAAAAAGAAGAGAGGCTCCACAAATCAAAATTTTTCCACTGGATACAACTCATGGGAACACCTGGGGTTGTAGCTATCTCCATGTTGCCCCTTAAAGGCTGCGGTATGTGGACTGGGGTTCTATTATCAAAACTCCTTCGACTACCTAAGCAGGCCAGTTATCCACTTTTGATTGCAGGTAGCATATTAGGGTGTATTTTAATTTATGGTATGGGCGAAGCTGTCTTGCAATTGAAGGATCTTTTTGTTAATAAATAAAAAACTTAGAATAAAGAAGGCAGGTAAACCAATGTTAGCCAGTATAAAACAAAATTTTTTAATTTATGCTCTTAATTTTCTCTTTGCCACCCTTTCCTGGATAAGAAATGAAAGTGTCTTTAAGTGGTCGTATTCGCTTATAGCCTGGCTGGCAGAAAAACTCGTAAAAAAAGATTATTACGTAAAAAAGATACGATGGATAAAGGACTTATTTGATAGCAACCATCCCAGTTTAACCGTTACAAAAAAAATATTACGGGGTACCAACCCATACCATCGAAAGACAATTATCAAAGCCTTTACCATCAACCATTGTCTGGTGGGAACCAATAAGAGAAAGGATTTTTCCGAAAAGCACGATGGACTCTACCCCCCGGGTTTCTTTGTTATCAGCCCAAGCATGAAATGCAACCTGAAGTGTTATGGCTGTTATGCTGGCTACTATGACAAAAAGGCTGAGCTAACCTTTGATGAAATAGATAAGGTCATGACCCAGGCCAAAGAGATAGGCATGTATTTTTGTGTGGTTTCAGGAGGTGAGCCATTATTTCATCCAAGAATCTTTGATATATTTGAAAAACATAATGATGTCCTTTTCCATATGTATACTAATGGAAGTTTGATTGATGAGAAGGTCTGTCAACGACTTGTTGAAGTTGGCAATGTTATTCCGGCTATCAGTATTGAGGGATACCGAAAAGAGACTGATGAACGGAGGGGTGTGGGACATTTTGATCGCATAATGAAGGCGATGGATTTATTACGAGAGACCAAAATCTTGTTTGGATTTTCAGCCACATTAACACGACAAAATACAGAAATCCTGAATAGTGATGAATTTATTGACTTTATGATTGAAAAGGGCTGTATCCTTGGGTGGTATTTTATGTACGTTCCTATTGGGCGTGAACCGAATCTTGATCTGATGCAAACTCCCGAGCAAAGGGGATACCAATTCGAACGTTTGACCAATCTTCGGTCTCGCAAATCCATATTGCTGGCTGACTTCTGGAATGATGGACCTGTAGTTGGGGGTTGTATATCCGGTGGAAGAAAATACTTTCATGTCAATGCTAATGGAGACATAGAACCTTGTGTATTTGCCCACTTTGCGACGCATAATATCAGGACCAGTTCCCTTGAAGATGCTATCAAATCCCCCATGTTTCGCTCCATCTGCTCCCAGCTTCCGGTATACGAAAACCTCCTTCGCCCCTGCACCTTGATCGATAGACCAGAGATTAGTCGAAAGGCTATCAAGGACTATGGCGCCTACTTCACTCATGAGGGCGCAGAAATACTATATAATGACCTGCATGATGATATTGATCAGTATACCAAAGAATATGGTAAGATTGCAGATCCCTTATGGGAAAAATATTTTTCTAAAAGCAAAAAAGAATAGATCAAGAGGTTGTCCTCATTACATCTTTTCATATTTCGCTTCCATAAGTATATCATTATTCTCTGTGGTATCCTGACTCTATTTGCCATTACTCTTACTACCCAACTAAAACTTGACCTTAATCTCCTTTCACTCCTTCCTTCGGATCATCCAAGTGTTAAGACCTTCTTTGAAATTTCAGAGGATTTTGGGGTTCAATCGGTTTTGGTTGCCGTAATTGAGGTGCCACCGAACTTTAGCCAGAGCAAATCTGAATCCTTTGTAAATCTTTTAGTAAAAAATCTTAAGAAAAGTAAATTAATCAACGAAGTTAACTATAAAAGCAGCGAGAGGCACCTTTCCTTGTTATTTCAAACATACATGGAATATTTCCCTGTCTTCTTGAAAACTCGAGAGCTCAACAAGTTGGCCCAAAAACTTTCTGATATAGAGATCCAGAGGCAGGTTCGCGAGAACAAAAAGCTCCTGATGACCCCTTTCAGCATTGTAACCAAAGAACTCGTTTATAATGATCCGTTAGGGCTCAGGAAATTAATAAGAACAAACCTAACGCCTCCTGGTGGAAAATTTCCATTTAGATCTCATCGAGGATATTATCGTACCAAAGATGGTAGAACCTATTTCCTATTTATTAAGCCAAAAAAACCTCCTCAGAATATCGCCTTTAGTAAACAATTAATGGAAGAGGTGCGTGATCTTGAAAAGATATCTCTATCAGAATTATCTAAGGAATATGAAACTTCGATAAAAGGGCTGAAAATATCTTATACAGGAGGGTATCCGATTGCTATCAAAGACGAGGCCACTACTAAAAGGGATATTAAAGTTACTATACTGACCTCTTTTTTAGGGGTACTCATTCTTTTTGGTCTTTCATTCCGAAGACTAAAAGTCATCTTTTATGTTGCTACACCCCTTGCCATCGGTCTCATATGGACACTTGGCTTTGCGAGAATTGTATTTCATCATCTCAATATTCTTACCTGTGTATTCTCTGCCGTTTTAATAGGCCTTGGAATCGATTTTGCCATACATATTCTCAACCGTTATTGTGGTCAAGATGAAAAGGACTTAGATATATCTACCCGCCTGAAGCACACCTTCCAAAAGACAGGCGGGGGTATCGTCATCGGGGGCATAACCACGGCCTCTGCATTCTACGCCATTGCACTATCGGATTTTAGGGGTTTCAGGGAGCTCGGTATTCTTACCGGCACTGGTATTCTATTATGCCTGGTGGTTATGATTTTTTTGCTCCCCTCTCTTCTCGTCTATTTTTCAAAAAAAAGAGGTAATGGCAGAGAGATTACTGTAGCTGGTTTTGGTTTAAAGGCCTTATTAGGCATGCTCTGGAAATATCCAAAAACTCTCCTTACTATTAGTTTTGTGATTATATGTCTTTTAGGGATCATGGGCAGTAGAATAGGGTTCGATGAAAACCTTAAGAATTTTCGCCAAGCTGATCACGATGTGCTCATTCTTCAAGATAAGGTGACAGACTGGCTTGGAGGCTCAACCGGACAGGTCCTCCTGGTCGTGGAAGGTAATTCCGAGTCTGATTGTATGGAGATTAATGCCTCCATATATAGGGCACTAAGAGAATTAGGTGGCTCACGCCTTATTGCTGGAATTAAATCGATCAGCGACTACCTCCCCTCCCCCAGCGAACAGATGATTAACACAGAATTTATTAAAACAAACCCTGAATATTTTAACATAGCACGTATTAGAAGGACATTTGATGAGGCACTAAAAAATAATGGTTTTGAGAGGTCAGCTCTCTACGATGATTATTTTAAGGTTTTATCAAAAGCCCTATCAACAAACAAAATCCTTCTCCCTTCAAAAATTCTTGCCACAAAGATGGGTAATTTTTTAAGGCTATTTATTCTTGGGAATGGTGAATCTTACAGGCTTGTCACCTATATTATCCCTAAAAAGGACCTTTGGTCCAGGGCAGACACAAACGAGTTAAAAGAGCTGATTATAGGGAAACTGAAGGATAAGGGAATAGGAAAGAATCGTTATAAACTTACCGGTGCCAATTTGCTCACTGGAGATTTAAAGGAAATCATCATCAAAAACCTAAAGACAAGTATGTGGTTAGCAGGGCTGATTATCGTAATTGTCCTTCTGCTGTATTATCGAAGTCTGAAATTAGTTGCCTTATCAACCCTCCCCCTTATTGTTGGACTGGTGACTTTAACTGGCATAATGGTCATCTTTCATCTTGATTTCAATTTTCTTAACTGTATTGTGCTTCCCATGATTATCGGAATCGGTATAGATGACGGGGTTCATCTTGCTAATACCTTTCACCATAGCAAGAATGCCCATATATTGGAAGGGGTGAGTCACACCAGCAGGGCTGTTGTTTTAACATCTCTTACCACCCTGGTAGGCTTCGGCTCCATTGCCCTATCACATTATCCTGGATTAAGGAGCATGGGATATGTAGCATGTATCGGCATCAGCACCTGCCTTTTTGCCTCCATTATAGTTTTACCTGCCCTATTTTCTGTTATCTCCAGTCGCTCGAGAAAATCACCCGCCTAATTACCTTTTTTATCAGAAAGAAGTGTCTTTAAATAGGGGTAGCGTGAGCCTTTTTCACTGGCTATATCGCTCAGTATCCCATCTGGTGTGAAGGAGAGTAAAACCAAATCGTAGCGAACAAGCTCCCCATAGGCCGAAAAATCAAAACTAGACCCCCAGATATCAGTCAATGGTATGCCAAAGGATATTCCGCTATTAGATAATAAAGATCTCCGGTAGATAAGTACATCCTTCCCCTCCAGTTCTGCCACCTGATCCGGAGCACCTAAGGCTTCCAGCGCCTCCTGAAGTGTAGTCGTTCCTACCCGGAATTCCTCAAAGATATCAGGAACTGACCTTCCTTCCACCGCCTTTATGACTCTATAGGAAACACATCCGGTAATTAAACTACCCACTAGGAAGGAGTAAATCAAAAAGGGAAACACTTTAAAAGGGGAGACCATAGGTTGCCTTGTGTGCATCCAAGGTGACTGCAAAATGGGTCATTATATTCTTTTTATCTAAAAAAATGACAATCTGATCATAGTGCTCGTCATAGTTTCCAAAACTTACAATCAAAAGCCAAAGACCGGTTCCTTTACTTAAAGAACGCCTGTAGATATATGCATTGCCATTGGATAGCTTGACTATCTCGCTGGGAGCACCAAGTATCTCTGTCACTTGAGCTGCTGTACTCTTTCCAGGAATCAGCTTGTCAAGTCCGCTTGCATCAAAAGGGTGGTAATCCTTGGTCTTTGCCCACCCAGCACAAGACTGCAAAAAGAATACTAACAAAAGAACAAAAAGGGGCTCTCTAAATCTTTTCAATTGGAAATCTCCTTTCTACCTAAACAGTTCCCAAGCATTGTACCATATCTCCTGTGGTATTTCTTTATCTATATACTATATCAAAAAATAATCAACTTCCATATTTGGCGTTGACAAAGGTTCTCAGAAAATATTATCAAATAAAACAGAGAATAACTAAAGACTTTTTTAGGAGAATGAATTCAATGGGAATAAAAAATATCATGGTAAGAAAAGGTATTACCCTTTTAGCAATCCTTGTGCTCTTTTTGGTTTTTTCTGGAGAATTTGGTTGCAAAAAACAGGCAGCAGTATCACAGCCTGAAAATTTTACCTACCTTGAAGGGACATTTGTACAACGGACTGGAAAAATCCTTATAGTAAAGGCCGATGATGGACAGAAGATAAATTTTAGAGTAGGAAGGAGGACTGTTTTCACACCAAAGGAATGGCCTGCTATTGGTGATAGGCTCACAGTGAGGTATCTTGACAATGTCCTTTCGCACGAGAGTATTGGTAATTATTTCATTGCATATGAGGTTACAAAGGTTGGCCATACTCCTGATGTTGGCCCCAAGACTGCTATTGTCACCCCTCCACCAGTGATACAAGATGAGAAAAAAACAATTCCTGAAATTGAAAAGGCAAAGATAGCCATTCTGGAATTCCAAGGACTCAACGAGCAGGCAAAGAAAGATAATATGGGCAAGATGGTAACCGAGATAATGACCACCTCTCTGGTCAACTCTCGAGCCTTTAATATCATCGAAAGGGAAAAATTGAGCAAGGTCCTGAAAGAATTCCAGCTGAGTCAAACCGGATTAATAGATGCAGCCTCAGCCAAGGAGATAGGAAAGATCCTTGGGGCCGATGCTATCGTCACAGGTAGTGTCATGATGTTAAGAGAAAGGCTCAGATTGGATGCCAGGATCATTGATGTTGGCACTGGGGCGATTATAGCTGCAGAAAGTACCTTGGGTAGTGTAGATATCCAGAGTCTCGGGCTAATGTGCGACAGAATTGTGGATAGTATTATCATAAAATATTATGAGAGATCCCTGAAGTTAATTAATCGCTAAGGTCGTCTTGCTAATCCCTGGTAACAAAAAATGGCCTCCTGATAGGTAACATAATGCTTCCCCAACCTGACCGAAGATAATTGAAGACCACCTGTTAAACCTCTTCGATGGTCTGGTATTCCCTGCTATTATTGTTTCAATTTCCCTGAATCCACAAAAAGTCAGCATTTTTTCCATCGTCCTCGGAGAAAAATCATAGAGATGGTATGGGGTATGATAGAGATCCAATTTTTTGCTGAAAGGACCAAGTATCCTGACTATTGGAGTCGAGTGAGGCCAGCGGAGAAAAATAAGGCCATCAGGTTTGAGAATCCTTTTCACCTCCTTAAGGAGATCTAATGGATCATTAACATGCTCAATAAC